>JAKMCW010000108.1 GCA_022428205.1 Flavobacteriales bacterium
AGGGGTCATCTGGTGCTGGTGGTGCCGGATGGACCCTGTTGGGTGAAGCTCAGAAGGGCAGCATCTCCGTCGGGGCTTCGGGTGGCGAGCAGTTCATTCAGTTCAACTACTCAGGTTTAAATGGGGCGGATACCACGACCGTGACTTGGATGTCTCGGGCTTTTGATGTGCACCATATTCTTTCACCGAGGGTTCGCTTGGTATTGAGTGAGGTGACCAACTATGACGGTCCGCCATTGTACCTCGAAGGAGGCTTTGTGGTTTACTTCATCGAAGATGGGGTAGAGCGAGAGGTGCTGCATGTATCGGGAGAGTTTACCTCTCACGACGAAGTCATCTCCTCCGCAGCCAAGCAGTCGCTGGTTGTTGTTGTAAGAGGGTACGCACAACAGTTTGCAAAACTCCGATTGAATCAGGTTTCTGTTTTAGGCGAATACTGCCAAACTGGTAAGGATGGCAACGGAGACTGCCAGGACATCGGTTGTACCGACCCACGGGCTTGTTCGTACAGCGCCATTGCGATCACGCAAGACGTGAGCAAATGCAATTACATCGGAGATGCGTGTGATGACGGTGTGTCGTCCAACTTCTCAGACCGTTATGTCAACGCTGGTGATGGCACATGTTCTTGCCAAGGGTATGCGCTGCAGCAGATTTACCTCGAGAACTTCGCTGACAATGGCGCTGCCCAAGGAGGTTTGGGCTATGGCTACGAGGGCTCCATTGACCAGGACGGCGATGAAATCCAAAACGAGAACAACGCCGCACTGGAAACGGAGTGGTCCCTCGAATTTGAAGACAGCAGCTATGGTACGGGCGAAGGATTGCTTTCCGGTCCGTTTTCTTTCTTCACCGAAGTGGTGTCTTCGGACACGGTGATGAAGGCCTACAATACGGCGGGGAGTTACATCCGCTGGACGTCTCGGGGCGTGACGGTGTCGCCATTTGACAGTGTTTACGTGACCGGTGAATTGACGGGCTTGGGCAACCAAGCGGCTGCAGACTATGCCCGATTCGGTTGGGAGGATGACAATACATTGCAATCGCCCTTGTTGGCCGAGATGACCGGCGTTTCAAGCGCCACGATTGCGGTCGACGAAAAAGTGAATGCCGTCTCAGGCATCCTGCGCCTGCAAGTGGAGGTCGAAAACAACACCTCCGGATCAAACAACATCGCCGCCCATGCCTTCGATGATATGGGGGTCTATGGATTGAAGCGCGGTTGTACCGACCCCGACGCGAGCAATTACATCGCATCACCCGCCGATGGACACGTCGCCTTGAGTGACGACGGATCGTGCGAGTATGACTGGTCCAAGGTTTACAGCCGCAAGGACGGTGGCTTCGATGGCACGATTTGGGCAGGTAAGCCCTGTAACGAGGCGGGTTACACCTGCAACACGTCCTCCATGTACATCGACATTCATCCGGTGACCGAGTCGGGAACACGCCACGCTGTAATTTCTGCCAACACCTTGATCAGCGTGCCTACCGGTGGTTACAGCCTGGGTGAGCTTACGCTGGAGTCCGGTGCTGAATTGTCCATTCCGGCGGGTGAAGTCCTGACCGTAAATGGCGACTTCCATCACCAAGGCGGTACCCTCTCAGGTACGGGGCGCTTGGTGGTCAAAGGCGAGATGGAACTGGCGGCTGGCGTGACCAGTGTCGATGTCCATGACTTCACGTTTGGAGCGGGTGGACAACTCAACCTCTCAGGGGGTGCCAAGCTCAATGTCAAAGGCGACTTGACCATCGACGATGGCACCAACATTTCAGGACGCATTGAATTGACCGGAGCCAGCGCACAGACGGTTGCGGGTTCTGACATCAGGTTTGACACGTTGAGGGTGGCCAGTGCGGGCGTGACGTTTGCGGCAAATGCCCGCGTTGATGGCGTACTTGACATCGACCAGGGTGTCGTCGAGATGGATGGCAATGTCCTCACGTTTGGATCAGATGCGGGCGGCACAGGAATGCTTGACATGATCGCTTCGGGCGCCAGCTTGGAAGACAACAGCACGGGGTCTCTCGAGGCAGCCAATGCTGTGGTGCAACGCTACATCGCTCCAGATGGTGATGGGGTGACCTTAAACGGTTACACGTCATTTGCTTCACCGCTTACAGGAGCTGTGGCGGGTGACCTTGATGGTATTTCGGGTTACTTCTTGGCGGGATTCCCAGGTACGCAATGGCCGGGCTCTTTTGCGACTTTGCTGTTCTGGGATGAAACCGAGGATGCATTTGTAGAGCCCGCCAACCTCAACACCCCGCTGGACACATTGGGGGGTGGTTGGATTTTCCTTGCTGGGTTCCAGAACCCCGTCATGGAAACCGAGGGCACCTTGAAGAGTCACGTTCAAGGCAGCACACAGACTTTTGCTTTGACCCGCACAGCTACATCGAATTATGCAGGCTGGAACATGGTGTTCAATCCGTTCCAAGCGGCATTGGATTGGAGCGCTGTATACGCCGCCAGTTCAGGCATTCAGGATCAGTACGCCGTCTTCGATACGCAGACTCAAAATTTCGTGCGCCGTTCCAGTGACGGAACCTTTACAAGTGGGGCTACCCACATCGCTCCTGGTCAGGCTTTCTGGGTGAACCTAGAAGCGGGTTCTTCAACGGGGACATTGACCATTCCATCAACGGCCATCAGTGTTGCAGACGGAGATGTTCCCGCCTTCACGCGCAACAGCCAGAACGAGAACGACGCGGTGTTGATGTTGGAAATCGAAAACGACTTTGGGGTGAACAAGGCCTACCTCTCTTTTGGAGTTGGAGGTGACCTTTCTCCTGTTTCTGGACACGACCTCAGCCTGATGTCTTCTTCCAGTGTCAAGGCGGGTGAGATGGCGGTGTGGTCTGATGACGAGCGCTACATCAAGAAGCTCTTGCCCCAGGAGGCCAACGTGCCCCTGTATGTGAAGTCACGTGCCAACATGGAGACGACCATGCGCGTCATAGGTTTCACGGAAGGCGCTGAGGTGTGCGTGGTGATCACGGATACCGAGACTGGCGAGATGATCGTCTCGCGCGTGGGCGATGAGATGACCTTTACCCTTCCTGAACATGAGGCTGCCGAAGGCCGCTTTGTGCTGGAAGTGGTGCGCAGCGCCGCCGTTTTTGCGCGCCCGCCGAGCTGTCCCGCGATGGAAGACGGCCGCGTAGAGGTGGCCTTGGGTGAAGAGCCCACCAATGTCTTGTTGACGGACGGCGGTGACAACGTCCTCGAGCAGTTGATTGGATATACTGGCGTGGCCGCTTTTGAAGGGCTCAGCCCAGGCGAATACGGTCTCGTGGTTGCGGGACCCGGCATGCGCTGCGGAACGGAGCGTCGGACCTTTACAGTGATGCCAGGTGAGCAACCTGAGTTGCTTGGTCTTGACTGGGAGGTGCCCGCATGTAACGCAGGCGAAGTGAACCTCGATTTTGAGCTTTACGGCAGCGGAGACTTCAACGCTTCACTGCGTTTGGGCAACGAGGCCGTGTGGGCCAACACGGAAACCGGTGGTGAAGTCGCTCTCGAGGGACTGGCGCCGGGCACTTATGCTTTGGAAGTCGACCACCTGTGTCTTGACGAGACCATCGTCCTCGATCTTTTCGACCCTGCTGCGGTAGTGGCTGAAGCCGACTACGACGCCATGCTGGTCATGGATCCTGTTGGCGGTACGGCGCTGGAGGCTTTGTCCACTTGTCTTGGCGAAGAGCATTACCGTTGGGTGATCGACGGTGAAATCGTCGGTGAGGATGAGCCATTGTTTCATCCGGTCAGTGCCTTGGGTGGACACCTGGTTGAGCTCGAAGCTTGGAACAACACTTGCTCCGATATCGTAGAGTTGCCCTTCCTCGTGCTCAATTGGAACGAGGCCCGCGTACTGGAGGCACCAGTCTCTATCAGCGAAGATGCCAGCCATTGGACGGTCGTCTTCGGCCGAGACCTCGGTGCCACACAGCTTCGCATGTTGGACGCTGCAGGCCGAGAGGTATGGTCAGGAC
>JAKMCW010000137.1 GCA_022428205.1 Flavobacteriales bacterium
GAAACTGCCACTTCATTCGCTGTTGCTTGGCTCGTTTCAATGACGTCGCCATGGCGCAATCCAGCATTCCATGCTGGGCTGTCCGGCCAGCAGACCTTGACCTCCAAGCGGCCTTCTCTGCCTTTGCCGCATAGGGCGCCACACCGTGCCAACTCGTCCTTGTGTGGTTCGAGCGAAGCTTGAATGCCTTGGTGGAGCAGGGCGTCTACCAGGGCCGGCCAGGTGTCCTCTTTGCCTTCACAGTAGGCTGCGCGCAGGTCTTGAATCTCTTGGCGGCCTTCGGGACCTCTTTGGCTGGCTCTGCGTTCGAGGGTCGCCCAATACGTGGCTTCATCCAAGCTGCGATTTTGTGTTGGTCCTGTCATTTCTGCCAGGGCATCGATGAGCCATCCAGCACCAGATTTGTTCAAGGTCACATCACAGAGGAAGGCCAGGACAGCCCCCTCCACATAGATGTTTCCGCGCCGGTGTGGCACGCCTATGCGGTAACCGTCGAGCCAAGTGTCAAAGCTGCTGTCGGCCACAGAGGTTTCTAACCTTCCTGGATTCCAAAGGTGGCGGGTGAGCAGTTTCTCAAACCTCCTGAGCCAACCTTCCATTTCGATCACGCCAGATTCGAGGAGGAAGAGGTCGCCGAGATAGGTGGTCACACCCTCGGCGATGTAGCCCATTCGGCTCGGCGAAGCCTTTGAGAAATCGTAGGGCATCCACTCTGCCGGCCGCATGCGCTTGACATTCCAGGTGTGGACCAGTTCATGGCTCGCGATGTCGATGACTTCCTCCATCCCCGGAGACGGTCCTTCAGCGTCATGCGTCAACCCGTTGGCAGGTCCCCACGCAATCACGGTAGAGGCTTCGTGTTCTACGCCATGACGCGCAGCAAAATCTGGGAACAGATAGAGGAAGTGGTACTCAGGCACAGGCAACCATCCAAAGGCGGTCATCTGCGCTTCTGTGAAACGGCGGTGTGCCTCCACAAATGCAGGATCATCAAAATGCCGCTTTCCCCAGACGTGGACGTGAAAGGTGTGGCCTTGCACATCATACGTTTGATGCCAGAGGTCGGCCGCCGGTGCGGCGATCCAAGGGCTGTCCATCAGCTGCTGAGTATCGATGGCATGCAATTGCACACCGTCGGGTGCCAGGCTGGTCAATAGGGCTGTCGCAAGGGCCCAGTCTTCAGGGATATCGGGCAAGCTGACCGTGATGGGGGTGTCGTCGAGGTCGGGGTGGAAGAGCAGGCAGTTGACCGGATTTACATAGAGCATGTCATCGTCCGCCCAGGTGCTTCCAGCGTCCAGCCGGCGGGCTGTAAAACGGTACCGGACTTGGACCGCTGGCTCATCTTTACCCGCGCTGTGGCAAGTCCAGACGTGCAGGTCCTGTTTCTGCATTGGCTGCCAAGCCCCGTCGTGCCACTGTTCCATGCCGCGCACCCACTGGCCGAAGTCGCCCCGCTCGTAGCGGCCGGGACGCCATATGGGCAAATGAATCCGGTCCGTACCCGGAGGAAATTGCGCTTGGATGAACAGTTCATGCCGACCTGCGCGGCTGATGCTGTGGTGAATGCCGTTCATGTGGTGGTTGGCTTCAGTCGAAGAGGGCCTCTACGGGGCTGCCTGTGCATCCACTGGGGCGAGGAAAGCCCAGCAATGCCGAAAGCGTAGGGGCGATGTCCCGAATTTCGGTTCGGGCGTAGGTCCGGCCTTGTGGAATGCCGGGCCCCATGATCAGGAAAGGCACGTGGGTATCGTAGGCGTAGGGACTTCCATGACTGGTCCCGGTCCGTCCGTATTCGAGAAAACCGGGCTTCAGGACAATGACGACATCACCGGATGCCTGAGCGTGCCAGCCGCGCTGAACATTGGACTCAGCCCCTTCAGTGAAGTGGCCAATCCTCAAATCTCCCGCAGTGAGGGTGCGCTGTACTTCTGGAAACTCCGCAGCCACTGCCGCTGTAAAACGGGCGGCTTCATCAGCATCGATCCCGGCTTCGCGCATGACGCTGCGGTCGAGGAAGAATTGGTCGTTGTCATATGTCCTCACAATGTCGCCTCGGCCGTACTTGGCTTCTACAGCAGCATGTACGGCCTCTTTCATGCGCTCGGGGTTCCAGTAATCCACGGGAAGGCCGCGTTGCTTTTCGAGTCCGGGCACGGTCACGCCGCCGTGATCAGCCGTCAGGAAAGCGGTCCACATGCCTTTACCCACTTGGGCATCCAGGGCCTCAAACAGCCGGGCCAATTCGTCGTCGAGGCGGCGGTAGATGTCCTCGGTCTCCATCGCATGGGCTCCAAACTGGTGGCCCACGTAATCGGTGCTGCTAAAGGACAGCGCGAGTACATCTGGTGTTGCGTCTGCTCCCAATTGCTCGGCCTCGAGGGCGGCCAGGGCGAAGTCCACGAGCAAGGTGTTCCCATGCGGGGTCCCTTTGATGATGTCCATGCCGCCATTGGCCTCTGCGAGGGCGGTCAAGTCATAGGGAAAGGTGGGGCGTTCTGCACCGCGCCATTTGCCTTCGAAGGGGGTATTGTCGGTCATGCTGCCGCCGTAGGTTTCGGGAGCATCGCGCAGCGACCAACCGGCATCCAGCAGTGCTTTTGCAGGGTCCGCTTTGTTGAATCGCTTGACCCATTTAGGCAGGGATTGCGCGTAATGTGAACTCGTGACAAATTGTCCGTCGACGACCCAATACGCGGCATCTGCAGCATGGCCAGCGGGCAGGATGGCGCCCCTGTCCTTCATGCTCGCTCCAATGACCTTGGGTGTGTTGCCGCCGCGGCCACTGAAATGCAGTTTGAACTCGTCGGCCCAAGTGCTCGCTTTCATGCGGTTTGGAGACATCTGCCCTTTGGTGCCGATGTCGGTGTTGGGCATGCCCACGGGTGCGACGGTGCTGTCTTGGGCACAGTACACCTTCCGTCCTTCTTTCCTGTCAAACCAATTGTTGCCGATGATGCCGTGTACGGCAGGTGTGGTGCCTGTGGCGATGCTGGCATGTCCGGGACCTGTGTAGGTCGGGGCGTAGCTGAAGTGGTGGTCCATGCCTGCGAAACCCTGACGGAAAAACCGTTTGAACCCTTCGGTGCCAAAACCTGATTCATAGCGGGTCAAGTAGTCGGCCCTCATTTGGTCCACCGTGATGGCCACAACCAGTTTGGGCGGGGTGTTTTGGGCGGTAAAACCGGCAGGCATTTGCGACCATGTTGCGGTGCTCATTCCCGAGAGCAGACAGAGGTTGAGCAAGGCGGCCGAGAGGACGAATCGTTGGGGCATGGCGGTCGGAATCGACCGTGAATTTAACGCCGCAACCCGCCGCTGACGAGCGCAAACACCAAGACGCACGCCAAAACGCTAATGAGCACGTTGGCCAAGGCCCATCCCCATTGGCCCGAAGCCATGAGTTTGTGGGTGTCTGCGCTGAAGGTGCTAAAGGTGCTGAAGCCCCCACAAAAGCCGACAGCAATGGCCGCTTGCAGGGTCGTGTGATCGGGCCATTTTTCCGCAAACCGGGTGGTGGCCCAAGCCAAGATGGCAGTGGCCAGAAGATTGGCCAACAGCGTCCCCATGGGAATGGCCGATTTGGCGTTCAACCAGACCCCAAAAATGTGCCGGGCCACTGCGCCCAATCCACCGCCTACAAAGATGGCCGACAAGAGGTATGGAGCCAGTGGATTCATGGGGTCGAAATGGCCGGGAGAAACCGGTGAAAAAGGGTGAAGGTGGCGAGGGCAAAACCTGCGCCGAAAAGCGCGCCGCAGATTATGTCTCCCGGATAATGAACGCCGAGATATATTCTGGTCCAACTGACAATTCCCGCCCAAATCCACATCCAGCGGGTCCCTGAAGACCCCAGCAAAAGCAGGGTGATGGCAGCCAGTCCAAAGGTGTTGGCAGCATGAGAAGAAACAAAGCCGAACCGGCCTCCGCGGTACGCATTCCCCTCGGCCGAAGTGTGCAGGATGAGTTGCCCGTCGAGGGCATCGTTATGGCTGGGCCTCAAACGCTCAAAGCCCGGTTTGAAAAGCCGGCTGCTGATGGCGTCTGTTCCGGCAAATGTGGCCAGGATCACCACCATTTTCAAGGCGCCCGTGCGCCAGGAGCTTCCTTTGAAAACCCGCCAAATGACCCACAGGTATACCGGGGCGGAGCACCACGGTTGGGTGAGCCACCACGCGGCCTCAGCCAGGGCTTCAGGGGAGCCGTTGAGCCACAGGAGCAGGGCTTCGTCCCAAGCCTGGAGGGTGTCGGTCACTTCAGCTGTAAATGGCCTCGATCACCTCGGCATAGCGGGCCAAAATGGGCTTGCGCTTGAGCTTGAGGGTGGGGGTCAATTCGCCGCCATCGATGGTGAATGGGGCGGGGAGTACGCGGATTTTCTTGACCTTCTCCCACGATGCAAACGGGGCCACCAGCTCATCCACATCTTGCTGAATTCGGGCTACGATTTCAGCGTCGTTGGGAATGTCAGCCTGTGCTGGGCAATCTCGGTTGTGGCGCTTGCACCATTCTTCGAGTACGACCATGTCGGGAACGACGAGGGCAGCTGGGTGTTTCCGGCTCTCTCCGATAACCATGACCTGTTCGATGAAACGAGAGGCTTTTAGGGCATTTTCGAGCAACTGAGGCGCAACGTACTTGCCTCCGGAGGTCTTGAACATCTCCTTTTTGCGGTCAGTAATCCTGAGGAAACCTTCCTCTATGACACCAATGTCACCGGTGTGGAACCAGTTGTTTTTGAGGACTTCATTGGTCTTCTCCTCGTCCTTGTAATAGCCCATCATGACCTGAGGGCCCTTCACGAGAATCTCACCGTCTTCAGCGATGTTGACTTCTGTATCTGAAATCAGCTTGCCCACGGTTCCAATGCGGAGCATGTCTGTGGAGTTCAGCGAGTTTACGGAAACCACGGGTGAGGTTTCGGTCAGGCCGTATCCCTCGTAAACGGGAATCCCTGCGCCGTTGAAGAAGCGGGCCAAGCGCGGTGCGAGCGCGGCAGATCCGCAGGCTACGGCCATGATCTGAGTCAGTCCCAAGGCTTCCTTGACCTTGTCAAAAACCAATTTCCGGGCAATGCCCAGCTTCCATTCGTAGAACCCTCCGTTGCGTCCATCGGGCTCCCATTTCAAAGCGAGGTCCACCGCCCAGTTGAAAATGGCGCTCTTAACGCCGCCGGCGTCGCGGCCCTTCGCCACGATGGCGTCGTGAAACTTCTCGAGGAGACGCGGTACGGCTGTGAACATGTGCGGCTTGGCGCCGGCAAGGTCATCCTTGACCGTTTCGAGGCTTTCACCGAAGTGGATCATGGCGCCTTCATGCATGTACAAGTAGTGCAGCATGCGTTCGAAGATGTGGCAGACCGGGAGGAAGCTCAGCACCCTGTATTCTGTGCCCGGTGTGCGCTCCGGGAGGCGCGGCACAGCATTCAATGCGTTCTGGGCGATGTTGTTGTGGCTGAGCATGACACCTTTGGGACGACCTGTCGTACCGGAGGTGTAGATGATGGTGGCCATGTCCTCTTTCTGGACGCCGTCCCTGCGCTTGTTCAGCTCGGCCTTGAGTTCATCACTTGCAGCGCTACCCGCCTGCACGACCTCTTTCCAAGAGGTGGCGCCGGGCACATCCTCAAAGGTGTAGATGGCTTCGAGTGAAGGCACTTGGTCTTTGATGGAACTGACCTTCTCAAACAATTCGGCATTGGACACAAAGCAGAACCGCGATTCGCTGTGGTTGAGGATGTACACGTAGTCATCCGGCGTCATCGTCGGATAGATGGGGATGTCGATGCCGCCGGCTTGCAAAGTGCCGTGGTCCATCAGGTTCCATTCGCAGCGGTTGTTGTGCGAAATCAAGGCGACACGGTCTCCTGAATTGAGGCCCAATGAGAGGAGTCCAAGGCTCACATTGTCCATTTCTTCCACGAATTGGGCCGTGGAATAGGAGATGGGCTGCCCACCATTGGGCATGGTCATCATGACGTCAAGCGGGCCGTTGGCGAGCTGATAGCGGGGAAAATCGAATAACCGGGTAGGTCGGTTCATGATCAGTTGTGTTCAGTAGGCCCAATGTAGTGGAAGGAATTTGCACTTTCGCAGGGTGACTCCGGCTCAATCCATGGACGACCCCAGAAAGCGATGGCCTGAACTGGCTTTTTCCGCCCAGGAAATTCCTGTGCGGCAGGATGGCGGCAAGTGGCAATTGCGCTGCGTGGTGCGCAAAAAATGGGTGGCGCTGGAACCCGAGGAGTGGGTGCGCCAACACGTGGTGCACGCCTTGGTTGACTCAGGATGGCCTTTGGGCCGCATGGTGTTGGAGTATCCCGTGCGGTTCGGACAGGTAGCAGGGCGCGTCGACATTGCATGCATCGACCGCGATGGAGCTGTGGCTTTGGCCGCGGAAGTCAAGGCCCCGCAAGTGCGGTTGGACGAAAAAGTGGCGGAACAGGTGGCGCGTTATGACCTTGCTGTGTCTGCCCCAAGAGTCATGATTACCAATGGTATACGAACCGCCGTGTGGGAGCGGTCGCAGGATGGGGTGCTCGTCCAATCCAAGCGGTGGCCGCACCCTCCATCTGATTGAGCCCTGACTTTTGTGAACTACGAGGGGCTTTCTGTTGGAAAGCCTTTGGTGGTCTGCATGCGTGAAGCGCGGGTGAACCGGGGGAAGGCGGTATTTTGCACCATGCAACCGAAGGACATTTTGGCCATTTCCGGAAAACCGGGGCTATACAAAGTGCTCAATACCACCCACCGCGCCATTGTGGTGGAGAGCATTCGAGAAGGAAAGCGGAGTGCGGTGCCCTCTTCTTCCCGGGTATCCAGCTTTGAGGACATCAGCATCTTTACCTATGATGAAGATTTGCCGCTCGCCGGAGTGTTGAACGCCATCCATGGGCACCTCAAGGGGGGCGATGCACCGACCTCTAAAGAGTCCCATGAAGCATTGCGCAACTTCGTGACAGAAGTGGTGCCTGGTTTGGACCAAGAGCGCGTGTACCACAGCGACCTCAAGAAGCTCTGCACCTGGTACAACGAGCTCAACGATCTCAAGGTGTTGCCCTTTAAGGATGATGAGGCTGATGCAGCCGAGGAGACTGCTGACGAGGTTGCTGAAGCAGCAGTGGAAGAAGGCGAGGCTGTTGAGTCCGCCCCCGAAGAAGACGCAGCGTCAAAAGAATGAGCATTTCCTCACAGAAAGTGGCGGTGATTGGCGCCGGCACAATGGGCAATGGTATCGCCCATGTGTTTGCCCAGTCGGGCCATCAGGTCGCCCTGGTAGACGTCAATGCTGCCGCGTTGGAGCGCGCTCAGGCTACCATTGAGCGCAACTTGGACCGTTTGGTCGCCAAGGAGCGGATTTCCAGCGACGACAAGGTCGCCACGTTGTCACGGTTGCGCACGACAACGGAGATGCATGGTGCCGTTGCAGACGCTGATTTGATTGTGGAGGCGGCGACTGAGCGGCTCGACTTGAAATTGAAAATCTTCGAGCAGATTGACGCATCGGCTCCTGCAGATGCCATCTTGGCGACCAACACTTCGAGTATTTCCATCACCCGCATCGCTGCGGCCACATCGCGGCCTGACAAAGTCATCGGGATGCACTTCATGAACCCGGTGCCCATCATGAAGTTGGTGGAAGTGATCCGGGGTTATGACACCAGTGATGCCACCACGGCAACGGTCGTGGCCCTCTCCAAGCAGTTGGGCAAGGTGCCAGTGGAAGTCAATGACTATCCCGGTTTTGTGGCCAACCGCATTTTGATGCCCATGATCAACGAAGCCATTTGCAGCCTGCACGAGGGCGTCGCAGGTGTGGCGGAGATTGACGAAGTGATGAAGCTGGGCATGGCCCACCCAATGGGCCCCCTGCACTTGGCGGACTTTATCGGTTTGGACGTGTGCCTCAGCATCATGCGGGTGTTGCACGATGGATTTGGCCAGCCCAAATACGCCCCATGTCCACTGTTGGTCAATATGGTGATGGCAGGGAAGCTCGGCGTGAAATCCGGTGAGGGGTTCTATACCCATACCAAAGGCAGCAAGGAACTTGTTGTCGCTCCGCCCTTCAGCTGAGGACTGGTGAAAGGGTTCCAGCCACTCATCGAGGAAATCAGGGAGCGCCGTTTTTCGCCGCTCTACCTTCTCGGGGGCGAAGAACCTTTTTACCTCGACTTGCTGTCGGACGCCATCGAGTCGCACGCCTTAGAAGAGCACGAACGGGACTTCAATCAAACGGTACTGTATGGCCGAGATAGCGACCTGGATCAGGTGTTGGCTGCAGCACGTCAGTTCCCCATGATGGCCGAGCGGCGGTTGGTGCTCGTCAAGGAGGCCCAAGAGTTGAGGGAGTGGAAGTCCAAGGACAAGCTCGAGAAACTGGCGGCCTATGCTGATAACCCCGTCGCCTCTACAGTGCTCGTCTTGGTGCACCGCAACAAGATGCCGGATAAGCGCCTGGGTGCCGTCAAGCGCATTCAGCAAGCCGGTGTCGTGTTTCAGTCCTCCAAGATCAGGGACTACAAGCTTCCGGAGTGGATTGAGGGCTATGTGCAGTCCAAAGGGCGCCGCATCAGTCCCCGCACCACGCAGGTGATGGCCGAATACTTGGGCAATGACCTCAAGAAAGTGGCAGGTGAGCTTGAGAAGCTGTTCATCGCCTTGCCTGAGGGTGGGGACGTGAGCGACGCTTTGATTGAAGAGCACATTGGAATCTCCAAGGAGTACAACATCTTCGAATTGACCGGGGCGCTGGCCGAGAAAGACATCGGACGCGTAACGCGGATCATCCAGTACATGCGGGCCAACGAGAAGTCCAATCCTGTACCGCGGATTTTGCCGGTTCTGACCAACTACTTCGGAAGGGTGCTGAGCTTTCACCACCTGCCGAGTCACGACCCTTCTGCGGTGGCCAGTGCGCTGCGGGTGCATCCGTTTGCGGCCAAGGAGTACGCGCGTGCAGCCCGCAATTATCCCGCCAGCAAAGTGGCCCGCATTTTTGGTTACCTCAGAGAATGCGACGCTAAATCCAAAGGGGTGGGCAATGCCACAGTACTGCCTTTCGACCTGTTGGAAGAAGCACTTTTTAAGACCCTGCACTAAAGCGGGAGGTTGCATTTGCGGCCCCGTTGCGAACCGATTCTCCATCCCGTTGTTGCCCAAGACATGACCACCCCAAACGATTTGTTGCTTCAGGTGCTCGCTGGCAAAGAGACGCCGCGTCCTCCTGTATGGCTGATGCGCCAAGCCGGCCGAATTTTGCCCGAATACCGGGCAGTGAGAAGCCGTCTGTCCGGATTCAAGGAACTTGTGGAGACGCCGGAATTGGCGTGTGAAGTCACCATTCAGCCTGTCGACTTGTTGGGTGTGGATGCGGCCATTTTGTTTAGCGACATCCTCGTTATTCCCGAGGCCATGGGCCTGCCATATCAGCTCATCGAAAAGGTGGGGCCGCGGTTTGAAGAGACCATCAATTGCAAGGCCGACCTCGACCGTTTGCACCCTGTGGAGCCCGAGGAGCATTTGCGCTATGTGATGGACGCCATGCGGATGACGCGGGCGGAACTGGATGGCCGTGTTCCTTTGATTGGCTTTGCGGGAGCGCCGTGGACGATTTTCTGCTACATGGTGGAAGGCGGGGGCAGCAAGGAATGGAGCAAGGCCCGGCGCATGTTGCGTTCAGAGCCCGCCCTCGCCGAGGAATTGCTGGACCGCATTACCGACGCTACGATTTTGTACATGAATGCCCAGGTGGCCGCAGGTGCGCAAGTGTTGCAGTTGTTTGACAGTTGGGCGGGTGCATTGAGTGCGGAGTTGTTTGAGCGCTATAGCATGCCGCGCCTGAAACGCATTTGTGAAGAGGTCAAGGGTGCGCCTTTGATTGTGTTTGCCAAGGGGGCCAGCTGGCAGTTGGACCGGCTTGCGCAGCTGCCTTGCGCCGCGTTGGGCATTGATTGGCATACGCCCATTTCGGAAGCCCGCAGCAGGGCCCCGCGGCATGTGCTGCAAGGGAACCTCGACCCCTCAGTACTCTATGGAACAGAGGCGGAAGTCAGGGCAGCAACACAACGAATGTTGTCGGATTTTGGGCGGGGTGGTCATGTGGCTAACTTGGGCCATGGTGTTTATCCCGACATCAACCCTGACCGCGTTCGAGATTTCATTGACGAAGTCAAGCGCAGCGGGCATTGAATAGGGAAGTACATAACACGAAACCATGCGGAAATTGATGATGACCGGCGCGTGTCTCGCGCTGTTGACCCCGGCCTTTGATGCCAACCTCCAAGCCCAGGAAGACAACCTTGTCCCCAATGGCAGTTTTGAGAAAGGCGATGTGAAGCGCCTCAAAGCCTACGGCCAGCTGGAGGACATAACCACGGATTGGTTTGCCTACACGGATGCGCCTTTGGACTTGTTTTCGACGGATGTCAAGAGTGAGAAGGTTGCCGTGCCTTCCAACAGTTACGGGTACGAAGACCCTTCCGATGGCAACCGCTACGCAGGTTTCCGGGCGTACACCAAGTCGCCAAAGATTGCGAGAACCTATTTCCAGGTGCGCCTCTCGGAGAATCTCGAGGCCAACCAGATGTACTGCGTCAGCTTCGATATTTCGCTGAGTGACCTCTCGAAGTATGCCGTCAATGGCATCGGCGCTTATTTCTCGGACCGCAAGGAGACCCAACCTAACCTCGGCATTGTGGACCGCGATGCCCAAGTCATGCACCGCGCAGACAAAGTGATGCAGTTGATGGAAGGTTGGGAAACGGTGTGCGGCACTGTGCTTGGTACGGGACAGGAAGAGTACATGACGATTGGAGGCTTTAACGGCTCTCGCGACATCGAGGAAGTGAAGGTCAAGAAGCCCCGTTCCATTGCTGGCGTTCAGACCATGCACGCCTATTATTTCCTGGACAATGTGAAAGTCTTTCCGGTGGATGCCAAGAGCCAGTGTAACTGTTCACGCTCTTCCAATACGGCGCCGGACCTCGTATACGGTGGCCCTACGTTGGGCAGCGACATCAAAGGAAGGGACCTTGTCGAGCGGACTTCTGTCTACTATGCCTTTGTCAAGCGCTCCTTCACTGAGGATGGCAAGTCGGCATTGGATCGCCTTGCAGGTGTTCTGAAGAACAATCCCGGATGGACCCTCGAAGTCAGGGGACATTGTGACAACGATGAGGTGTCCGAAGGCAAAATCAACCCCCGGTTTGCTGACATGGGCCGCAAGCGTGCCGAGCAGGTCAAGCGCTATCTCGCCTCCCAAGGGGTGGCTGAGGGCAACATCGTGGTGACCGGCTTGGAAAATGCTGATCCAGCCAGTACCAAGGATTCCGACTTGGCCCGTGCCAAGAACCGCAGGGTGACTTTCCGGATTCAGTAATTCAATGTGCAGACTGCCGGCCGTTGGGTTGGTCTTGGCCTGTCTCTCCTTTGGGGCAGCAGGGCAGGTCACACCCGCATTGTTGGACCCTTCCAGCATTGTAGGTGACGGCGGTTTCGAGGACAAGCGGTTTTGTCCGTCTGACTACAATCAACAGCGGCTGCGGACGCTACAGCAGTGGCAGCAGCCCACAGAGGGCACTCCTGATCATTTTTCGGCTTGCAGTCAGTCGGCCGGTGTGCCCGTCAACCGCTTTGGTGAAGAGGCCAGCCTTGAGGGGGCTTCTTTTGGAGGGCTGGTGTTGTTTAGTCGCGCCAAATGGCGGTACCGAGAATATCTGACGACAGCGCTCAAGCGGACTTTGGCGCCAGGTGAGTGGGTGTGTATTTCGTTGTGGTATTCTGCAGCCGATCAGGCTGGTGTTGTCGCCGATGGTTTGGGCGCGCTGTTGAGCAAGGAGAAGCCCATCGGTGAGCGTGATTTTATCCTCGAATACAGGCCACAGATGGAAAATCCCGAAGGGCATTTTTTGGAGTCGACGCAGGGCTGGGTCAACTTGTCTGATGCCGTTCAGGCCGAAGGCGGTGAGCGATGGCTGACCCTGGGCAACTTCGATGGCAAGGGAGAGACCCGTTTGGCGCTCTCCGCCAATGCACCGAAGGATGCCACCGATTGGGCCTATGTATACTTGGATGGGGTGGAGGTGGTGCCGATTGAATCGCCCGAGGACTGCGCCTGTTTGGTGCGCAAGATTGACGGGGACATGCAGGACCCTCCTGAGCCATTGACGCGCGTCGCAGAATTGGAGCGTGACACGTTGCACTTCGCCTTTGACGATGCTGCGCTTCAGTCCGAGGACAAGGTCAAGTTGGACCGGTGGGGGCAAATGCTGCGCCGCAACCGGTTTCTGCGATTGGAAGTCCATGGCCATACCGATGCAGTAGGGCCGGAAGGATACAATGCCAAGCTTTCCGAGCAGCGCGCGCAGGCGGCCTTTGGCTATCTGATGGACCAAGGAGTGGCCCCGGATCGGATGCGGACGGCGGCCCATGGCAGCACCACGCCAACTGCCTCCAATGCAGATGCCCGTGGACGGGCGCGCAACCGGCGTGTCGAGTTTCGCCTGGTCGAGCAGGCTTTCATAGAGGTTGATTAGCGCGGAAGCAGGCCTGATCGGGGCGCTGAGCAATCAGGCGAATGTCCGCTTTTGCGGAATGGCAAACAGTGCAATCAGTGCCAGGCCAAAGAAGCCGATGAGCACCAGGATGGAATTGCGCATGCTGCCCGTGAGGCCTTCGATATAGCCCCAACTGAACATTCCTATGACCACGCCCAGTTTTTCCAGCACTTCATAGAAGCTGAAGTAAGACGCTGTGTCGTCAGTTTCCGGGAGCATCTTGGTGTAGGTCGAGCGGTTCAGACTCTGTGTGCCGCCCATCATGAATCCAATCATGCCGGCAGCAATGAAGAACATGATGACCTCATCGACGAGAGAGTAGGCAAAGGCACACGTCGCTCCCCAAAGGAAGGTCGCAACAATGAGGACCGGGATGTTGCCATAGCGGCTGCTCAGGCGACTAAACAGGAAAGCGCCTGGTATGGCCACAATTTGCACGAGGATAATGGCCACAATAAGCTGGTCGTCAGGGAGGTTGATTTCCTTGATTCCAAAAGAGGAGGCCATGAGCATGATGGTCTGAATGGCCATGCTCATGATGAAAAAGCTGAGGAGATAGCGGGTCAATTGGGTCTTTCCCTTGAGGTCAAGAGCCACGCCGCGCAGTTCCCGGAACCCCTGCCAAAGCAGGTTGCCATCTGGCCGGTCTTTCACCTGAACTGGCATGCGTCGGAAGGTGATTTGAGCCCATCCGGCCCACCAAAGGCCGACCCCCACAAAGGCCCACCGCGTGAGGTGATCGCCGACGCCCATGATGAGGGCCAAGCACAGGAGCAGGATGATGACGGAACCGGTGAAGCCCCACGAATAGCCCTTGGCGGAGAGGAGGTCGTGTTCTTCTCGCGGTGCGATTTCTGGGAGAAAGGCGTTGTAGAAGCCGAGACTGCCCCATGCGCCAACGTTGGCCATGAAGAGGGCAGTCATGCTCCATTCAAGGTGTTGCGGGTCAAACCAAAAGAGGCCGATGCACCCTGTGGCGCCCATGTAGCAGAAGATCTTGAGGAAGGTGAGCTTGCGTCCGAGGTAATCGGCCATGCCCGATAGGAGGGGTGAGGCGATGATGACGATGAGGAACGAAGCGCCAAGGACGTAGCTGTAAAGCTGCGTGTTGATGAACGACTTACCGAGAAAGATCACCTGGTCGCTGACGGTGCCGTCGGGGCCCTCCGTGGCTGTGATGGCGTTGTAGAAGATGGGGAAAATGGCCGTGGTGATGACCAGGAAGTAGGCGCCGTTGGCCCAATCGTACATGAGCCATCCCATGCGGATGGCCTTGTTGGAGTATTGGCGTGCCTTGCGTTGGAGTGAACCCATGTCCGACAAGATAGGGCGGGGGACTTGGGGTTCGCTTCGGTGGGGCTTGAACGGCTGCTATCAGCGCAGCAGCCCTTGACGCTCCACCTCTTCAGCGATGTGGTCGCCAATGGCCAAGGAGGCGGTGGCGGCAGGAGACGGGGCATTCAAGACGTGGACGCTGCGGCCTTGGGAGATGATGCGGAAGTCGTCCTTGGTGTCGCCGTCGGGGCGCAACAACAGGGCGCGCACGCCGCTTCGGCCGGGGCGGAGGTCGTCCATCTCAAGTGAAGGCACGAGCCGCTGCAGGGTCTTCAAGAAGAGGCGCTTGGAGAAGGCGCGACGGTATTCATTGATCCCGAAGGACATGTTCTTGAAGAAGAGCCGCCAGGTGCCGCCGTATCCAAGGGCATCTGCGGTATCGCGCAAGCTGAAGTCCGTTTTGCCGTATCCCTCGCGTTTGAAGGTGAATACGGCGTTGGGTCCGCATTCGATGTCCCCGTTGGTCATCCGCGTAAAGTGCACACCGAGGAAGGGGAACTGCGGATTGGGAACGGGGTAGATGAGGTTGCGGACCTTGTATTTGGCGTGGTCCTCGAGCTCGTAGTAATCGCCGCGGAAACCCACGACGCGCTCGGGAAGTGCGACGCCGTCCTTGCGGGCGAGGCGGTCGGCTTGCAGCCCAGCACAC
This sequence comes from Flavobacteriales bacterium, assembly GCA_022428205.1. Taxonomy (GTDB): domain Bacteria; phylum Bacteroidota; class Bacteroidia; order Flavobacteriales_D; family Sanyastnellaceae; genus UBA8752. The sequence continues at coordinate 14,541 of JAKMCW010000137.1, forward strand.
ACCACGAGTCCTCCGCCGGTATAGTCGCCTTGTGCAGTGTGGACGGTAACGCTGTTGGCGTCCTGGGTGAAGTTGCGCGCCTCCACACCGGTGAAGACCGCGCTCTCGGGCTGTATGCCGCGGGCTACGTCCACCATTTTGGCTGTGGCACCCCGGAAGTCGATGATGCCCGTGCACGGCACCCACAGCCCTCCAACGGCGCGCACGTGGGGTTCAATTTCCTTGACGGCCTCTGCTCCGATGCGCTCGAGGCCCTCTATTTCGTTTTGCAGCCCAAGCCCGTGGATCTTCTCCAACATGGGCAATTCATCAGCCGTTGCAGCGGCGACCACCTTGCCGCAGACATCATGGTCTACGCCGTATTCTTTGGCAAACGCCACCAACTCATGGCGTCCTTTCACGCAGTTGATGGCCTTGAGGCTGCCCGGTGGATAGTACAAGCCACTGTGGATGACACCGCTGTTGTGTCCGGTCTGGTGGTCGCTCAGGATGTCCTCTTTTTCGAGCAGGGCGATGCGGGCTTCGGGATGCCGGCGCTGCAGCTTTAGAAATGCGGCGGCGCCGACGATGCCACCGCCGACGATGATGAGGTCAAATGTTTTGGCTGATGTCATACCACTCAATGGGCCGCGAAGATAGACCGAGCATCCATCGGGGAGCTATGCCGGGGCATCAACGGTTAGCGCAACAGGTGGACATGGCCCCTGCGTTCTTGAATCAAGGGAATTCCGGTTTCATTGTATTTCCAATACAAGCGGTATCCGTAAATGCCATCCTGAACGAAATGGAGCCCTTCGCCTTGGAGGGTTTCGGATTGGCCCATCCATACCCGGTCGGGATCATCTGTGCGCCATACAACTTGGCCCCAGCGGTCGTAAAGCTCCAAGCTGAACTCATCCAATTCCGGACAGTTCGTTTCAACCTTGAGGCCGTCGTTGATGCCATCGTTGTCCGGGGTAAATGCCGTCGGCATCCACATGTCGCACCCGCAGTATTCCTGCGCCACCTCAACTATCGCTACGTCTTTGCCGCAGGCGTTTTCGGCCTCGAGCAAATAGGTGCCTGCCCCGACGGTGGGGTTGAGTCCTTCGACGGCAGGGTCGCTCCAGATGAGGGTGTAGGGCAATTCGTCGAGGTTGGTCCCTTCAACAGCCCTGAGTTCCGCAAGGACCTCGGTGGTTTCTCCCCAGCATATGGTGCCTGCGTAGGGTGCGGCATCGACCGCGAGGTTGGGCCAGACATTGACGTGGACGTTGGTCGAATCGGCACACCCCGTCATGCTGTCCAGGACGCGCACGGTATAGTCCCCTTCGGCTTCCCAGGCATGGGCGCTTGTGGTTGTCAAGCTATTGACGCTCCACACCCACCATCCGATGGCCGGTTCTTGCTGTTGGGGCCAGGTCCATTGTATGGCGGGGTCCAGCACGCACCGGATCACGGTGTCTTCCATCACGCCCACGGAGGGGACGGGCCACCATTCCACACCCGCACTGGTGGTCGCTTCACAATTGCCCAGGGCCAGGGTCACCGAAAAGGGGCCTTCGCCGTCTTCCGTTGCGAGCAGCAGCGTGTTGCCGGTGGTTCCGTCGGACCATGTGGCGGTGTCGAAATTGCCGGCCACATCGAGGGCCACCGTTTCGCCATCGCAGGCGCCAGATGGACCACTTAAGGCATACTCGATGGGAGGGAGGGCATTGAGCACAAAAAAGGCGGTGTTGGTGCAGCCATTGTCTGCGATGAGGTTGGCTGTGTATGCACCGGGCCCCGCTTGGTTGAGCGCGTCAGTCCCTGTGGGCAAGACCCAATCCACCACTGAGGTGCCCGGAGCGGGGATGGCAGACACGAGGCCCGTTTCACTGTAGCACAGCACGTCTGGAAAGGACTGTATGCTGGCTTCAGGCAATGGCAGGACTTCTACTGTGACCCACTCAGGAGTGCCGGGACACCCTCCTGATTCCGCCTGCACCAGATGGCTCCCGCTGGCGTCGACCGTGAGGGAGGGACCATAACTGTCGTTGCCATTGCTGGTCCATTGAATGTTGGCGGGGATGTCGGTGGTGGCGGTGATGGTCAGTACTTCACCTTCACAGAGCGTAACGTCGCCCGAAGGGTTGATGGTGAGGGCAGGAGAGGCTTGGTCGGTGACATTCACAGTTTGCGTCTCCGTGCACGTCTCAAGTACGGCGGTCACCGTGTAGTTGCCTCCAGAGACGACCTCCAACGTGGGCGTTCCCGACCCATCCCAGGCGACGGTGCTGGCCGGGTCAGCTTGGGCGACCAGCGTGGCAGGCGCTCCGTCGCATATGGTGATGTCAGGCTCCGTGGAGAGGTTGGGGCTGGCCAGGGGGGAGACCGTAAATGTCTCAGTGAGGGGGCAGCCGCCGTCCGAAGCCTCGATGGTATAGTCCCCGGGTGCGGCTTGGAGGGTGGGATTGTTGAGTCCTGCCCAGCTGACGTTGAGGCCTGGCGCCGTTCCGGTGATTTCCAGTGGAGTGTTGGGGCAGGTCGAATAAGGCGGTGGCGGATCCATCGTCAAACCGGGTATTCCACTGCTGTTGGATACGTCCAATAGACAAAATGACTGGTTGTTGCTGGCGCCGCCTGTGCTGCCGGTAAATCCCCACCAGACCATGTTGTCCCCAGCAAAAACGTCGTTTTCAAGGTCTACAGAAACGTTGAAGCGCTCGACGTCGTCAAACTCCATGCGCAAGAACTGCGTGCCGGGGTTCCATTCGATGTGGACGGTGTGGTTTTGACCGTCCTCGATGTTGATGCTTGTGGCGCTGGCCTCCAGTGGACCTGCGAGGCAATTTGGATCGTTGTGGTTGTTGGTGCCGTCACGCTGGAGGGCGACATGGTCATAGGTAGGGTCTCCCAAGAAGCCATTGTTCCAGGTGTCAAATTCGATGATGATGCTTGGATCGAAAGTCGGGTCTATGAAGGTTCCCAAGGCCGCATTGAAGTTGCCATACCCCATGTTTCCGCCGGTACTCGTGGTGGCTTGATTGGCGCCCAATTGGTGCAGGACGAAGGCGATGCCGTCCGCGCCACCGTTGTTGCTGCCGAGGTTGACCGTGAGGTGGAGGCAGAAGGGTTGGCTGACGTCCAACTGTACGTTGTTCCATGCTGCGCCTTGTTGTCCGGTCTGATTGGAGGTCACTTGTACGCAATCGCTGCCCAGATCTTGGGCACTGCCAATCAGGGTGAATTGGCCAGACACCCAGTAAGGGAGGAGGGCAATAAATAGGAGACTGGCAAACCTGCGCATGGGTGCAAAATAGAAAAGCCCGCAGTGCGGGCTTTTCTCATGTATCGTTTTTGAAGTTTAGCCTTTGGCGGGGCTGACCTTGGCCTTCTTGTCCGTGGCTTCGCTCTTCTCTTCGGTGCGAACCATGGTCAAGTTCTGCTTGCTAGGCTCCTGGCCGGACTTGGCCTTCTTGCCCTTCTTGCCTTTTTTCTTGCTGTCGGTGCAAGAAGACTTGGCAGAGCAGCAGCTCTTGGCGTCGGCTTTGCCTTGGCAGCAAGAGGACTTGCTTTTGGTACATTCGGTCTTGGCCTTGCTGTCTGTACAAGAACTGCTCTGGGCGGATGCTGTGGCGCCAAACATGAACAGTGCGCCGAGGAGGAGAATGTGCTTCATCATAATCAGTTTGTAGCAATAAAGATAAGTGACACGACTTAAACGAATGCTGACAGCCGTTATTTTGTAGACGCATGGCCATCCAGTCCAATACACCTGCTGCGGCTGGTTCCCAGATGGGAGCCAGGGAGCGCTTTGTTTGGCAAGCCGCCATTGCGGCGTTGTTGGTGCATGTATTTGCCCTTTTGGCATTGGCAGAATGGGGAGGCGTGCCGTCTTCAGGTGGAACCACCTATGCCGCTGTCGATTTGGCAGATTTCGCCATGCCGGAGGAGACCATGTCCATGGAGGAAGCGATCAGGGAGCGCATGGAGGCCCGCATGGAGGAGGCTGTCCGCAATGTCTCGGCGGACGCGGGTGCCCTTCGCAGCGCGGATGTGCGCAGTTCTGCGGCAGAGGCCGAGGCATTGGCCCAAGAAGTGGAGGCTGAGTTGAGGGCTTTTGAGCAGTCGGCCTTCGACGCATTGGCCGATGGTCGCGATAGCCAGAGCACAACAGGTGCCCCCCCGGATGCACAGGATACCGAGGTAGACAATGCCTATGAAGGGTGGGATGCCCGCTACGACGGCCAGGTCACTGCGGAGTATGACCTCGGTGGTCGCAAAGCGTTGGGTCTGGATGTTCCGGGCTACCGATGTCGCGGCGGTGGCGTGGTGGTCATGAGCATCGCAGTAGCGCCAGGTGGAGAGGTACTGGATGCTCAGGTGGTCTCTGTTTCCAGTATCGGCTCAGAAGCCATGGCCAATTGCCTTTCAGAGGAATCCCTGCGCAGCGCACGGCGTTGTCGCTTCCAGTCTAAGGCGGGCGCTCCCAAGCGACAATCAGGCGTCCTGACGTATCGTTTTATCGCCCAGTGAGCCCAGCGTATTCTGTCAAGTAGGCAAAAGGAGCGTTCAGGGTGCCATCCAGTTTGGTTTCTGACGCACGATCGAGAATGCCCTGCGCATCGCCTTCCACAACCAAGGGAATGACCTGTTCGAGCAAGGTGGCGCCAAAATCGGCGCTGGCATCTCGGGGCAATTCACAGGGCAGGTTGTCGACAGCCATCACACCGAGGCTGCCAGGAGTGCCCATGGGTACGCGTTGTTCTGCGATGGGGTCGTAACCGTACATCGGATCGGCGATGGTGCTGGGCTCTACCGTGGAGGCCACAGGTCCATCGATGTCACAGCTGATGTCAGCGACGACTGAAATCCGCCAATCCTCATCGCGTATGTCTTCTCGGGTAAAGAGGAAGGGGGAGCCTTCTGCCCAGAAATGCCCGGCA
>JAKMCW010000141.1 GCA_022428205.1 Flavobacteriales bacterium
GAAAAAAGCCCCGCTCCCCCAAGGACGCGGGGCTTTTTTCTGCAGCTTCGAGGTGGGAGGTGTTTCTTTGCCGCTCGGCCCCGTAGTTCAACGGATAGAATAAGCGTTTCCTAAACGTTTGATCCAGGTTCGATTCCTGGCGGGGCTGCCAATTTCCACCCGCCTCCTGTTACACATACAACGAGCCCCTTGACGGAATCCAGACCCACGCCCCCACGCCTTGACGGCTCTTGGCAGCGGCTTCTAGGCGGCTCAGGCAGGGTGCTCGTACTCAAGGTTGCAGGAGCTTTCGGAGGCTTCCTGTTTTCCTTGTTGGTTGCCCGGAAATTCGGTGACGATGCTTTGGGCCGGGCTGAACTGTTCGTTCTCGCCATCACGGTGGGTGCAACCTTGTTGCGATTGGGCGCAGAAGGTGCCGTGGTCAAGTTGTTCAGCGGATGGTCCTCGACCGGACAGTATGGGCGCATTGCACTTCGTTTCAGGAGTTGGTCTCGCCCTATCTGTGCTGTGGCCCTGGCCGTAGCATGTTTGGGCGTCTTGGCTCCCATGGACTTGTTCTTGATTCGTCTGGACGGATGGTTAGGGTGGGCCATCGGTGCTTGGGTTCTGATCGGATGGTCGGGAGAAGCTTTACGCGGAACAGGAAGGGTGGGGTGGTACGCTTTGCTTCAGCCCGGTTGGTGGATGCTGCTTGCAGGAATATTTGTGGTTCTCCTGGGCCTGCAGCCGGTTCCGGCCCTGTCGGTCACCGGCGGAGTACTGGCCGTTTTGGGTATGGTAGGCGCGATGTCTTTGTTTGCTCGACAAGCTGGAAAAGAGACCCCGGAGCTTCAGGAAGGCGCCCGTACCGACAGCCAAACGCTGATGCAGTTGGCCGGCCCTATTTGGTTGGGCAGCATGTTGCACCTGGTACTAAGCTGGACAGATACCGCGCTGATCGCGGCATGGCTGGAAGCGTCGGATGTTGCCCACTATCGGGCGGCTTTTCGGTTGGCGGCGTTGTTGACGTTCACACAATTTGCCGTCAATGCATTGGGTGCTCCAACTTTTGGGGCACTCCATGCCAAGGGCGATGCGGAGGCTTTGCGTCGCGCTGTTCACCGCATTGGATGGATGAACACTGCCGTTGCATTGCCCGGCCTTTTGTTTCTCGTCGCTTTGGGGACATGGTTGCTGGGCTTCTGGGGTCCGGCCTTTGCGCAACCGCATGTATATCAAGCCCTGCTGATCCTGGCTGCAGGTCAGTGCTTCAATGCATTGTGTGGACCGGTGATGTACCTGCTGAACATGACAGGAGGCGAACGAGCCGGCTTGTTCATTCTGGCGATTTCTGCGGTAGTGCAGTTGACTGCAGCGGCTTTTCTCGTCCCGGAAATGGGGTTGATTGGAGCAGCTTGGTCGGCGGCCTTGGGTATGTTGTTTTGGAATGCCCTCGGTGTAGTTTACATCCGAAGGCAACATGGTTTCCTGATGATTTCATTGCTGAACGGATGGTGGAAGCAACGCTGAACTTCTTTCTGATCGGGGCACCCAAAGCGGGAACCACCCTCGTCTATGACAGGCTCTCCCGCCATCCCCAAGTTTTCCTCAGTCCCCTCAAGGAACCGAACCACTATTCCACCGACATAGACCCTTCGAATTTCTCCACCGCCTTCAGGGCCAACACGAAACTCGACACGGCGGCCTATCTATCAGATAAACCCCTGGAAACGAGGCAGGTGGGGTTTGTTCAAGACGCCGGTCAATATGCAGCACTTTTTGAAGGCGCCGGACAAGGACACATTGCTGTGGGGGAGTGCAGCACCTCATACCTCTGGTCGAAGGATGCGGCCATGCGCGTGGCCGAGGCCCATCCCGATGCTCGAATTCTGGCGGTCCTTCGCAATCCGGTGGAGCGACTGCACTCCCATTGGCTGATGGCGCGCATGTATGGGTTCACGGACCTGGACTTGATGGCGGCGGTAGAACACGATCGGGCACATCCCCATCCCGGCTGGGGACAAAGCGAGTTGTTCGTGGAGGCTGGCATGTATGCCGATCAGCTCGGCCGGTGGCTCAGGCAATTTCCCCGAGCGCAGGTGAAAGTCCTTTTGAATGAACAATTGTCGGACCCGAAAACTTGGGAGGATCTGAAGCAATGGATGGGTTTGGAAAGTCCCATTCCCGAGGTGGATGGAAACCGATCCAATCCGGCGGGAAGAGCGAGGATGGAGGGGCTGAATCATTGGATGACCCGATTTGGCATGAAGGGTGCCATGGAACGGTTGATTCCCCGGCCGATGAAGCAAGGACTGAAGCGGATTTGGTACACCAATGAGGGTTTGCCCGGGCTATCGGATGCGGATCGAAAGGTGCTGTGGACCCATTTCGAATCGGATGTTGAGGCGCTCGAAAACCTGCTCGATATCGACCTCTCACATTGGCGCCCTTGATTTTTTCGTAGTCGCTCCTCGGGATGAGGAGTGTCCGTCCGTCCCATGTCCTCTTCTCCCCCGGAGGGGGGGAGAGCATCCGAAAAGAAGACATCGTCTATCTGTTCCGTATTGATCGGGCGATGCTGGAAGTACTGGAGGAGAACATGGATGAAGGATTTGACATGGAGAACATTGATGAAGAGGCCTTGGGAGAGGACTGACGCTGGTACATCGTATATTCGCCATCCGAATTCGGCAGAGGGTCATTAGCTCAGCTGGTTCAGAGCGCTGCCTTGACAGGGCAGAGGTCACTGGTTCGAGTCCAGTATGACCCACCACAAAACCCGGCTTTCGAGTCGGGTTTTTTTGTGGGCGGCGTGTCGCTCCCAATATCCCCCATTCAAGGTAGGTGCTGGTTGCAACTCTTGATTGATCTTGCAACATGGACCTGAAGCGCCTCAGCGAACTCCAAGCCACCGAACGCGGTACCCTTACTCGGATCGACGCCACTGAAGGCATGTTGGCCCTGATGGAAATGGGTTGCACCGTTGGCGAGGACATTGAAGTGCGGCACATTGCCCCTTTGGGAGACCCCATGGCGGTGTCGGCAGGCGGTCACGTTGTGGCACTGCGCCGCGAGCAGGCCGATCAGATGTGGGTGAAGCCCATCAGCTGAGCGCCGCGTAGGTCAACCACGCTGCGAGGTATGCCAGCAGCGTCATGCCCAAGGCCTGCAAAGCGGCCATATTCCAGCTTCCCAACTCCTGTCGCACAATCGCAATGGTGGAGACGCATTGCATGGCCAACATATAGAAAACGATGAGCGACATGGCCGTGGCTGCGCCGAGTATGGGCCGCCCAGTCTTGGGGTTGATTTCCTGTCCCAATCGCGCCTTCAGTTGTCCGATGCCCTCGTCGCTATCGGGCGCTGCATAGAGGGTGGCCATGGTGCCGACAAAGACTTCTCGGGCTGCGAATGAGGCGATGAGTGCGACGCCCATGCGACCATCATAGCCCAGGGGCGCGATGGCGGGCTCAATGAAGGCGCCGAGGCGCCCTGACCAGGAGGTGGCCATCCTCTCGGCTTGCCATTCCCTTTCGGCCTGCGCCAAGTCGAACGGAGAAGCTTCGAGCGTTGTGAGTTCTGCCACGCGGCCTTGGTGGGCAGCGTCGGCGGCGCCAAATCCACCGGGTGCTGTATTGGACAGCACCCATAAAATGATGGAGACGAGCACGATGACCTTTCCGGCACCTTCGACAAAAGCGCGGGCCTGCATCCAAACCTGTTCTAAGGTGCGCTTAAGAGAGGGCAGGCGGTAAGGGGGCCACTCCTGCAGAAATTGGGTGGGTGCAGACTTGGGGAAGCTCTTATGCAGGATCCAAGCGAGCAGCAGGCCAGCGATGAGGCCAGCGGCATAAATGCCAAACAAGAACAGGCCTTGCAGATTGAGCAGTCCGCCTGGTCCCCAAGGCTGAGCCGGGACGACAAAACCAATCAAAAAGAGGTAGACCGGCAGTCGGGCCGAACAGGTCATCCATGGCGTGATGAGGATGGTCAACAAGCGCTCTCGCTTGCCTGGAATGGTGCGCGCGCCGAGAATGGCCGGAATGGCGCAAGCGAAGCCGCCGAGGAGGGGAATGGCCGAGCGACCGTCCAATCCGAGGCTGCGCAACCAACGGTCGTTCATGAAGGCCACCCGCGTCATGTAGCCACTTTCTTCCAAGGCGGCCACTGCCCCGAAAAGCAGGGCAATCTGGGGCACGAAAATCACCACGCCACCGAGCCCGGCCAACAGGCCGTCAACGAGAAGATCCGTCCACCACCCCGCGGGCAGCGCGGTCCGGGAAGCCTCCATCAACCAGCCCATGCCTGCATCGATGAGGTCCATGGGCCAAGTGGCCCAGGCATAGACGGCTTGGAAGATCAAGAAAAACACACCCATCAAGATGAGGGGGCCTGCCACCCGATGGGTCAAAACACGGTCAATGCGGGCGCTGATGCTGCGGCTGGCCGGGGGATTTTGGCCAAGCGCCAGGGTGGCGATTTCACGCACCTGTCTGCTGCGGTGCCCCGCTTCACCCAATTGTAGCTCGGCCGCGCCACAGCCCGTATCGGCACGGGCGGCCGCCAGTGCAATTTTGGAAGCGGCATCCATCCAGTGTGGGGTGTCCTCGCTGGTGACCATGAGGTCAACGCCCGCAGGGCTCATGCTCGGAAACAAGGCCTCCAGCGCCGTCAAGTCCACCCTCGAGCGCCATCCTTTGCTGGTGTCTGTCGCGTTTGGGGGCTGGGCGGGCTGCAGGTTGCCCGAAGACAAGACCTTCCTGAGGCCCTTTGTGCCTTTGCCGTTGAGGGCGTGCACGGCCATTACCGGGCAGCCCAAGGCGCTCTCCAACGCTGTTCTGGACCAGCTTGTCGGTGCGGTTTCATTGACCACGACCACGGCAGGAAGGCCGAGGTCTAACACCTGGAGGGTGAGGTAAAGGTTGCGTTTGAGGTTCGCCGCATCCATCACGACGATGAGCCCGTCGGGACGGTAGGTGTGGTGCGGGTCGAAGAGGGCGTCACGCGTGACCGCTTCATCGGGAGCCTTGGGGTGCAGGCTGTAGGTGCCGGGCAAGTCGATGAGGTCGACAGCACGGTCACCGGCTTGGTGGGCGCGAAGCCGGGCCATGATCGGGTCCACCGTAACGCCAGGAAGGTTGGCCACTTTGGCGCGCGAACCCGTAAGGGTGTTGAAGAGCGAGGTCTTCCCACAATTGGGGTTTCCGACGAGTGCGTATTTCATCGTGCGATCCACAATTCGGGGTTTAGCGGAGCACTTCCGCCCGCATCCCACACTTCAAAGTGCGCCCTGTGCCCAGTACCGAGGTCAAGTACGGTGCCAATGCGCTGTCCGGTGCGCACATCCTGGCCGTCCTGCACGGCCACCTGGCTGAGGTTGGCATACACCGTGCGGTGAGAACCGTGGTCCACCATCACGGCCATACCACCTCCGGGAATGCCAATCACATTGGAGACGCGGCCGCTGAACACGGCGGAAACCGAAGCGCCTTCGGAAGTGGCAATGTCCACACCTCTGCGCTCGATTTTGATGCCAGGCAGTGTGGGGTGGTTGTGGGTTCCAAAACGGCCTGTAATGACCCCCTCGGCCACGGGCCATGGCAGTTTGCCCTTGTTGGCCTTGAATTCAGCGCCGATGGTGCGGCCTTCGGGTGTGGCTGCAAATCCGGCATCGGCAGACGAGGCGCGGTTGGCTTCGGCGATCAGCCGGTCGATGGCTTTGCCCAATTCCGCCCGCCGGGCCTCCTCGGTGGCGAGTTGGTCTTTCAGTTGTCGCTCTTGTGTCTTCAGGTTGGCCAGCAGGGTTTCTTGGCGCCGGGTGCCGCTGCGTGCCGCGTCGCGTTCGGCGCGGAGTTCAGACTCGACGTCCACGAGTGCGGCGCGCTCTTGGCGCAGCGCGTTGAGTTCCTCCCTGAGAGAGGCGGTGGAGGTGGAGATGCGCTCTGCTTGCTCCTTGCGGTTTCGTCCGTATTCCTCGATGAGCAAGAACCTGCGAAAGGCCTGTGTGGTGCTTTCGGCATCGAGCAACATGCCCCATAGCGCCTCTCCCCGTTCAAGCCGCGCGGCGATGCGGATCATTTCTGCGTACTCTTCCTTGAGGTCTTCTAACTGCGCATCGGCACCTTCCACACTGGATTTGCGGGCATCGAGCCTCCGCTCTGCAGCCCGGCGTTCTTTGCGAAGGTTGGACAACAATTGCTGTCTCAGTTTGAGTTCCTCCCTGAGCAGCGAAAGTTCTTGGGTGGTTTGTTGCTGGTCGTCCCGCGCAGCATTGATCAGGGCCTGCGTTTGGGCGATGCGGGCGGAAATGGCCTGCCGCTCGGCTTCCAACTCTGATTGTTTGCCCCCCTGGCCCAAGGCGCCCAGGCAGAGGACCAGGGCGGCGACCAGAGCAGCACCGCTCGGCATTGTTCGGTGACCAAGATCAAAGCCCATTCCGCCGCTCGACCTCTTCTGGAATGACAAAAGGCATCGGATATCGTTTGCCGTACCGCGCCCTCAAAATTTCAATCTCAATGCTCTGCGTCCCCTCGGGTGAGGAGATGACGAGACTGGTGTTGTGGGGGACCCAACCTCCAGCTTCAGGCTCGAACCCTCCATGGCTGATTTCTATCGACCTTCCGTTGTAGAGGTCATCAAAACGAGTTCGGGTCAGCTGATAGCCAAGGCCGTCAAACCAGTAACGCTTCACGAGCAGGTCCTCGTCATCAGATCGGCTGAGCACCCTTTCTTGCACTTGTGTGGTCGCCTCTACAGTGAGGCTGTCGTCGGGGTTGATTTCCTTTTCCTTGACCCCCACAAGCCTTCTCACGCGCCTCTTGTACTTGTTGATCAACAAATGCTCTCGGCCGTCCACCTTGGAGATGTATTTGCTCTCTTCATCGAGCAGGTTGATGCCCTCGCCGCACAAGATGTGTTGGGCCATGTCGTAATTGAGAGAGGTGCCCAATAGGCTGTCAAATGTGGCGTAGTCACCTACGTAGGCAAACCGGTTTCCGGGGACTTTAGACATGAAGTACACGGAGTCCTTTGACAAGAGGATGCGGGCCACTTCCACGCCAAGCGCGGGCGTAATGCTCAACCAGATGGCTGAATCGCGGCGCATGCGGGCGTTGACCTTGAATGAGTTGCGCTCGCCGCTGAGGTTGGCCTCGACTTGCAACTTCATGGCGGACCACTCTGGCTTGGCGAGGGTGGCCAGGTGCTTGCGCACCACCCCCGAAGCGCTCTCAGATCGGATGGGTTTTCCCCTTTCCAATCGGCGCATGTTGGTGCACCCCGTGAGCAGCAAGACCGCCGTCAGCCACAGGACCACCCTCATTCGGCACTGATTTTGGGTTCAAGGCGGTCTGCATCACCGCCGGCCTCCAAGGCCGCTTTCCACTTGGCCCGGGCGTCCGCTGGGCGCTCCAAGGCCATGAGGATGTCTCCTGCATGTTCCAAAACGGTGGCTGAAGCCTGCTCGCCTTCATGAAATAGAGCGAGTTCGATCCAAGTGAGGGCCTCCTCGAAGTCGCCGGCCACATAGAGGGTCCAAGCGTAGGTGTCTTCGAAGTTGGCGTTGCCCGGAGACAGCGCAACAACTTGGGCGGCCATCTCAACAGCCTGCTGCGGCTTGGCTTTGCGCACGGCGAGGTAGTACGCATAGTTGTTGAGGGCAAGGATGTTTTGCGGATTGGCTTCGAGGGCGAGGTCGAACCAGCCATCGGAGGCCACGTGATCGCCTTGGTCGTGGGCCAGTTGGGCGAGCATGGACAACACATCAGACTCGAAATCTGGCCGGTCAACGATGAGGTTACGGGCCACCTTGAGTTGGCGTTCAGCAGCGCGGGCATCGCCCAACTCCATGTAGCCCGTTCCACGGAAATAAGGGAACACCGGAAGGCTGGGGAAGAGGCTTCCGGCAGACTCCGCCAGGCCAATGAGCCGAGCCCATTGTTGCGATCCTATGGCCAATTGACAGGCCTCCAGCCAACGTTCTGCAGAGTTTGGGTTGCGGTCGAGGGCTTCGGTCAAGGCGTCCAGGGCGGCTTCACTCTGACCTTGGATGTCGTAGAGTGCTGCCTGCAGCTCAAATGGGGCTGCAGATGTCGGGTGGGCATCGATCAACAAGTCGATCAACTGTTGGGCTTCGCCACGCAGTTCGGGTTGGAGCTCTGCCAGTTCGATGTAGGTCCATGCGATGTCCACCTTTTCCTCCATGGGGACATCGTCTGAGGCAAAGGCCGTGCGCACGTGTCCGCGGGCGGCTTGGGTGTCGCCAGTGGCGGTGAGCATGTGGGCCCACTCGAGGTGCAGCCTGCCATTTCCAGTGCGGTTCAGTGCCGCTTGCAAGACGGCTTCTGCTTCACTGCTTCTGCCCAGGGAAGCCAGGATGCGCACCCGCTGTAGGGTCCCTTCGACCACTTCAGGGAAGTCCCGCTCGAGGTTGGCCAGGTCTTCCAAGGCCCCTTCTACATCGCCATCTGCCATGTGCAAACGGTGGCGCTCGAAGTGCCATTCTGGGTCTGGCCCCCATTCTTTTTCGAGCACGTCGATGACCGCTGCCGCCTCATCGTACCGCCCCTCTGCACTGCGGAGTTCGAGCAGCATCATGGCGGCCACGTCGTCTTCGGGCTTGTTTTCGAGCAACCATTCCAAAGCAGCATCGGCGTCGGCATTGCGTCCGAGTTCAAGGGCGATTTCTGCATACTCCCGGTAATACCAAGGGTTGCTGTTATCGATGGCCACCGCGCGTTCGACCGCGGTCATCGCGGCTGCCCATTGGCCATCCATGCGCTCGATCCGAGCGAGCTCGAAGTGCACGACATCCGAGTTGGGGTCGGTATCCAAACAAGAGAGCAAGGCTTCTTTGGCACCAGCGCGGTCTCCTTTGATCTTCGCCACTTGCGCCTTGTAGAAGGCCGCGTGAAATGCCCCGTCAACGGCACCCAACCCACCGGATTCCGCACTGCCGGTCTTGCCCAAAAGGCTACAGCCGCCCAGCACCACCACGAGCGCCATGCCCCAGCACCATCGGTATGTCGCCAGACTTAGCATGTGGACTCGGAGTAATCTCCCAAGCTGAGGTCTTCTGGTGTTCGCACAATGCGCGCATGGTTGCCGATCATGGAGCCCGCCAGGCGCACCCCCTCCAAGTGGGCCCGTCCGCCAATGAGGCAGTCGCTGAGTACGCTGCCTTCGACGTGGGTGCCTGGACCAATGGTGACCCGCGGGCCGATGACGGCATGGCGAATCACGGCACCTTCCTGAATGATGCAAGGCGGGATGATCACACTGTCTTCGATGGTCACACCTAGTGCCGTAGTGGCCTGGTCTCCCAGAAATTCGAGCATGCGGCCGTTGGTGTCGACAGTGACCCTCCGGTTGCCGCAGTCCATCCATTCTTGGACTTCGCCGGGCATAAAGCGCGCACCCTGTTCGGTCAGGGCGCGGAAAGCATCGGGCAATTGAAACTCATCGCCTTTGCGCAAGTCGTTGTCGATGAGCACATCGATTTCGCGCCTGAGCGCAGCGCCGTCGCGGAAGTGATAGATGCCAATCATCGCCAGGTCTGAAACGGGGGTTTCAGGCTTTTCTGCATACTCCACAATGGCGCCGGTGTCATCCAGGACCACCACACCGAATTGCCGGGGGTCGTCGATGCGCTTCACAAACAGGTGCCCGTCCGCTTCAGGATCGAGCTGAAAATCTGCACGGAACAGCGTGTCGGCAAAGGCCACCACGGTTTCGCCATCGAGCCATTCTTTGGCGCACCACACAGCATGGGCCGTCCCCAATGGCTGGTTTTGGTGGCAGATGTGGCCGCGGGCGCCGAGCTTCTCAGCCAGCGCGAGCAGGTCAGCTTCAACTTGGTCGCCAAAGTCGCCGATCACAAACGCGATGTTGTCAAAAGGCTTTGGGCTCATCGCTGCGAGGTCCTCTACGAGGTGTTGCACGATGGGCTTGCCTGCGACGTGGACCAAAGGCTTGGGCACGGTGAGGGTATGAGGGCGCAGCCGGCTGCCCCGGCCAGCCATGGGTATGATCAGGTTCATGAAGTTCCGGTATGTCCGAACCCGCCTTCTCCTCGCTGGGAGGTGGCCAATTCGGCAGTGTCTTGGACAGGTGCCCACGCCACGCGGCGGTATGGGGCGACCACAAGTTGTGCGATGCGTTCACCGGGTTCTATGGTAAACGCTGCTTGCCCGAGGTTGATGAGCAACACCCCGATTTCGCCCCGGTAATCGGCATCGATGGTGCCGGGGGCATTGAGCACGGTCAGGCCGTGCTTGTACGCCAGGCCACTGCGCGGTCGCACCTGCGCTTCATGACCTGCTGGAAGCTCGATGTGCAGGCCAGTGGGCACCAGCATGCGGGCCCCGGGTTCGAGTACCGTTGGGGCATCCAGACGGGCACGCAAGTCCAGCCCTGCACTCAGTGGGGTGGCGTATTCGGGTAGGGTCAGGTCGCCCGTCTGAGCGACGCGGACTTTCAAGGGGGTGGGCTCACTCATGTTCCTGGAAATTCGGGCTTCCGCTTTTCGAGGAAGGCCGCCACGCCTTCTTTGAAGTCGTCGTAGCCAAAGCAGCGGCCAAATTGATCAATCTCCACCTCGTAGCCCTCAGGGGAGCCATTCGCTTGTACCGCTCGGATGGCTGCGGCCAACGCTTTGGGGCTGTTTCGGGCCAATGCACCCGCCGTTTTGAGGGCGGCCTCCATGAGGTCCTCCCGCTCTACGACCTGGCTCACCAGCCCATTGTTCAGGGCCTCGTCGGCTTTGATCATGCGGGCTGACAAGATCATCTCCATGGCCCTTCCACGCCCGATGATGCGCGACAAACGCTGTGTTCCACCATATCCTGGAATGAGGCCCAAGGTCACTTCGGGCAATCCCATGCGCGCATTGGCAGAGGCGATCCGCACGTGACAGGACAAGGCCAGTTCCAATCCTCCACCCAGGGCAAATCCGCCAATCGCCGCCACGAAGGGGGTGTTGCTCAGTGCGATGGCATCAAACAAAGTGCGCTGCCCACGTTCGGCCAATTCCCGGCCTTGGGCGCTATTGAAATCGGCAAATTCCTTGATGTCGGCGCCCGCGACAAACGCTTTTTCGCCCGAACCAGTCAGGACCACACAGCGCACTTCATCGCGTTGTTGGACCGCCTCGACCCTCTGTCCGAGTTCGGCGATGAGGGCGCCATTCAAGGCGTTGAGTTGCTTCGGTCGGTTCAGGGTCCAGCTGGCGACGTGGCCGTGCAGGACCTCGGTGACGAGGGCGGTTTCGGACATGCTTCGAAATTAGGCAATCGAACCCCCTCCGGCGGCTTGAAGTCGACGGGTTACATCATGCTTCGGTGTGGACCACAATTCATCCGAAATCCCCGCCTCGACGACGCGCCCTTGATCCATCACCACAGTATGGTCGCAGAGGTAGCGGACCACGCCCAAATCGTGGCTGATGAAGAGCAGTGCCAGACCTCGTTCTTCCTTGAGTTGAACCAATAAGTTGAGTGCCTGCGCTTGGACGCTGACATCCAGTGCGGCCACGGCCTCGTCACAGATGAGCAGCTTGGGCTGTGCCGCCAAGGCCCGGGCGATCACGATGCGTTGTCGCTGCCCGCCAGAAAAAGCGTCGGGCTTGCGGTTCAAGGCATTGGGCTCGAGCCCGACCGCGGTCATGAGTTGCTGGGCTTCTTCTTCGGCACTGGCGGCAGTGTGGCCCCAACGGCGAAGCACTTCTCGGATGGCGTCCCCGATGGTGCGCGCCGGATTGAGGGCGGCCCTGGGGTCTTGGAAGACCAAGCCCACATTGGACCGAATGTGCTCGAGCTGTTCGGGGGTATTGGCCTCGGTGGGTTGCCCTGCAATGTGGATGGATCCTGAGTCCAAGCTGTGGAGGCCCAATATGGCCCTGGCCAAGGTGGTTTTGCCGCATCCGCTGCCGCCAACGACCCCCAAGGTGCCGCCGCGGGCGAGGCTGAGGCTGACGTCCGAAAGGGCGGGCACCTCACTGCCGGGGTAAGTCTTGCACGCATTTCTGATGTCGAGCAGCGCAGGCTGAGGCTCATCGGGCACCGCAATTTCCCGGCGTGCTGCGGGTCCCGTGCCGTCCAGAAAATCTGAGAGGACTGGGAGGGGGTGGGGCCGCCCTTTTTTGGGCACACGGCAAGCGAGCAACCCTCGGGTGTAGGCATGCTGTGGCGCATCGAGCACCTGTTTCACCGGCCCCTGCTCCACCACACGACCGTGTCGCAGGACCGCCAAGCGGTCGGCTGCACGTTCGACCACTTCCATGTCATGGGTGACCAGAACGAGGGCGAGCCCCCGCTGCCGCTGGATGTTGGAGAGGAGCGTGAGCAATTCTTCGCGCAGCGTGCTGTCCAATGCAGTAGTGGGTTCATCTGCGAGGATGAGGTCAGGGTTGTTGGCGAGCGCCATGGCGATCAGTACGCGTTGCTTCTGGCCCCCGGACAAGGCATGCGGGAACGCGGACCATGCGCGCTCGGGATCGGGCAATTGAACTTCATCGAACAGTGCCATCACCATGGATCGGGCGGTTTCTGCATCGGCAGTGCCGTGGCGCTTGATGACTTCAGCGATTTGGGCACCGCACCGCATGGTGGGGTTGAGGCTCGTCATGGGTTCTTGAAACACCATGGTGATGCGGTCACCCCTCGGTATGGCCACGGTAGGCCCACCGTCGGCCCGCACCCAATGTCCGTTGGGCCCGCTGATGGCCCCCTTTGTCAACCGCCCTTCGCCGGGAAGCAGGCCCAAGGCCGCCATGCAACACATGGTTTTGCCCGATCCGCTTTCTCCGACCAATGCCAGGGTCTCCCCTGCATTGACAGACAAGTCGATGTCGTGCAGAATGGCCTTGTCGCCAATCGAGACGGACACATCAGCCCACGTGAGGGCCGCACCTGATGGGGGATCAGAGGGTGCCACGCAGGGACTGCTCCCGTTCTATGGCTTCGAACAGCGCCTTGAAATTGCCCTTGCCGAAGCTCTGGGCACCTTTCCGCTGGATGATCTCGAAGAACATGGTCGGCCTGTCGACGACGGGCTTCGTGAAGATTTGCAGCAGGTATCCTTCGTCATCGCGGTCGATGAGGATACCGAGCTTGCGCAAGGGGGCGAGGTCCTCGTCAATTTCTCCGACCCGGTCAAGCACAGTGTCGTAGTAGGTGCCAGGCACTTGGAGGAACTCAATGCCCCGGCGCTGCAACTCGGTCACCGTTTCGATGATGTTGTCAGTGGCGACAGCAATGTGCTGGATGCCGGCCCCTTGGTAGAAGTCGATATACTCCTCGATTTGGGACTTCTTGCGGCCTTCAGCGGGCTCATTGATGGGGAACTTGATGCGCCCATTGCCATTGCTCATGACCTTGGACATCAGAGCGGTATACTCCGTCGAAATGTCTTTGTCGTCAAAGGAAACGAGCTGGGCAAAGCCCATGACCTTGGCATAAAACTGGCACCAGGTGTTCATCTCACCCCAGCCCACATTACCCACCATGTGGTCTATGTATTTCAGCCCCAAGGACTGGACCTCTCCCGCGGGCTTCCAGGCTGCATAACCGGGAAGAAAAACGCCGTTGTAGTGCTTGCGCTCTACAAAGACATGGATGGTGTCGCCGTAGGTTTCAATGCCGCTGAGGACCACCTTGCCGTGTTCGTCTTCGCGGGTTTCCGGAGCAAAGACACTGACTGCACCACGTGAGGTGGTCTCCTTCCAGCTTTTTGCAGCATCGTCTACCCACAGTGCGACGGCCTTGACCCCGTCGCCATGGCGGTTGAGGTGGTCGTTGAGTGGCCCGCCCGCAGCGAGCGGTGTGGTGAGCACCAAGGTGATCTTGTCCTGGCGCAGGACATAGCTCACGCTGTCGGCACTGCCGGTTTCCAAGCCTTTGTAGGCCAGAGGCTTGAACCCCCAAGCGTGCATATAGTAATAGGCACTTTGCTTGGCGTTTCCAACGATCAGTTCTACGTGGTCGGTACCGAGCAGGGGCAGGAAGTCCTCGGCTTCGGGCACCACGATTTCAGGTTGTGGGGTGCGCTGTTCCATGGTCATTGCAGGGTTCAGTCGATTTTCTTTGGTGCATAGCCGAGCCAGCTCGTGTGGTATCCGTCGTCTTCGATATCCAGGGCCTGCTGGGTGAGCCGAAGGGGGCGGAAGGTATCCACCATAACGGCCAGCTCCGCCGTACCCGTCTTGCCGATGGAGCCTTCGTAGGTACCGGGGTGCGGACCGTGGGGAATGCCGCCGGGGTGCAGGGTCAAGTCGCCCCTCGAGATGCCCTTCCGGCTCATGAAGTTGCCCTCCACATAGTAGAGGACCTCATCAGAGTCGATGTTGGAATGGTTGTAGGGCGCAGGGATGGCCTTCGGGTGGTAGTCGTAGAGCCTTGGACAGAAGCTACAGATGACAAACGCATCGGTCTCAAAAGTTTGGTGCACTGGAGGCGGTTGGTGAACGCGCCCCGTGATCGGCTCGAAGTCGTGGATGGAAAAGGCGTACGGAAAATGGTAGCCATCCCAACCGACCACATCAAACGGGTGCCTTCCATAGGTCACCGTGTGGATCATGCCTTCCTTGCGGATGTCGATGGGAAATGCGCCTTCTCGGTCCACGGGTGCCTGGAGCTCCGGCGTGCGGAAGTCGCGTTCGCAATACGGACTGTGCTCGAGCAGTTGTCCAAAGTGGTTGCGGTAGCGCTTGGGGGTGACGATAGGATGCGCGCTTTCCACCACAAGCCAGCGCTGTTCGGAACCCGAAGTGGGGGCCCAACGGTGGATGACCCCGCGGGGGATGACGAGGTAGTCGCCCGGCTTGTAGGCCAGGTGGCCAAACATCGTCTCCAAGGTGCCTTCTCCATCGTGGATGAAGACAACTTCATCGGAGTCGGCATTCTTGTAGAACCGGTCTGTCTCGTCCTCTGCATCGGGGCGCGCCACGGAAATGGTGCAGTCCGCGTTGAACATCATCGGGATCCGGGCATCGAGCGCATGGCCTGAAGAGGTCGCCGCAAACCCGGGTATGCGCCGGGAAGTGATGTGCTCTCGCACCCCTTCCACTGGTCGGGCATCGCGGGGGTCGGCCACACCGGCCACCATGGTCGGGGGGTACAGGTGGTAGAGCAGAGAGCTCATTCCCACAAAGCCAATGGTCCCAAACAGCTGTTCGTGATGCAGGGTGCCGTCAGGCTTGGTGAATTGGGTGTGCCGCTTGTGCGGAAGCTGCCCCTTCCTCTGGTAGAATGGCATGTCTGCAAGTTAGCGTGAACCGGGTTTTAGCGGGTATGGGATTTACCGGCGTACCACGGCAGGGAGCCGTCCTCTCGGGGCATGAAGCGCAAAGGGATGCGTTGGCCCGCCCGCAACGGGGTGTCGGCCTTGATACCGGTGCGTTTCACGAGCACCTTGAGCTTGACGGCTTCCGCATCGCTGATGTCCTTCAAAGTCTCACCGGCGACCGCCACATGCCAATGCCGCACACCGCGCCTCCGCTTGGGTTGGGTAAACAAGTTGCGCCGTTCATTGAACGAGGTGTTGTCGTCTGCGCCCTCCAAATCGTTGTATTTGCGAAGCTGCCAGACGGCCAAACCCAGTTGTTTTGCGACTGATGCCAGGGTCTCACCGGGTGTGATTTCGACCCAAGCCACATCGTTTTCCGTAAATCCGCTCGCGCGGCCCGCTCCCATTCGTATGCTGTTGGGTGCAGTCTTTCCTTTGCTTTTTGCACCGGCATTCTCCTCGCCCGAGGCAGCCATGTCTGCACCAGTCCTCTCCGGCACATCACCGCGCCGGATCCAGGCCATGCCTTCCTCGTCGAATTGATCCAGGTTGTGTCGCTCCACCAACTCAATCAAGGCCTTGGCGTAGGTTGGACTGGTCGCATAGCCGCAGCGCTTCAGCCCCTTTGCCCAGCCTTTGTAGTCTTCGATTTTTAATTCGAACAGCGGGGCATAGCGGTCCCTCAATAGAAACAGACTGTGGTCTTCGAAGCTGTCCCTGGCATCCTCATAGACGCGGAAGCATTCGCCTTTGGCGTCGTCATCGTAGTAGGTGCGTCCCCCCTGCCAATCCTTGTGGCATTTGATGCCGAAGTGGTTGTTTGAACGGCTGCTGAGCTCGCTTTTTCCTGAACCGCTTTCAAGCAGGCCCTGCGCCAAGGTGATGCTCGCAGGGATGCGGTGCAGTGCCATCTGGCGGATGGCTTCATCCTTCCATTTTTCGATGTAGTTCTTCTGATCCTCTAAGCCACTGGCGCTGCTGGAAATGGCCAAGCACAACAAGAGCAAAACGGAAGTGGAGCGGAAAATGTATCGGGACAACACCATGCCACAAATCAACGCCAAAGCACCCCGCACTTGGTATGTTTCAGACAAATTCAGCCCACATTGACCGGTTCAATTCTGGGCGTCGAAATCTCGGGTTTCGACCAATTGACCGTCCGTGCCGTAGAAGCGCCATGTTCCTGAGGGTGCGCCAGCGGTGTGTTGTCCTTCTATGTGGGGGTTGCCACTGGTGTGCCATGTGCGAAACAGGCCATCCTTGACGCCTTCAGCATAGCTCACCTGACTCCAGGGAAGGCCGTCTTCGCGGTAGGTGTTCCAGACCCCTTCCCGGGCTTCATTTCGAAGAACACCCCGGATGTGGATGCGTCCGTTTTCGTGGAAATGCTGGACCTCGACGCCTTGTCCTTCGCCGAGGGTCAGCCGCGTTTCTTTGGGCTCATCATTTGACGGCCAGGTGGCCACGATGGTGGGTGCTGGTTCAGTCGAACAAGCCTGCAGCACGGCGATGCCACATAGGATGGCCCAGCGATTCAGCGTCATTTCTTTCGAGATATGGTAAAGTCCACGAGGTCGATCAATGCCGTTTTGGCGGCCCCGTCGTCCAGGGTCCCCAACAGTTCGACCGCACGGTCCCGATGGGCCTGCATTTGGGTTTCCGCATAGGCCATGCCAGGCCCTTCCATGATGCGGTCCATGATGCGTTGTGCCTCTGCCGGATCGTCCTTGCTTCTCTTGATGCCGCGCACCATGGCCCGGCGCTGCATGGGCTTCATGGACTGGAGCGTGTGAATGAGGGGCAGCGTCATCTTCCGCTCCTTCACGTCGCCCCCTGAGGGCTTTCCGGTGATGGAAGAAGGGGCAAAGTCGAGGAGGTCATCCTTGATTTGGAAGGCGATGCCCATCTCCTCCCCAAAGGCCCTGAGCAGCTCCACCCTGTTGGCATCGGCCCCCGCGCTGGCGGCCCCAGCCGCGCAGCATGCCGCGATGAGGGATGCGGTCTTGCGGCGGATGATTTCGTAGTACACAGCCTCGGTTATGTCGAGCCTTCGGGCTTTCTCGATCTGGAGCAGCTCACCCTCGCTCATGGCTTCCACCGCCTTGGAAGTGATGCGCAGCAAGTCGATGCCGTCGTTTTCCATGGAGATGAGCAGGCCCCGTGACAGCAGATAGTCCCCGACGAGTACGGCAATTTTGGACTTCCACAGGGCATTGATGGACAGAAAACCGCGGCGGGTATCCGCGACATCAACCACATCGTCATGCACCAGTGTCGCCGTGTGCAGCAATTCAATCAGCGTAGCGGCAATGTGGGTGCGCTCCTGCGTTCCGCCGCTTGCTGCAGCGGACAGATACACCAAAAGTGGGCGCATTTGCTTGCCTTTGCTCCGCACGATGTACCGCGTGATGTGGTCC
The DNA here is from genome assembly GCA_022428205.1 of Flavobacteriales bacterium. GTDB lineage: Bacteria > Bacteroidota > Bacteroidia > Flavobacteriales_D > Sanyastnellaceae > UBA8752. Next base: position 17,676 of record JAKMCW010000141.1, read on the forward strand.
AGTAACGGCACAGAAGTCCGCATGGCCTCCTTGAAATGACGCTGGAATTCGCGCATTTCGCGGTCGACGGGTTGTCGGATGGAGGCGAGATTGGCCATGCCGCAAAGGTACCTTCAGGGACCGGCAGAACGCCGGGTGGGGTCGTGGATGTATTTTGCGGCATGATCATGTCCATGACCGGCTACGGTAAGGCCGAAGCGCACCTCGGCTCTCGCAAGTACACCGTCGAACTTCGGTCGCTCAACGGCAAGGGCTTGGACCTTTCCGTGCGCATGCCGCCCCAGTTTCGCGAAAAGGAAATGGGGCTTCGCAAAACGCTGGGAAAGACCGTAGGCCGTGGAAAGGCAGACTTTTTCATCCACTTCGAATCTGATGCTGGCGACGTCCGCCACGAAGTCAATGCGGCCTTGGTGCAGCAATACGTGCAACAACTCGACACCGTGTTCGAAGAGAATGGGGTGCCGGCCAATCACGTGGAAGGCCAGTTGCAGAAGCTGCAGTCCGTGCTGCGTTTTCCCGATGCCATCAGCAATACACGGGAGACTTTGGACGACACCGAATGGCAGGGCATGATGGCATTGGTAGAGGAGGCCAGTGAAGGCTTTCGGGCTTACCGCGCACAGGAAGGGGCCATTCTCGAGGCAGATTTCCGAGAGCGAATCGATACCATTGACCGTTTGCGCGAAGAATTGGCACCACTCCTACAGGACCGCACCGCGCGGGTCAAGGCCAGGCTCCACGATCATTTGGAGGCCGACATTCCTCGTGACCGCGTGGACGAAAACAGGTTTGAGCACGAGCTTATTTTCTATTTGGAGAAACTCGACGTGACAGAAGAGTTGGTGAGGCTCGAGGCCAACTGCGCATACTTCCGAGAGATGCTGGACGGCGATGCTGGCCAGGGCAAGAAACTCGGTTTTATCGGCCAGGAGATTGGTCGGGAAATCAACACCCTTGGCAGCAAGAGCCAGGATGCCGCCATGCAGCGCGTGGTGGTACAGATGAAGGACGAGTTGGAGAAAATCAAAGAGCAGGTGCTCAACATATTGTGATCGAAAACCCCATCAAACAGGAAACGGTGTCCGAAGGGAACCTCACCCAAAGAGCCACAAAGGCCCTCGTTTTTTCCGCCCCTTCTGGTGCGGGCAAGACCACCCTTGTGCGCAAGCTGATGGCCGAGCGCTCTGATTTGGCCTTCAGCATTTCGGCGACAAACCGCCCTCCACGTGGCGAAGAAGTTCACGGCGAAGACTACCACTTTTATTCTACGGAAGAGTTCAAAGCGCGCATCGAAGCGGGCGAATTCTTGGAGTGGGAAGAGGTCTATACCGGCCGGTTCTATGGTACGTTGAAGTCGGAAGTCGAGCGGCACTGGTCAGCGGGCAAGCATATTTTGTTCGATGTCGATGTCGAAGGGGGATTGCGGCTGAAGTCCATCCTCAAGGACGATATCCTGGCGGTATTTGTGTGCCCACCTTCGCTTGAGGTGCTCGAAACGCGCTTGAGGTCGCGGGGCACAGACAGCGAAGCTGACATCGCCAGAAGGCTGGCCAAGGCCGAAGCGGAGTTGACCAAGTCGCCGAGCTTCGATGTGCAGCTCATCAACGATGACCTCGCCACCGCAACGCGCGAGTTGATTCAGCGGTCCGAAGAATTTTTGGGGCCACAACCTGAAAGCCCGACCGCATGAAGATTGGGCTCTATTTCGGCTCTTTCAACCCCATTCACACCGGGCACCTGATCATTGGACAGCACATGTTGTCACACCACGGCCTCGATGAGGTCTGGTTCGTGGTCACGCCACACAATCCCATGAAGCAGGCGGCCGATCTCGCCCCTGAGCACGACCGGCTGGAGATGGTGAAACGGGTGGTGGCAGACAATCCCCGCTTGAAGGCGGAAGATGTGGAGTTCGGTTTGCCCCGACCCAATTACACGGCGCACACGATGGACTTCCTGCGTCGCCGCAACCCTGACTGGTCGTTTCGCATCATCATTGGAGAGGACAATTTGCGCACGCTACAGCAATGGGCACGCTGGCGGGAACTCATCGACGGCACCGGATTCCTCGTATACCCCAGGGCCAGAGCCGAAGGTGAACAGGATGCGCCCGAAGGCACCGTTGCACCCGATGGAAAGGGCATCATTCTGAGCCCAGCCCCCATTATAAGCATATCGAGTACCTACTTGCGGTCTGCGCTGGCCAATGGCGACTCAGCGCGCTACCTCCTGCCCGATGCGGCCGCGGAGTACATCCGTGAAAACGCCCTGTACGGCTTCAAGTCGGCAGACTGATTCCGCCCGGAATCAGGTGTTGTTGAAGGTGTTCATCGTCCGTTGAAGACCGATGAATGCAAAGGAGCGCATGAGGGCTGTGGTCCGCTCCAAACGCTCGTCCAACGCTTGTGTCTCCTCGGACGAAAAAGTGCCGAGCACGTGATCTACCTGGCGGCCAGGACCGAAGTCAGCGCCCACCCCAAACCGCAATCGGGGGTATGCGTTGGTGCCCAATACAGCTTGGATGTCCTTGAGGCCATTGTGCCCTCCGTCACTGCCCTTGGCCCTGACCCGGAGCGTGCCAAAAGGGAGGTTGATGTCGTCGGTCACCACGAGCAAGCGGTCGGCCCCGATTTTTTCGGCGTCCAACCAATAACGCACCGACTTTCCGCTCAAGTTCATGAACGTGGACGGCTTGACCAGCACAAGCTGCCGGCCTTTGTGCTTGCAGCGGGCAACGTCTCCTAAGCGGTCTGGAGCAAAGGTGGCCTCGGATGCCCCGGCAAGGGCATCCAAGGCCATGAAGCCGATGTTATGGCGCGTGCGCGCATATTCGGCTCCGGGATTGCCCAGACCAACAAGGAGGAACTTCATGAACCAGCGAGGTGCGCCAGGAGATTACTCCTCAGCAGCGCTTTCCTCGGTAGCCTCACCTTCGCCTTCCACCTCTTCTGCCTCAGCAGACATGGCAGCACGGGTACGGCGGATGCCGAGTACAACAGCTGAATCGTTCAACGGAATGGTGCATCCGTCAACCGAGAGGTCAGCAACGCGCAAGGAGTCGCCGATTTCCAAGTCACTGATGTCCAAGGAAACGTCTTCCGGAATCTGATCCGCAATGCCGAAAACGGGCAAGCGACGGTACACAACATGAAGGCGACCACCGTTACGGACTCCGATGCTGGTGCCCGTCGTGCGGACAGGGAGCTTGACCCGGATGGGCCGGTCGGAAGAGACCTGAAGCAGGTCGATGTGAACGATGCGGTCCGTGACCGGGTGGAACTGAATGTCTTGCACGACACAATCGTGGGTCTTCCCGCCGATTTCAAAGTTCAACCGGTACGTTTCCGGGGTGAACACCAGCTTGTTCAGCTGGATTTCGTTCACGTGGAAATGAACCTGCTCTGTGCCGCCGTAAAGCACACCGGGAACCTGTCCCTTGGCGCGCAGTTCGGCCGCATCTTTTTTCCCTACGCCCTCTCGTGGAGAGCCGCTCAATGATGCAGTTTTCATGGTGTTGTATTAGGTAATAAGAAAATGCGAACTAATGGATTCGTTCTGGACGAGACAGCGGATCACTGTAGAAAACAGCTCCGAGCAGTCCAGCACGGTGATTTTGTCTGAGGGCTTGCCTTCCTTGAGGGGGATGCTGTCGGTAACGACCAGCTCGGTCAAGGAACTGGCCTCAATCCGCTCATAGGCGGGGCCAGACAGAACGGGGTGGGTGCACACAGCGCGAACGCTGGTCGCACCGTGTTCCTTCATCATGTCGGCAGCCTTGGTCAAGGTGCCGCCAGTATCACAGATATCGTCTACGAGGACGACGTCTTTGCCTTCGACGTCTCCGATGACACGCATGCTCGCCACTTGATTGGCGACTTTGCGCTGCTTGTAGCAAATCGCCATGTCCACGCCGAGGTACTTGGCAAAGGCATTGGCCCGCTTCGTTCCGCCGGTATCTGGCGTGGCGATCAGCAGGTTGTCGAGGTTGAGGCTTTCGAGGTAAGGCAGGAAGATCGCCGAACCATAAAGGTGATCGACAGGCACTTCAAAGAAGCCCTGAATCTGGTCCGCGTGGAGGTCCATGGTGATGACGCGGTCGACACCAGCTGCCGTCAACATGTTGGCGATCAGTTTGGCGCCGATGGCCACACGGGGTGCGTCCTTGCGGTCCTGCCGGGCAAAGCCGAAATAGGGGATGACCGCTACGATGCGCTTGGCCGACGCTCGCTTGGCGGCATCGATCAACATCAGCAACTCCATCAGGTTGTCAGAAGGAGGGAACGTACTCTGCACAATCACCACTTCCTTGCCGCGCACCGTTTCTTCGATGCTGACACGAAACTCCCCGTCACTGAAAACGGTGTGCTTCGTAGAACACAGCGGAGCACCATAAGCCATGGCGATTCGAGCACCTAACTCTTGGGACGCCGAACCGGCGAGAATGCGCATGGGATGGTCTTGCATGGCAGTGTTCAAGGGCGCAAAGATAGTTCGGAGCTCATTGCGCCGGACACCCCTGTAATTTTGACACATGAAACTACGCCGCACAAACGTCCTTGTCCTCGGAATGGGCACCTTGCTGCTGGGGCTTCTGGCCTTGCAATTTGGCTGGGTACGGGCACTGGTAGAGGCGAGAAGCGATTTGTTTGACGAGCAGGCCCGCACGGCTCTGGTAGAGGTGCAGTCCGTGCTGGCCTTGTCTACGGTGGCTTTCCCGCCGCCGCCCGTATCCAGTTGGTCACCTTCTTCAGGCGCAGCAGCAGACAGCCTGGCGGAAGTACGCGCCAATGCTGCCCTTGAAAGGGAGGAAGCGATGGCCGTGACCGACAGTTTGTTGGCGCTCGTAATGGACGGCCGGGGTATCAACTTCCCTTTCAAGTCAGCTTTGTTGGACCGCTATGGCCGGCCGATTTTCCTCTCAGATGATGACGTGGACCTGTTGGAGCGGTTCCAAGAAGATGGGTACCGCATCCCTGCTGGCGACGCCCGCAGCCTCGAGCAGGTCCAGCTGTACACCGTGTATTTCCCCAGCAAGCGGTTGGCCTTGGCCGGCGACATGTGGATTGAGTTGACGGCCAACCTGTTGCTCATGATTGTCTTGGTGATGTTCACCGGCTATGCGGCCAATGGTTTGCGCAAGGCGGAGCAATTGAACCGGCTCAAGAGCGATCTGATCAACAACATGACCCACGAGCTCAAGACGCCGATTTCGACCATTGGCCTGGCGGGTGAGGCGCTGTTGGATGACGAAATGTCATCAGACCCCGAAAACCTGCGCTACTACGTGCAGTTGATCCGGTCAGAGAACAAGCGACTGGGCTTGCTCGTCGAAAACGTCCTGCGGGCGGCGATGCTCGACCAAGGCGAACTCGAGCTGTTCCGCCAGCCCATCAATTTTCATGACCTCGTCAAGGAAGTGCTGCGCAACCAGGCGATTCACATCAAGAAACAGCGCGGTTCCACCAGTACGGCCTTGCAGGCCAATGACCCTGTGGTGACCGGCGACCGGACGCACTTGACCAACGTGGTTTTCAACCTCGTAGACAATGCCATCAAGTACGGAGGCGAGACGCCAAACTTGGACGTAAGGTCTTGGAATCAAGGGGATTCACTGCATGTTGCCTTTGTCGATTTCGGCATTGGCATCCCACGTGAACACCTTGGCAAGGTTTTTGACAAACTCTACCGTGTCCCCACCGGAAATGTACACGACGTGAAAGGTTTTGGGCTCGGTTTGAGTTATGTGCAAGCAGTGATGCAGCAACATGGCGCCGAAATCAGCGTTGTAAGTACAACGGGTGAGGGCAGCACATTCACATTGGTTTTCCCCCAACAGAAGACAACATCATGAAACAACAGCTCGATATCCTGCTCTGCGAGGACGATCCCAACCTGGGCAAGCTGCTGCGCGACTTCTTGAACCGCAAAGGCTACAACACCACATGGGCACAAGACGGCGCCGAAGGCGTAAGGCAGTTCCGCGTGGGCTCCTACGACTTTGTCATCCTCGATGTGATGATGCCCGTCAAAGACGGTTACCAAGTCGCCGAGGAAATTCGGGGCCTGAATCGCCATGTTCCCATCTTGTTCTTGACGGCCAAGAGCCAGCGCGAGGACACCTTGCAAGGATTCAAAGTGGGCGCGGACGACTACATGACGAAGCCCTTCTCCATGGACGAATTGGAGGCGCGCATCGAGGCCATTTTGAGGCGCTCAGCGGCCTTGCCAGAGGACGAAGAAGAGGTGGGCGAATTGACCATCGGCAGGTACGCTTATGATTACAACCGCCAAGAATTGAGGCTAAGTGGAGAGGCCCAGCGCCTGACAACCAAGGAAAATGAACTGCTGTTCCTCTTGACAAAGGCCAAGAATGCCTTGCTCGAACGGGAGTATGCACTGAACGCGATCTGGGGCGACGCCAATTACTTCAACGGCCGCAGCATGGACGTCTACATCGCCAAATTGCGCAAGCACCTGAAGGAAGACCCTCGGGTAGAAATCCTGAACGTCCACGGCAAGGGATTCAAGTTGATCGCGGACTGATCGGGCTCCATTTGCGGGGAAATTGATGGACGGGTTCCATGACCCCCTTTCGGGCTTTACCTTGGTTTCCCCGTTTCGCCCCGCATGATTCCCAAGGACACCGTCGACGCGATTCTCCAGGCCACCATCATCGAAGAGGTGGTCGGAGAGTTCGTGCAGCTCAAAAAGAGCGGCACGAGCATGCGCGGCATGAGCCCCTTCACCAACGAAAAGACCCCGTCTTTTTACGTGGTGCCAGGCAAGGGGATCTTCAAGGACTTCAGTTCTGGGAAGGGCGGCAGCGCCATCACCTTCTTGATGGAGCACGAAAAGCTGTCCTATCCGGAGGCTTTGCGTTGGTTGGCTCGGAAGTACGGCATTGAAATTGAAGAGCGGAAGCTCACGCCCGAGGAGCTCGAAGAGCAAACAGAGCGCGAGAGCCTGTCCAACCTTTCGGCGTGGGCCCAGAAGTGGTTTTCCGAGCAATTGCACGAGACCGGGGAAGGCAAGAGCGTGGGCCTCGGTTACCTGAGGAGCCGCGGATTTACCGATGAGACCATCGAAGGCTTTGCCATCGGGTATTGTCCGGACCGGCCATGGGGAGAAGAAGGGGCTTTGGCCCAAGCGGCCCGCAAAGCGGGATACAAAGACAAGTGGCTTCTCGCGAGTGGATTGTGCAAAGAGCGCGAGGATGGAAGCCTCTATGATTTCTACCGAGGCCGGGTGATTTTCCCCATCCGTGATGTCACGGGGCGATTCATCGGGTTCGGTGGTCGCACGCTCAAGACAGACAAGAAGGTCCCCAAGTATGTCAACAGCCCGGAGAGCCCGCTGTACGACAAGTCTCGTGCGCTGTACGGCATCCACATGGCGCGCAACGCGGTGGTGCGGGAAGACAGAGCCATTCTCGTAGAAGGATATACCGACGTGATGGCCATGCGCCAAGCGGGGGTGGAGCATGTGGTGGCGAGTTCAGGCACCGCCTTGACTGCCCAGCAAGTGCGGCTGTTGAGGCGCTTCAGCAAGCGCATGACCATGCTCTTTGACGGAGACCCAGCGGGTTTGCGCGCGGCCATTCGCGGTGTGGACATCGTCTTAGCAGAAGGCGTAGACGTGAAAGTGGCCGTCTTGCCCGACGGAGAGGACCCCGACACCTTTGCCAAGCGCCTGGGCCGAGACGCGCTGATCGAGTGGCTGAATGAGCACAGCCGCGATTTCATTCGGTTCAAGATTGACCTTCTGGACGCCGAAGCCTCCGATGACCCGATCAAGCGGACGGAGCTTGTCCGCAGTGTCATCCAAAGCATCTCCCACGTCCCCGATGAGCTGAAGCGGACGGTTTACATCCAAGAATCCGCTGGTCGATTGGGCATGCAGGCCGACGATCTCTTGGCCGAATTGTCCCGCCAGGCGCGGGGCCGGTTGGAGCAGGAGGCCAAGACATCGCTGCCCTCGTTACAACCGGAAATTACCGGCCCCGTTGGGAGGCCCAATTTGGTGGGGCGGGTAGGCCGCAAAGGCCGGGAGCAGGATTTGCTGCGGCTCTTGTTGCAATACGGGCGACAGAAAATGACCCTGGACCTGCCGGATGACGTGGTCGAAGAGGCCGCAGAATCCCAAGAAGAACCCCCTCAAATCGAGGTGACCCTCGCCGAGTTTCTGTTGCACGAACTCGACACCCTCGGGCTATCGATTCGGCACCCAGTGGTGGATCAGGTGGTGCAGACCTATCGCGATCAGATGATGGAGGGGCACATTCCCGGCCCGGAAACTTGGAGCAGTGCTGGCCCTGAAGTCGCAGCCATCACCGCGGATGTCCTTGTGACGGAGTTTTCGCTCAGTGACAATTGGCTCAACCGACACAACATCGTGCCGGAGACAGAGGACAAGCTGTTGATGCAGGCCTTGCAGGGGGCTTTATACCGCCTCATGCTGGACGAAGCCCGATGGGATGGCGCTCGGATCATGCGCAGATTGGAAGAGCTGGCGGAAGACCCCAGCACGTCAGAGGACCCAATGGCCGAGGAGCTCGACTTGCTGAAGCGCAAGATGACAGTGTCCGAGCGTGTCAGCAGGTTGGCGGCCCACTTTGGGAGCACCATTTTGCACACCCTGAGCGAAGAAGACGCGTCAGGCAAGCGCCATTGAATCCGGCAGTCAGTGCCGCTCGGTCCAGAAATCCAGCAGGGTGATGCGCGGCTGTAGCACGCCACGGTAGCATTCGGTCTCCACCTTGAACACCACATCTATCCGCTGCGCTGCCGCGAGGGCGTCGTGGCGATGTCCCAACCCAAACCCCACCGCGGTAAGGTTTTCGGGGGAGCCGGGAGACTTCATCGAGATGCGGATGTGCCGGCCCTCTTTGCCAACACAGCGTGGGGGTACCGCCAGTTGTACATCCCGCACCAGAAATACAGGGGCGGGTGCGCCGGGCCCGAAAGGTTCGAACTGGCGCAGGTCCCGCAACAGGGAAGGTGAGCAGTCCGACAGGGCAATTTCCATGTCGAAATAGCGGGGCTCCCGCTTGCTGATGGTGGCCAGTTTTTCGCCCACGGCAGCGTCCAAAACGCGGGCGAATTCTGCAGCCATGCCCGTTTTTACGGTGATGCCTGCAGCCATCGCATGGCCACCGAATTGCTCGAGGTATTCACTGCAATCCTTGATGAGGTCATGAATGTCCAGCCCGGGCGTGGAGCGCGCGCTGCCCACCATCACGCCATTGTCATCGCTGATGACGATGCTCGGCCGGTATCGGTGCTCAATCAAACGCGTGGCCACAATGCCAATGACCCCCCTGTGCCACCCTTTGCCCCACACGATGTTGATGTGCTTGAACTCTTCACGTTCTGCCAATTGGCCGATGGCATCCCGCGTGATTTGCTCGTCATAGGAGCGCCTCACCTGATTGAGCCGGTCTAGGTTGGTGGCCAGCTCATTGGCGCGGGCGTCGTCTTTCTCGGTGAGCAGATCCACCGCTTCGGTGGCCAGCGACATGCGACCGGCAGCATTGATGCGGGGGCTGATCCGTGAGATGATGTCGCGAACGGTCAGGTACTCAGGAGAGCAACGCACGACTTGGAGCAATGCGCGGATTCCCGGACGCGAGTTCCGGGAAATGGTCTTGAGACCATGGTGCAACAAAATTCGGTTCTCGCCGGTCACTTCGACCAGGTCCGAGGCGATGCTCAAAGCGACCAGATCCAAACCGTCGTAGGCGCTCATCGGCGATAAACCAATGCGCTCGGTCAAGGCCTGGGTCAATTTGAAGCCAACGCCACAGCCGCTCAATTCCTTGAAAGGGTATGTACAGTCTGGGTGCTTGGGGTTCAGAATGGCAAAGGCTTCGGGCAAGGTCTCGCCTGGCAGGTGGTGGTCGCAGATGATGACTTCAATGCCGTGCTGTTTGGCTTCGGCTACCCGATCGGTTGCCCGAATGCCACAGTCCAACGTGATGATGATGCTGCAACCAAGCTCAGCGGCGCGTTCTATGCCTTTTGAAGAGAGCCCGTATCCTTCGCTGTATCGGTCGGGGATGTAGGGGACCACATCAAAACCGTTGTTTCTGAGGAAGTCGTGGATGAGTGAAACGGAGGTGGCACCATCTACATCATAGTCCCCGTATGCCATGATGCGCTCTCCCTCGCGTTGGGCGTGCATGAGTCGGTCAACGGCCCGGTCCATGTCGCGCATGGCATAAGGGTCGTGCAAGTCTTCGAGCCTGGGTTCGAAAAATGCAGGGGCGGCCTCTTCAGTGATTCCACGCAATTCCAGCAGCTGTGCAACCACGCCTTCAATGTCTCCGTTTCCCTCTCGGAGTACGTTGCGCGCTGCTCGCGGAGACCAATCGGCAGGAGGTATGTGGGGTTGACGGGTCATTTCGCAAAGGCACCTCGCAATGGAATGGACACGGATTGAGTGGAATAACGCGCTGAATCCGTCCTTACTCCCTTAATTTGCGCAGCTTGAAAGATACAACGATGACCTCGTTCCGCCTTCCCTCCTTCTCCCTCGTCCTCATGGCTTCCGTTGCGTTGCTGTTTGGCTCATCCTGTCTCAATGACGATAACCTCATCGGTCCAAATTGCTTTGACGGCATTTTGAACAATGGCGAGGAGCTCGTGGATTGCGGCGGTTCTATTTGTCAGCCCTGCGACCCCTGCGAGAACGGGGTGTGGGACCAAGTGCTCGGTGAGCAATGGGTCGACTGCGGCGGCGAGTGCGCGCCTTGTGACGTCGGCTTCAATGGCCAGCTCGATCCCGGTGAGACGGGCATCGATTGCGGTGGAGATACCGGCATTGACTGTGGAGAGCTCTGCGGAGACGGACTCCTCAACGGAAACGAAATCGATGTGGACTGCGGCGGGCCGGATTGTGAGGCGTGCCCCAGTTGTGAGGACGGACTCCTCAACGGAGAAGAGCTGGGTGTTGACTGCGGCGGCCCCGATTGTGAGCCCTGTGCGACGGACGGAGATTGCACCAACGGTTTGCTCGACGGCGACGAGCTGTACATCGATTGTGGCGGCAGCATCTGCCCTCCTTGCGACGGCAACATGACATGGAAGGCCAATGGCAATGAGTTGGTGGCGGACTTCGAAACGACCTGCAGCTTGGACGGATCCAATACGTTGACTGTTGGAGGTGTGTCGGTCACCACGGACGGCATCGGCATGACCTTGCCTGAGCCCACAGTGGGTTGGGTGGATGGTGCCCAGGTCTCTTTGAATGAGTCCAGCGCGCCGACAGGGGTTTGCACCTACAACAGCCCCACCGGACAGACGTATACATCCACCTTGCCTGGTGCCAACTTTACCGTCGAGATCCTCTACATCCTCCCCCAGAACGGCGGTGTTGTGGTGGGCACCTTTGGGGGCAGCCTCATTGGCAGCGACGGTACTGGCGGCATCTCCATCACGCAGGGCACCTTCCTGCTGCCGATCAACTGATCACTCGTCGAGCAAATCGTAGAGGCCGCCCAACTTGGGGCTGAGTACGACTTCAATGCGGCGGTTGCGGCTGCGGTCCTCTGGATCGCGCGGATGAAACTCACTGCGCCCTGCCGCGGTGAGCAATTGTGGCTTTAGGCTGCTCGCCGAGGAGAGCACTTCCACCACAGCTGTTGCCCTCAATACACTGAGCTCCCAGTTGTTCTTTGGTGAAGTAGGCGAACTAAATGCGACATCGTCCGTGTGGCCTTCGACCACCACTTCGAAATCATTTTCGTCTTGGATGGCTCTTGCCAGGTCCGATAGGGCCTGGCGACCTTCTGGATCGATGGCGGTACTGCCGGAGGCAAAGAGCAACTTCGAAGACAGGCGGACATAGACTTTGCCATCCCGTTCCTCAACCTCGAGGCCTTTGTTGCGGAATGCAAACAAGGCATCTGTGAGCCTAGCCTTGAGGGCCTCACCCGCCGCTTTTTGGGATTCCAGCAAGCGGGTCAGCTCGGCCACCTTGGCCTCTCGGGCTCGTAAGTCACGCTCCAAGGCGTACAGGCTGTCCTGCTGAAACTGGAGGTCAGCACGTATGCGCTGCAGTTCTTCCAGCAAAGCGGCTTGCTCGCTGCCACTGGCAGAACGGCTGGAGGCGAGGTCTGAAGTCAGCAGGGCATTCAGCTCCTCGAGCTCTTGGTTGCGCAGTAGACATTGCCTGAGCTGGCTTCCGCGGGAAGAGGTGTCGGCCCGCAGGCCCTCCAATTTGCGGGCATCCTCCATCGCCTGGCCGTCCTTTTCGGACACCGCCAGCTGCAGCGCTTGAACCTGTTCGGTCAGCGCGGCGACATTTTGGTCCAGGTCGTCACGGTCATCCCGGACTTCGGTGAATTGGCTCATGGGGACGCATCCGCCGAGCAGAAGGGCCACAAATGCGATCGACGAAAAGCGGTGGAGGGGGCGAGGATACATGACCCCAAGTTGATGCTACACCCGCAAGTTCTCGGCGCAGTGTTTAGGGCTTACGCAACAAGCCGATGTGGATTGCGCTCAGAGGCCGCTTACAGCTTGACGCAAACGTTCTGCGGCTCGGTAAAGAATTTCATGCTGTTGTAGCCGCCTTCTCGGCCCACGCCGGAGTGTCGGGTGCCGCCAAACGGCGTCCGCAAGTCACGGACCAACCAACAATTGAGCCAGACCATGCCCGTGTCAATCCCGGCCGCAAACCGGTGTGCTCGCTTCAAATCCTGCGTCCAAACCGAGGCGGACAGGCCGTATTTGGTGGCATTGACTAGACCCAGAGCTTCTTGCTCGTCCTTGAAAGGCTGGAGTGTAGCCACGGGACCGAAAATCTCCTCGCGGTTGGTGACGCACCGATGGTCGAGCCCTTCGATCAAGGTGGGCTGCACGAAGTAGCCTCCTTTCAGCCGCGGTTCACCGGGTTGATGACGCCCACCACCGCACAGGATGCGACCGCCTTCCCCACGTGCCGTGTCAATGGCGGCGAGGACCTTGTCGCGGTGCCCCCTCGACACCACAGCGCCCATCTTGGTGGCGGGATCCATGGGGTCCCCGATCCTCAATTTGGACACCTTCGCGACCATGGCGTCCCTGAACCTGTCGTAGAGGCCCTCCTGCACAAGGATGCGCGAACCGCACAGGCAGATCTGCCCTTGGTTGGAGAAAGCGGCCCGAACCGCAGTGGACACCGCCTCATCGAAATCACAGTCGTCAAACACCACGGTGGCGTTCTTGCCGCCGAGTTCGAGGGAGAGCTTCTTGAATTTTGGAGCGGCGAGCGCCGAAATGGCCGCCCCTGTGGCCGTGCCTCCCGTAAAGGAAATGGCCCGCACATAATGATGCTCCACCATGGCTTGGCCCACTTCAGGTCCGAGGCCATGGAGTATGTTGAGCACCCCATCAGGCAATCCCGCTTCCTTTGCCCAACTGCCGAGGAGATAGGCGGTCATCGGGGTGACCTCACTGGGCTTGGCCACCACGCAGTTGCCGCTGGCCAGGGCCGGGGCAATTTTCCAGGTAAACAGATACAGGGGCAGGTTCCACGGGCTGATACAGCCGACAACACCGAGGGGTTTGCGCAGGGTATAGTTGACCGTTCCGTCGCCCATGGTGTGGCTTTCGCTCGAGAATTGCTCAGCAGCTGAGGCGTAAAACCTCAAATTATGTTCAGCCCGAGGGATGTCCACAGCGGCCGCGACGGAGACGGGTTTGCCGTTGTCTTTGGACTCGGCTTCGGCGAGCATGGCGGCGTTTTCGGCCACCTTGTCCGCGAGCTTCATGAGGACGGCCCTGCGGTCTGCCGGGCTCCATGCCCGCCATTCCGGAAAAGCCTTCCTCGCTGCGGATACCGCTGCTTCTACATCTTCAGGGCCCGAGCGTGCAATCCGGCTGTATGTTGCACCGGTAGCGGGTTCCACGTTGTCCAGCCACCCGCCTCCTTGTGCGGGAACGAGTGCGCCGTTGATCAAATTGAGGATGTCCTGTTCCATAAGCGTGGCCTTGGGCCCACAAGGTGGGGACGAAAAGAAAAAGACCGGTCACCTCAGTGCCGGTCTTCGTGCGATTGCATTGACTTTCGTCTTGCACTTCGTGGTTGCCCCACAAGGACTCGAACCTTGACAAACGGTACCAAAAACCGGTGTGCTACCATTACACCATGGGGCATTCCGCGAAGAATGGAGGGCAAAATTACAAAAAGCCCACATTCTGACCACATGGTTTGTGGTGCAGAATAAATTCAGTCGGCTTCACTGGGCCCAACGGCTTCAATCAGCGACTCAACCAAAGCTTCAAGCTGCCCGATACGGGTGTTCAGATTGTCGAGGGTGTCTTGCAAGTTGATGCCATTGAACTCGAGGTTTCCCGCGAGGACGGCATCTCCGCTTTCGAGGACGGCAAAGGCGTCGGAACGCGCGTCAACGCTCGAACCATTGCCGACGGCAAAGAGGGCGTTTGACAAGGCCGCAGTGTTGTACTTGCCCACCGCCGTTTGGTAGGGTTGATCGGCAACTGTGTAGTAACCGCCTGCGCTGGAAGCATAGCCACTGGCGAGCGTTTCGTAGCCCTCGGCATGCCCGGCAAATCCAGAAGCCACTGTATAGAAGCCCTCACTGTGCGCGGCATCAGCAGTGGCTTCTGTTCCTTCACCTACGGCGTGAGCGCAGGTGGCGCTGGCGACCGTGTTGCGGTTGGAGCTGTGGCTGAAGAAGCCGGAAGCTGTGGTGTTGTAGCCTTCCGCATGTGCTGCGGTGTTGGTGGCTTCCGTACCATACCCTTCGCTGTGCGCATAATTGGCCAGCGCCTTGGTGTTGTAGCCTTGAGCATGGGCTGTGGTGCCCGTGGCATCGGTAAACATGCCTTGCGCGTGTGCGGCGGTTCCCGTAGCCTCGGTGCCTTCTCCCATGGCGCTGGAGCACGTTCCGCCGGCGGTGGTATTCCGGTTCACGGCGTGGCTGTAGTTTCCTGTCGCGTCGGAACCATCCCCCATGGCAGAGGCATAGGACCCCGTGGCAGATACATTTCGGCCTTGGGCGAATTGCTGGGTGACGCGCATGCGGCCTTCTGCCCACGTCCAGACATAGGTGTTGATGCCGGCGATGGTGGTAGAGTCTGAGAGGAAACTGATGCCCAGGGACATTCGGGCCGAATCTGCAGAAGCAGCGCCTGTTCCCCCGCTTTCAATGCCGAGCACTCCATTGTCTTCCCAGGGCAGGCCAAAGAGGGTCAAGAGCTGGAGCACATCGCCCGTGCCAATGAGGGAGTCTCCATCGGCATTGGGGTTGTACGGCCATTGCGCGCGGAGGGGAGCACTTGCCGCAGCGCTCATCAAGCAGCACAACAGCAAGAGGGAGGAAAGTTTGGGGAAACGCATCTGCATGGAAAGAAAATTAGTCCGCTTCGGTTTTTGTTCGCTGAAAAAAGGACACCGCCCCCGGGGGAGCGGTGTCCGGTTCACCTTGAAAGGGGGGACAACATTGGCAGTCGCACCCTCAAAACAATGGATCTTGGTTTATTCAGTCACCATGAATTGCTTCACGATGGTAGCGTCGGCCGAGACAATGCGCACCTGGTACACACCGCTCTGGAGTTGGGCAGCATTGATGTCGAGCAAGTACGACTGATCCTGCTGCAC
Source organism: Flavobacteriales bacterium (assembly GCA_022428205.1). Taxonomy (GTDB): domain Bacteria; phylum Bacteroidota; class Bacteroidia; order Flavobacteriales_D; family Sanyastnellaceae; genus UBA8752. The sequence goes on from JAKMCW010000141.1 coordinate 33,279, forward strand.
TTGACCGTGATAGAGCGGCTTGATGTGCATGCCCGTGGCATCGAAGATGTCGGCATCGATGCGCATGTTGCGGTGAACGGTGAATCCGATCTGGGCAAAGTCCTGTGATGGGTTCGGCATGATGTTCGAGACCTGAATGTCACCACGGGGCGCGTCGTTGGCGGCCATTGCGGAGACATCTCCTGTCGCGTTTGACGTGTTGCCCGTTCCGACGAGGTCAGACTCGGGGTCTTCACAGATGTCTCCCGTCACGTTCACAGTGTAGCTGAATTCAGCTTCGTTTCCGCTGCAGTCCGTAGCTGTATAGTCATACTCAAACTGGTATGGCAGGGCACAGTCGAGGTCGCCGAAGAAGTCACCTGATCCCATGACTGGCGTGCTGTCAAACGTACCGGAGAAGGTGAACCATCCGCTGTAACCGTAGTTGCCGTTCATGTTATTGGCGCTCATGCCAACTTGGAAGCGGTAGAACTCGTTTGCGGGCTGGTGCGCACAGGTCATGAAGCTGCCTTCGTAGTCTCCCCATCCGGTCAAGGAACCATTGGCGAGGAACCAGTACATCCAGTTCTCGTGGTCGTCGAGCAGCTGCTCACAGTCGAGCTTGTAGCTCGTGGGGAAGTCCTGGTTAGACCAATCGGAATAGTCCAAGCCGTCCGTCAGCGTGAAGGTCACGTTCCAACCGGCATTTTCGTTGTCGTTGGCGACCACGGTTTGCTCGATCATCCAGTCGCCATTTTCCAATTGGCTCACAACACCGTCACCAACCGTAGAGTAGAACTCTGCGCCAGCAAAGTTGAAGAGGCGCACTGCGTGGGTTTGATAGCCGTTGCAGGTTTCTTCGTCGCTGAAGGACACAGGCGTCACAGTAGTGCAGTATTGCCCGACACTGTCGTTGGGAGCATAGGGCCCCACCGTTGTGGTAGACAGCAAGATGGACACATCGCCTTCGCAGTTGTCGACGGCCGTAACCTCACAGGGGTCGGTGGCTGGCGTCAGGCCCTCGCCGAAGACATCATCCGCACACACGTCAACCGTAGCGCCATTTTCGATGCCGCAGACGTCCATGAACATGGGCGCCTCCTCGTCCAGCACGGTGACCGTGATGGTGGCAGCGCTTGTGTTGCCACAAGCATCCGATGTGGAGAAGCTGTAGGTGAGGGTGGCGTTGCCGCACACATCCTGGTTGGCCGTGTCTACCGTCATTGTGATTGAGGGGGCACCGTCACAAGCATCTGTGCTGATGGCCTCAATGGCGGGGACATTGGCTTGGCAAGACACCAAGGTGTCCACTGCGGCGAAGCCGTTGTCAAAGGTCAACGTCAGTTCTGGTGCGGTCTCGTCGACCACAGTGATCTCCTGGATCCAGGTGGAGCTGTTGCCTGCGCAATCGCTGGCTTCCCACGTACGGATCAGGGTGTAGCTGTTCTCGCAATCGCCGTCCTCTGAGGTCTCACCGAGGTAGGAGTAGCTGAGTGCGTCGTCGCAGTTATCGTCGGCCTGCAAGGTGGTCAGCTCAGCGGGCATGGGCACTGCATCGCAGGACACGGTCTCGTCTGCTGGGCCCGCCACGAAGGTGGGCGCAGTGGTGTCGACCACGGTGATCACCTGGGTATGGCTGATGCCATTGCCGGCGCAGTCCGTCACGGACCAGGTCCGGATGATGGCGTAGTCGAGTGGGCAGAGGTCGTCATCTTCGATGGTTTCCGTCAAACTCACACCGAGGTCAGGGTCACAATTGTCCGTTGCCGTCAACGTCGGCGCCATGGGGATGTCATCGCAGGAAGCCGTAGCATCGGCGGGCAAGTCCTCGTTGAAGACAGGGTCCGTCGTGTCGATCAGCGTGATGATCTGGTTCACGGTTTTGTTGTTGCCACAATCGTCAGCGGCATTCCAAGTCCGAACCACTTCAGCCGTACCCGCACAGTCATCGATGAAAGTCACGACATCCGTGTAGCTGATTTCAACATCGCCGTCGCAGTTGTCTTCGGCTTCAGCAGCACCGAGGCTGCCGACCGTAAAGTCGTCATCACAAGAGAGTGTGGTGTCCTGTGGGATGACCGTGAACTCAGGCGCTTCGGTATCGATGAGGTCAATGGACTGCATCAAGGTGTCGCTGTTGCCACATTGGTCCGTCGCGACATAGGTCCGCATGAAGCTTCCGGCACAAGAGCCGCTGAACTCCTCCTGGGAGAGGATTTCCAGCTCCACCGTGGCGTCGCAGTTGTCGGTTACCGAGGCATAGAGTGCATCGGCGTCCCAGTCCGTGCAAGGAATATCGAGCTCGAGAACAGCCTCAATCACAGGGGCGGTGGTGTCGACTACTGTCAGCACCTGCACGTGAGAGAGCTGGTTGCCTGCGCAGTCGCTGACGCTCCACGTACGGGTGATCGTCATGTTCTGGGCGCAGTCTCCGGCTGCGCTGTTTTCGAGGAAGGCCACTTCGATGGTATCGTCGCAGTTGTCCGTTGCTTCGAGCACAGCAGGAGCGGGCACGGACTCGCAGGACACCGTCGTGTCGCCAGGGGCAGCGCTGGTCCAAGTTGGGGCTACCTCGTCGGTGACGGTGATGGTTTGAGACAAGCTGGTCGCATTGCCGCAAGCGTCCGTAGCGGTCCAGGTGCGCACGATGGTCTGTGTTCCGGGGCAATCGTCTGCGCCGGTCACCACTTCTTCGAAGGTCACCACAGGGGCTCCGTCGCATCCGTCGGTGGCAGACAAGTCTGCAGCAGCAGGAATGTCAGAGCAAGCAACGGTCTCGTCTGCAGGGAGCGGATCCTCGAAAGTCGGGGCGGTCACATCCTGCTGGCCGATGATCTGGTCGCAGCTGACCGTGGCCTCGTTTCCACAGTTGTCCGTGGCAACAGCCGTGAACGTGCGAACGAACGAGAACGTACCGACACATGTGGAAGTCGTATCGTGGTCCACCCAAGTCAGGTCGACAGATGGAGGCGTACCGCCACAGTTGTCTTCCACGGTGACCTCAGGCAGTCCCAGAGATTCCGTTGAGAGGTCCGTGTTGCAATCAGCATCCGCATCGAGCGTAACATCTGCAGGGCAGGTCATGCTGATGGTCGGAGGCGTTTCATCGTAGAGCTGAATGAACTGCTCAAACATGTTGGCGTTGCCGCAATCGTCCATGAAGGTGTAGGTCCGCATGTACATGCCCACAGGCTGCACGCAACCGCCACTGAATGGGGTGTCGAAGAAGCTGATGCTCACTTCACTGCCGCACTCGTCGACCACCTCGATGAGGATGTTGTCCTCGGTGTTGTCGTCGTTGTAGTCCTCGCAAGAGATCAGGAGGGTGAATTCACCCGCCGTCACGATGGGCGCGGTCTCGTCCACCACCGTGATGGTCTGCTGCACAGCGGTGCTGTTGCCACAGTCGTCCACAAAGGTCCAGGTGCGGTCTACGCTGAAGCTGCCTGCGCAGAGTTGGGCGTAAACGCTGTCCTCTTCCCAGGTGTAAGCCACCTCTGTGTCCATGTTGTCGGTGGCGCTAAAGTCACCATATGTGGCTGCAGGGTCGTAGTCCAGGCAGGAGACGGTGACGTCTTCCACGTTGACCTCAGGACCGAGGTTGTCCACCAAGGTGATGAGCTGCTCGCAGCTGGCGTTGTTGTCGCAGAAGTCCGTCGCGGTGAAGGTTCGGATGAAGGACATTGTGCCTTCAGGCGTGGCGTCGTCGCCGTCGCAGTCCACTTCGAAGTCGCCGTCGCTGTATACGATCTCAATGTCTGACCAAGCGCTGCAGTTGTCGGTGGCCATCGCCATTCCCAATGCCGTCGTCGTGGTGTCGTCGGCAATGTTCTGGTCGAGGACGAGGACGGTGTCGGCTGGGCAGGTGATGACAGGTGCAATCTCATCAAACAGTGAGAGGTATTGCTCTGCCATGCTGGTGTTGCCGCAGTCGTCCGTAGCGGTCCAGATGCGCATCCAGCTTCCAGGGCAGGAACCACTCAACGGCCAAGCCTCGATGCTGATGGTCAAGTCGCCATCGCAGTTGTCCATCACCTCAAGGGGCACTTGGGTGGGGTCAAGCGGATCGCTCAAGTTCTCGCAAGAGACGGCCTCATATGGTGGGAATGAGCCAAACTCAGGGGCGGACTGGTCTGCAGCCGTGATGACCTGCGTACAGCTAATGGTATCGCCGATGTTGCCGCAAGCGTCCGTTGCATATGCATAGAAAGTACGCTCGAAGGAGTATGAACCGTCGGCACTGCCGTCGCCATCATCACACAAGGAGGTCGCAGGACCATCCTCGTGGTAGAGGGTGACATCGGGATCGGCGTCACAGCCGTCTTCCACGATGATCACGGGCATGCCCATAGCGTCTGTTCCCACATCTGCGGTGCAGTCGTCGCCCAAGGCCACCGTGGTGTCGTTCGGGCAAGAGATGGAGACCATCACCGGAGCGGTCACGTCTACCACAGTGAGCAACTGTGTGCAGGTCTCCGTAGCGACATTGCCACAGTGGTCCTCAGAAACCGCGATGAAGGTGCGGATGATCTCGTATGTGCCGTTGCCATCTTCACAGATGTACATGGGCGCGCTGTCCTCCACCGTGTAGCTGAGGATGGGTGCCACGTCACAGTTGTCCGTGCTGGTGATCGCGACCTCTCCGCTTTGGGTGGGGTCAAGTTCTCCCATGCAGTCACCGTCAAGCTCCACCACGACATCTGCCGGGCAGGTGATTTCGATGGTCGGGGCCACAGTATCGATGAGGAGCACGAACTGGTGCGCGCTGGACATGTTGCCGCAAGCGTCGACCACGACGTACTCAACATCCCATGTGGGCACAGGGCTCACGCATCCACCGGACATGGCCTCACAGACGATGTAGGCAGTGTCGATTTCGCAGTTGTCCGTCCAGGAAGCAAAGCCGAGGTCGGTGAGCGTTTCCATATCGCAGGTCCAAGACTCACAAGACATGGTGACTTCGACGCCACTCAATTCAATCATCGGTGCGATCTGGTCGACCACCTCGATGGTTTGCACACCTGTTGCGCTGCTGGCGTTGCCGCAACCGTCTTGGGCTGTGGCTGTCCACGTGCGCTGGATGCTATAGCAACCGTCGCTGATGGCATCGGTGATTTCATCAGTAAAGGTGACCTCGCCCGTCACTGAGCTGCAGTCGTCGCTGTAGGTGGCCGTGGCCAGGCCCGTGAAGTCCGTGCCCGTCTCGACCGTGCAATCACCGGCAACAGAAACCGTCAGGTCTCCTGGCAGCATGAGGTCGATGGAAGGCGCCACGGTGTCCACAACGTGGATCAACTGTGTGCAGGTTCCGACATTGCCGAAGAGGTCTTCGGCACTCCAGGTGCGCTCAATCGTGTAGCAGCCCGCGTCGGTCTGGTCGATGATCACATCTTCGAGTACGCTGATCTCGATCGTCTCGAGGTCATCACAGTTGTCGGAAACGGTAACTATTGCTGTCTGAGGAAGGTCCTCCGTGCAAGCAACGGTGGCCTCTTCAGGGCAACCGAAGAATACAGGAGCGACAGTGTCGATGCGGCAGATCTCCTGCTCGTAGTTGTACGTTCCGCAAGAGTCCACGAAAGTGTAGACGTTGGTCGCGCAGTTTTCGTTGAATTCGAAGAACTCGGTGTTCATGTCGAGGTCGACAATCACGTCACCCAAGGCACCGGAAACCGGCACGCCCAAGATCTCACCCTGCCAAGCGTACCAGCCGCCGAGACCGTAGTCACAGTTGTGGTCGTTGGCCGCTTCTCCGACCTGGAAGCCGAAGTGTTCGTTGACAGGAGCGTGAGCGAGGCTCAAGGAACTGCCCTCATAGGCTCCGGTTCCCTGCAGATAGCTCTGGTCGTTCTTCAAGGTGTAGATCAACCAAGGGTCGGTGTCGACGTTGGCGCAGGAATAGGCATACTTGAAGCCCTTGCCGAGCGCAGCCCACTCGGGACCGGTCAACGCGTTCTCAAAGACGAGGAAGGCATAGAATCCCTGGGTGGGGTCTTCGCTGTTCTCGATGTTGCCCTCCAACACGGCCGTACCGTTGCTGTATTGGGTGAACTCCAATCCGCCTGCTCCTTCAAAGAAGTAGTCGGATGCAGCGAGGCCTTGCATCTGCAAACCGTAGAATCGGAAAGCACCGTCTGGGCCAATGCCCATGGCGGTCGTGGCAGATCCCGCTTGGATGGAGTCGATGGCAGGGAGGCTCACGCAGGCGCTGGCTTCCGTGACCGTTCCCGTGCAAGAGTTGTAGATGCTGGCGCCGGCCACACACTCAATGTCCTCAAGGTCGTCAAGGCATTGCACAGTGTAATTTTGAAGGGCCTCATCGACCACGTAGCACAAGGGGTCACAATCGTCCAGTTCAATGGGGTCGCCGTTGCAGTCAAATCCGGGCTCAGCATAGGTACATGAGCCGTCCTCATCGGTGGCATCCTCGTTATAGTTGCAGGCAAATTCATCCGTGCAACCCTCGATCTCAAGTTCGTCGCAAATGCCGTCGCCGTCGCTGTCGTTCAGGCAGTTGCCGTCGCAATCCACAGCATCGCTCTCGGGGTAGACACACAATGTGCCATCGAAGTCGGTGGCGTCCTCGTCGTAGTTACAGGCAATGGGGTCGCCACAGCCTGGGATTTCGGCTTCGTCACAGACGCCATCACCGTCCGCATCGTTGAGGCAGAGGCAGTCGCAATCGAAGTAGTCCGCACCACAGAATTGCTCAGGGTATACACAGGGAACACCGTCCGTCGTGGCGAGCGGGTTGTAGTTGCAGGCCGTTTCATCCAAGCAGCCTTCGATGGGCGCTCCGGTTCCGAAGGGGAAGGACTGCGGTGCATCAAACGTGCCCAGCTCATCACCTTCCTCGGCAGGCGTCAAAGTGAAGTCCAGCAAGTACTGCTCACAAGCGTCCTCATCCCAGAGGATAAAGCTGATTTCTTGGCCTTCCTCGGCGTAGATGTTCATATTGATCCAGCTGCCACCTTCGTAATCAAAGGCCACAGCGAGGCCCACCGTGTTGCCGTTCACTTGGGCGAGCACCGTTCCACCTGGAACGGGGAGGCCGTTGAAGAACACTTCCGCGATCACCGTAGAAGGGATCAATGGGAGCACCTCTACCGTGGTGTCGGGCTCATTGCAAGGGTCTTCAAAGTCGCAGATGCCGTCGTTGTCCGC
>JAKMCW010000165.1 GCA_022428205.1 Flavobacteriales bacterium
GCCGGATTGAACGCCGACGGTACTTACGCTCAGCCTTCAGGTACGAACTACTTGGATGCTACGACGACGTTGACGGGTGCTGACGCTGCCCTGGATGCACGGAGCAAGTTGAATGCAGATGCGATCAGCACGAACGCTACGAACATCGCTGCCAATGACTACTTCGACCAGACCGGTGTCAAGCTGGCTGCTGGAACGGGTGAGACCTGGACGGAGTTGGAGACTGCTGTAGGTACCTTCACGACAGGTGTTTCAGCGGGTACGTTGACCATTGCTGCAGGTAGCATTACGGACAGCAACGGTGCAGTGAACTTTGGTGATGAGAACCTGTCGACTACGGGAACGCTCAGTGCTGGGGCCACGACGTTGGGCAGCACGCTTGATGTGACCGGTTCTGGCGAGTTTGACTCCAGCTTGGGCGCCGATGGAAACCTCCGCGTGGGTACTTCAGGCTCATCCAAGTTCACGGTGGATGCCACTACGGGTGCCGTTTCCACTTCCGGTGACATCATTGCCCTTACAGGCGGCATTACGACCGGCACCATGGACGTCCTCGGTGCGACTACCATGAACAGTGTAACAGTCAGCACGATGAACGTCCAGGGTAGCATGTTCGTTCAGACCCCGACCAGCAGCCAGCACGCTGCTACGAAGAACTACGTGGACAACCACCCTGCTACGCTGCCACAGGCATTCAGCTACGTGACAGACGGAACCTACACGAGCCTCGGCGCTGACCTCAGTGGTACTGCCGTGACCATTACGGTCACCGGTGCCAACCTCGCGGCCGGTACTTATAAGCTCCACTTGGACGGCAATGAGATTACCCTCACGGCTACGGTCAACAGCACCTCCGAGATCCAATTTGACCTCACGGATACGGATGTCTCTGGCATGTTCGACACCGGTCGATTTACCACGACGGGCCTCTTCGCTACGCAGTTGAGCATCGACGGCATCGCCACGGGCCTGAGCATCTTCGTGAACCTCTGATTTAGGAACCCGAATTCACCCAATAGACAGCACAATCATGAAGCGAATCTTATTCCTCGCCATGCTGCTCGCCGGGTGCGGGTTGTTCACCGAAGAGGTGTCCGCTCAGGCGGTCCTCGGACGCCACGCCATCACTTCCGGATTCCATACCGGTGCTGACGGCAGCGTTGACCTCGACGGAACGATCGGCCAATCCTTCACGGGCACGGTCAGCATCCCTGGTGTGTACCTCACGCAAGGCTTCCAACAGCCGGATAACAACACCCCCTGTCCTGGAGACGTCAATGGCGATGGCCTGGTCTCTACTACGGACATCCTTGATGTACTCGGATACTACGGGTGCCTCTCGGACTGCGGGGATTACGATACAAATGGGGATGGCGTTGTCGGTGCTCCCGACCTCCTGTACATCCTCGGATACTACGGCCAGATCTGCGAATGACCTGAGTCACGATTTTTCAATTGAACATTTGGTTTGGTTCATTGAAGGAGGGCATTCCCAACGGGGTTTGCCCTCCACCTTTTTTATGCACCTTGGTCTCATGAAGACTGGACCCACCCAAGAGCCTACACTGCGGGCTGATCGTTCCATCGATTCCGCGCTGGTGACCGTGGTCCTCGCGCTCTTCGTGGCGGCGGCCTTCGGGCTCAACGAGCTTCCAGGCGGGGCTGCTGAATGGGTGCCCAAGGAATGGAAGGGGGTGCACGATTGTGCCAAGGGGCTGATTCTGCCATTGCTGGCCCTGCGGCTGGGTTTGTCCTTGGTGGGTCAAGGGGCCCAGAAATTGCGGAACCGGGTTTGGTCTGCCATGGGACTCTGTTGGATAGGCGACATAGCCCTGACCTTCTCTGGAGACACTGCTTTTTTGGTAGGCCTCGTGTCGTTCTTGTTGGGGCATGTGATGTTCATGGCGGCTCTTCGCTACTTATTGCAGAGCGGTGGGAAGGCAAAAGCGGGGGCGCTTCAAGTGGCCGTTGCGGTGCTTTTGTTGGTTCAAGCAGTGGCGGCCGTGACCAGTTTATGGGCTCCTGCTGGCGAGTTGGCCCCTGCCATTGCGGTTTATGCTGGGGTCATCACCATCATGGCGTTTTTGAGTTGGAACTTGAAGCCTGGCCCTGGTGTTTGGGCGCTAAGGCTCGGTACGACGGCATTTGTCGCGAGTGACCTGATCCTCGCATTTGGGAAATTCGGTGAAGGGCCCATCGCAAACGGGCACTTTTGGGTCATTGGCACTTACATCGTGGCCCAATGGGCCCTGACCATTGGCTTTACCGAAGTTGCTTTGCACCGAGCAACCAACCGTCCGTGAGGACGAGACCCACGGCCAGCAGCAGGTGTATCGGTTGGGCAAGAGCGGGCATGCCGAGGTTTCCAAAGGCGAAGCCCGTGGCGAATTGACCAAACAACAGCAGCATGACGGCCCATTCCCACCTTGTGGGCTTCCCTGATTTCAGTCCCGGCCAAAGCCAGGCGAGGTGAGCCACAAGTACGGCCCAGAATGCAGTCCGGTGGCCCGTCCACCAGGCTGGAAGGTTGTCAATCCAGTCTGCCCGTGCGATTCCAGCGTGAACGAGGTGGTCTACGGCTTCGCGGACTTGGGTTCCAAAGATGAGCTGGGCCAGGGTGATGGCGCAGACAGCGAGTAGCCATTTGCGGGGCACGGCATGTAGCACAGGGGCTTTGGCGCCGGCAGACTTGAGGGCAGCCAGCTGGAGTCCCAGAATGGCCAACGCGCCCAACATGTGGAGGGTAATCGAACCTGGAATGAGGTTGCCGTCGACGACTTTCTTACCGAGCCATGCGACGAAGCCGAGGGCGAGCAATGCTCCGAGTGCAAAAATCAGAGGCCGCCACAGGCGTTGTCGAATGCCCAGCATGGCCGACAGCGCCACAAGGATCAAAGCGGGCAAGCCAGCAAAGGCGCCCAGCAGTCTATTGATGAACTCCACCCAGGTATGGAAGGGGTTGAAGTGGGCGTAGTCGTGGCGGGTGTAATGTCGCCAAAGGCCGGTGGCACGGTCTGCAGTGAATGAGGTGCCCGACCTGTGGTCAGTGGGCGCGACCCAAAGAGAGTCGGATTCCAGGATCATGCGGCCTGCGCTGTAATCGGCATCGGGTTGCCAGCGGACTTGAACTTCTTCGGTGGGAGGGATGGTCAGCCCAAAGCACTTGGGCCAATCTGGACAGCCCATGCCTGATCCGGTCATGCGTACGACGCTGCCCGCCAAAACGACGAGGAAGGCCGATACAAATGCGACGCGCGCAATGCGGCGGACCCAGTGAGCAAGCTTTGGTGATGGAGAAGCGTTCACCGCCGGGATTCAGGGGCGTAATGCACAACTTCAGCCGATTCGACGGCATACAAGCCATCACCGATTTCTTGCACCGTGGCAATGAGGGTTTCGGCATCCACGAGGGCTGGGTCATAAGCGACGAAGGCGGTGTCTACTTTCAGGCCTTCATCAAAGTGGATGTCGGCCCGCGCGACACCTTGCACAGCGTACAGCTCCTTGCGCACCTTGGAGACGCATGCGATTTCACACATCATCCCTGAAATGGCCAGCTGAGCAACGGTTTCTTCGTTGTTGCCTGCCCGGTCTACATGGACAATGTCCACCTCGCATTGGGTGCATCCGCCGAACAGGGTGGCGCCAATCGCCAGCACCCACAGGTGGGAGGTTGCAGCCTTATGGGGCTTGAGTGAAGGGGGGAAGAACATGTCCGTCGATATTCGCACTCGAATTTACCGACTGGAAAGCATCAAACATGGACCAAGGCTGTTAACAACCGCGATGACCGATCGAGAATCCCATTACGGTGCTTGGCCGTATGTTCTCCTGTTGCTGTTGGCCGCGGTGTGGGGAAGCTCCTTCATTCTCATGAAGGTTGGCCTGTTTGGCTGGACTGGAGAAGGAGGTGCTGTCATGAACGGGCTGCAGTTGGGCATGCTGAGAATTGCTTTGGCTGGGGTGGTCATGTGGCCCATTGCTTGGCGTCATTGCCGTGGTTTGAATCGTTCGACCTGGGCGGCATTGGCGATCAACGGTTTTATCGGCAGTCTTTTGCCTGCAGTGTTGTTTGCCGTGTCGCAAGAGCGTTTGCCGAGTGCTGTTGCCGGCATGTTGAACGCATTAAGCCCCCTGTGGACGTTGGTGTTGGCAGTGGGGTTGTATGGTACGGTGGTCAGGCGCAAACAAGTGGTGGGCCTGATGTTGGGTTTTGCCGGTGCCTTGGGCCTGATGTCGCTGAAAGACGCGAGCGGTGAGGTCCACTGGGGTTCCGCAGGGATGCTGGTGCTCGCGACAGCGTGCTATGGATGGAGCATCAATGTGGTGCGGAACCGATTGGGGGCGTTGCCTGCAGTGGCCATCAGCGCGCTGGCTTTGTCCATGACCGCCATTCCCGCGGGCGTGGGATTTTGGCTGTCCGGAGGCCATGTTGCTTTGGTTTCGCATCCTGAGGCAGGTGTGGCATTTCTGGCCGTAGTGGTCCTCGCATGGGTGGGCACGGCAGCTGCATTGATGCTGTTCAATGCCTTGATCAAAAGGACCAACGCCTTCTTTGCGAGTTCTGTGACCTACGTGATACCCTTATTTGCCCTCTTTTGGGGTTGGGTGGATGGAGAATGGCTTGGTTGGCCCCACCTCCTGTTTGGGGCCATTGTGCTGAGTGGGGTGCGGTTGGTCGCCAAAGGGTAGGAGGCGTCCAGCAGTCTTTACTCGAGAATGTCGCCCCTCAGGCGGCGGAATCGCTTGCGCGCCTCGACGGCATATAGGCTTCCTGGAAATTCATTGAGCAACCGCTCGTAAAGTCCCTGCGCTACATCAGGTGCGCCGAGCTGGTTTTCGTGGAGGTCTGCCAGGCCGAAGAGGGCATCGTCGGCGAGGATGTCCATGAAATGCAGTTCCAGAATTTCTTCATAGTGGCCGATGGCCGTATCGAAGGCCCCCCGTTGCAGGGCGATTTCAGCCCGAATCAGCAGGGATTCGTCTTCGAGGGTGTGCAACGGGTACGTGTTGGCCAGTGTATCGAGGGTGGCCAGTGCACCGTCCAATTGGTTCCGGTATCGCAACAAGTCGGCCCTGGCAAACATCTCCATAGGCGCCGTAAGGGTGTCCATGTTGAAGTTGTCCGTGATCAGCAGACTGAGGTCGATGGCGTCGTTGGAGATGAGCTTCGAAGTACTGGCCTTCAGGATGTCGAGCTGTGCTTGTGCCCAGTTGAAGTCGCCGGTATAGTAGCTCACCCGTGCATTGCGAAACTTGGCTTTCTGGCCCAGAAGTCCTTCTTTGTGGTCGAGGTCCACTTGGCTGAACAGCAAAGAGGCCGTCCAAACATCGTCTTGGAACACCAGGACGTCTCCCAACATCAACTTGGCTTCATTCTTGGCATCCAATGGCAAGCCGGGCATGTTCACCGCCCGTTGCAGGATCGCTTCTGCTTGGTCAGCATCGTTGAGGTAGAAGGCCAACAGTTGTGCCCAATCGGTCATGATGCCGCTGGTTCCCGGTGCTTCACCGAGGTCCTCCAGCGTGACTTTGTATTGGTTGGAAAGGGTTTCTGCTGCCAGCGAATCGAGGGGATAGGTGCTGGTGACCTGCTCGGTTTTTACCTTGAGCATGGCCTGTCTTGCGGCATCGTAACGCGCAGAATTGGGGCCTTTGGCGGCTACGAGGGCGTAGCATTCATAGGCGGTCTCCAGGTCGTTGTTCTTGGCCGCCACACCCGCCAAGTCCATGAGGCGTTTGCCGTCCTCTCCATTGCGCTGGTCGAGGGCTTGGACATGGGCCATGGCGCTGAGGAAGTCGCGCTGTTGATTGAACACCCAGACGAGCAATTCCAGATAGACAGTGGCTTCGGGCCTTTCTTGTGACGCCTTCAGCACTTTGCGGCGTACCATGTCGGCCTGGCGGACGTCGTCGGCGACGCGGAGGTTGCGGTTGAAGCTGTTCTGTACAGTGCGCAGATAGTTGGGGCGTTGATTGAGCAGCTCCATGAAGCTGTCGACCATGCCTTCATAGTCGCCCCTCAGACCTTTGAGGTTGGCGAGCTCGTAATGGTAGCCGTAGCTGTCTTTGCCGTTGCGCATGGCCTGCTCATACGTGGCCAGGGCGAGGTCAAGTTGGTCGAGTTTGATGAAGGATTCAGCCAATCTTTTGGTTGGCCCCCTTCCAACAGGCAGGCTTTTCAGGGCTTCATCAAAGGCCTCTTGTGCCTCTTCATCGCGACCGATGCGGAGGTACAAAGCGCCGAGGTCCACTTGGGCCATGCTTTTATCGCGGCTCTTTTTGAGGCGCGACTTCACAATCTGCTCGGCGGCGGCGTAGTCTTCCAATTCGAGGAGCGTGTTCAGGTACATGTCGTACACCGAAGGGTCCTTCTTCCAAAGGTTGTCGAGGTAGAGACGTGCTTGTTCGAATGCGCCCGTATTGTAGTAATAGGTGGCCAGCTCGAGGTCACTTTGGGCGGAGAGTGTGCCCGTCCACGCTCCAGCGCCGAGCATGCTTCCGACCAATGCGGCAAACAGATATTTCTTCAGGGCCTTCACGGCTGCGAGGGGATGGACGCCAACGCTCGGGCAGTTGAGTCTGCTGTGAAAATGACGCCGTCGAGGTTCAAGGTGCCGCGCTCTAAGAACTTCAAGGCGATGTCAACTTCCTCGAGAAGGTGCGATGCAATCCGGAGCTCGTCAGCGGCAGAGCGGTTGAGATAAGCCGTGTCAATTGGGGTGCCTTCTGCGTCCACAGTGGCACCGTCTACGATGGCTTCGATGAGCAGACCGATTTGCTTGCGCGTGCGGTTCAGCTCTTGCTCGATGCGGCGGTGTCTGCCAGGTTGGCGGCGCAACATGCGGCGACGCTGATCGAGGATATCGAAAGGCTTGCCTTGTTGGAGGTTGACCACGAGGCCAACCATCATGGATTCGATGGCCATCAATGCGCTGTCTGCTTTGGCAAAGGCAGGGGCAGCATCTTCTAAGGGCGCTTGGTGAAATACTGCTTCTGCACTGTCGAGTGCCACCAGGGTTTGTTGCAGATCAGCGAGGTGTTCTGCACCGGGCTTGGGTCCGCAACCGGACACCATCAAGGCGGCGGCTGCCAGCATGAGCATGGGTATGGACCGCAGCATCATGAAATGGTGTCAAATCCGGTGTAAGGCTGAAGGGCAGCAGGAATGCGGATGCCATCCGCGGTTTGGTGGTTTTCGAGCAGGGCTGCCACGATGCGTGGCAAGGCCAGCGCACTGCCATTCAATGTGTGGACCAATTCTGGTTTGCCTTCGCCATTGCGGAAACGGCACTGCAGGCGGTTGGCCTGGAAGGTTTCGAAATTGGATACACTGGAGACCTCCAACCAGCGCTGTTGTGCTGCAGACCACACTTCGAGGTCAAAGGTTAGCGCGGCGGTAAAGCCGAGATCTCCACCGCAGAGTCGCAAGGTGCGGAAGGGCAGTTCGAGGTCGCGCAACAGGCCCCGGACGTGCTCTACCATGCCGTCGAGCGATGCGTAGCTGTTTTCCGGTTTTTCGAACCGGACGATCTCCACCTTGTCAAATTGGTGAAGGCGGTTGAGGCCGCGCACATCTTTGCCGTAGGAACCTGCTTCGCGTCGAAAGCAGGGTGTGTAACCGCACAGCTGAATGGGGAGGTCTTCTGCCGAGAGCAGGTCTCCCCGATAGAGGTTGGTCAGAGGCACCTCCGCGGTAGGGATGAGGTATAAATCATCGTCGGCGCAGTGGTACATCTGGCCTTCCTTGTCTGGCAATTGACCGGTACCTCGGCCAGAATCGGCATTCACGAGATGGGGCGGGATGAATTCTTCGTAGCCGGCCTTGTCTGCGCGGTCGAGGAAGAATTGAATCAGTGCCCGCTGAAGCTTGGCGCCTTTGCCGCGGTAAACGGGAAAGCCTGCGCCTGAAATCTTGACCCCAGCTTCGAAGTCGATGAGCTTGTAGCGGTCTGCCAATTCCCAGTGTGGCAATGCGGCGTCACCGAGATTGGGCTTCTCACCTTCTTCGGCGACCACTTCATTGTCGGCCTCGGTTTGTCCAGACGGCACACTCTCGTGTGGTCGGTTGGGCAGTTCCAACAAAGCGGCTTCCTGTCGGGAAATCAGGGCTTTTTGCTGCTCATCGAGGACGTGGATTTTCTCCTTGAGCGCGCCCATGTCAGCCCGGCGTTGCTCCGCTTCTTCTTTTTGGCCTGATTTGAACAGCTCACCAATCTCACGGCTCGCGGAGTTTTGTTGGGCCTTGAGGTCGTCGACCTCTTTTTGGGTGTGGCGCCTTTCCTCATCCAAAGCGAGGATGCTGTCCAACATAGGGGCGGCGTCAATGCCGCGCTTGGACAAGGCCTGTTCGAGGGCGGCTCGGTCGTTGCGGAGAACCTGAAGGGTCAACATGTCTTGTAAAAATACGACGGTGCCCCCTCCTTTACAGGATGAGGGCACCGTCATTTGCCCTTGTTGGGCATTCAGTTGTGTTTGTGATCAGGCTTCGGCCGCCGGAATGACGGAGACGAAGCTCTTGTTTCCCTTGCGGCGGCGGAATTCCACCACACCATCAGTCAGGGCGTACAAGGTGTGATCCTTGCCGATACCGACGTTGGTTCCAGGGTTGTGTTGTGTACCGCGTTGGCGAACGAGAATGTTGCCCGCAATGCACACCTGACCGCCATAAATCTTGACGCCCAGTCGTTTGCTTTCTGATTCGCGGCCGTTCTTAGTCGAGGCCGCCGCCTTTTTGTGAGCCATGGTTCAGGAATTTATTCTTCAGACTTGTCTTCGGACGCCTTTTTGGCCGCGGGCTTCTTAGCTGCTGGCTTTTTAGCCGCTGGCTTTTTAGCCGCTGGCTTTTTAGCCGCTGGCTTTTTAGCTGCCGGCTTTTTGGCTTCGGTCTTGGCTTCAGCCTTCTCCTCACTGTCTGCAGCCTTCTTGGCAGCAGCTTTCTTAGGCTTGGCACCCAAGGCAATGTCCTTGATGACAATCTCAGTGAGAGACGGACGGAATCCGTTCAACTTCTGGTAACCCTTGCGCCGCTTCTTTTTGAAGACGAGCACTTTGTCACCTTTAAGGTGGCGTTCAACCGTGGCATTCACGGCTGCGCCGGGGACTGCGGGGGCGCCAACGGAAACTTTGGAGCCGTCATCCACGAGGAGCACTTGGTCAAAGCTGACCTTTGCGCCCTCATCGTGCTTCAGACGGTTCACATAGAGCCGTTGATCTTGCTGTACCTTATACTGGTGCCCTGCAATTTCTACGATGGCGTACATGATGGGCCTCTTTTTTTGAGGGGTGC
>JAKMCW010000003.1 GCA_022428205.1 Flavobacteriales bacterium
GGAAGCTGGCCGAGAAGGAAGGCATCCAAATCCGGATGTATTCCATCATCTACCAGGCCATCGAGGAGATGAAGGAAGCCATGGAAGGCTTGCTGTCCGCCAAAATCGAGGAGCGCATTGTGGGTACAGCTGAAATCCGCGAAACCTTCAAGATTTCAAAGGTGGGTACCATTGCGGGTTGCTTCGTGACAGACGGTGTGATCCAACGGAACCACAACATCCGCGTAATCCGAGAAGGCGTGGTGGTGTACACAGGCACCCTCGGTTCATTGAAGCGATTCAAAGACGACGCCAAAGAAGTCAAGAAAGGCCTCGAGTGCGGTTTGAACGTCGACCGTTTCAATGACATCAAGGTGGGCGACATCATCGAAGCATACGAGGAAGTCGAAGTCAAGCAGACCCTCGACGACTAAGCCCTTGCAAGGGACAGCCGACAGCAAACTGCCCGGCCTCGGGACCACCATCTTTACGGAGATGTCGTCACTGGCCGTGGAGCACGGCGCCTTGAATTTGGCGCAAGGGTTTCCAGATTTACCTCCGCCTCCGGGCTTGGTCACGGCAGCAGAACAAGCGCTCCGGGCTGGAGTACACCAATATGCCCCCATGGCGGGGCGCGCTGGCCTGCGCCAATGGATTTGCCACCACCATGCCCGACGCCACGGCGCGTCTTATGATGTGGACAACGAATGCACCATTGGAGCCGGTGCCTCCTCTTTGATTTTCGCCGCCATCCAAGCCCTGGTGCACCGCGGCCAAGAGGTGGTGGTGCAAACCCCAGCCTATGACCTTTATGCACCCGCCGTTCAACTCGCCGGTGGAGCATTGAAAGAGGTGCATTTGTTCAACGAGTCAGGACAGTGGGACCTCCAGGCCCTGTGCCAAGCCTGCGGTCCCCAGACCAGGATGGTCATCCTCAACACGCCCCACAACCCTACGGGCACCATCTGCCCTCCAGGATTCTTGGACGGTCTTGCTGCGCAGCTCGAAGGCACAGAAACGTTGGTGTTGAGTGACGAGGTATACGGCCCGATTGTACACGACGGACGTCCTGAAACCTCTGTCGCAGCCCATCCTGCGCTCACAGCACGCAGCCTTGTATTTGGCAGCTTTGGCAAGCTCCTCCAAATCACCGGATGGAAGATTGGGTGGGCCGTTGGGCCTGCCCCCTTGATGGCCGAAGTTCGAAAGGTGCACCAGTATGATGTCTTCTCGACAGGCGCGCCATTGCAGGCAGCACTCGAACAGTTCCTTCCCACCGCCGAAGCCGAAGACCACCTCAACGGGCTTGCAGACCTCTACGGCCGCAAACGCGACCGATTGCTGCAGGGCATCCGCGACACTGCGTGGCGCTTCACCCCCGCGGAAGGGGGGTTCTTCCAAGTGCTCGACGCCAGTGCACTCATCGACAACAATGACGGCAAATGGGCGCGCACTTGGACCCGCACCCATGGCCTCGCCACCATTCCCCTCGACGCCTTCTTTACTCCCCCGCGCCCAATGATCCGGCTGTGCATCGCCAAAGAAGATGCCACCATTGATGCCGCCATCGAATGCTTGCGCCACATTGCTGTCGACCATGCCCGCTGAACTCCATATCGTCGGCCTTCAATCCAACCTCCATTGGCGAGACCCCAGTGCCAACCTGGCCCATTTCGACGTCCTGCTCTCTGCGCTCGAGAGCGACCGTTGCGATGTGGTGGTGCTCCCCGAAATGTTCACCACTGGTTTCAGCTGGCCCCCGTTAGAACACCCTGAAGCGCCCGACAATACGCTCGATTGGATGCAAGGTTGGGCCGATAAACTCGATGCCGCCATCGTCGGCAGCGTGGCCTGCCATGACCACACGGGCATGCCCCGCAACCGCTGCTGGTTTGTGCCCCCTTCCAACGAAGGATCGCCCACGCACTACGACAAACGTCACCTCTTCACCCTCGCAGGGGAACACGACCATTTCAAAGCCGGTGAAGACCGGGTAGAGCTCGAGTTTCGAGGTTTCCGCATCCTACTTCAGGTCTGCTACGACCTCCGGTTTCCCGTGTTTGTGCGCAACAACCGCGATGTGCCCTACGACCTCGCCATCTACGTGGCCAACTGGCCCGAAACACGCAGTGCCGCCTGGAGGACGCTTTTGCAAGCGCGCGCCATAGAGAACCAATGCTTCGTCATCGGCCTCAATCGGTCGGGCACAGACGGCAATGGCCACCACTATGCCGGGGACAGCCTCATCGCCAATTTCGCCGGGAACCTGCTCGCCGATGCCGGCGGGAAAGGCCAACCAGCCAACCTCAAGGCCGTCCTGAGTCGGGAAGAAATGACTGCATTCCGCCGGAAACTGCCGTTCCTCAGCGATGCGGACGCCCACCAGGGCTGATCAGCTTTCGGTGCG
Organism: Flavobacteriales bacterium; assembly: GCA_022428205.1. Lineage (GTDB taxonomy): Bacteria > Bacteroidota > Bacteroidia > Flavobacteriales_D > Sanyastnellaceae > UBA8752. Next base: position 2,387 of record JAKMCW010000003.1, read on the forward strand.
GAGGATGCGGTCCATCGCACGTCCCTTGGCCAGCTCATCTACGAGCTTGTCCATCACGCGAATTTGTCGGGTCAGGTCATTGTCCAATTCCTCGATGCGGTACCCGCAAATGACCCCCTTGACCTCAGAGGATATGGGGTTCACGGACGCCTCTTCGAAGAACTCAGCCAATGTGGACTGGCGCTCCACGTGGGCTTGCAATTGGACATCAGAATAGCCCGTGAGCCACTTCAGGACCGTCTGGAGCTCCTCCTCGGTGCGCCCCTTCTTTGCCACCTTGGTGACGTAGCACGGGTGCACAGAGGCAAAGGTCATCTCCGCGACGCGGCGGTGGTGGGCCTCCGTAGCGACAGGCATGATTGTGGATCAGGCCCTCACTTGAAGGCGTTCTCGCCGGTAATGTCGAGGCCCGTGATGAGCAAGTGGATGTCGTGGGTTCCCTCGTAAGTGATCACGGACTCCAGGTTCATCATGTGGCGCATGATGGGATACTCTCCGGTAATGCCCATGCCACCGAGGACTTGACGCGCCTCGCGTGCGATGTTGATGGCGATCTCAACGTTGTTGCGCTTGGCCATTGAAATCTGGCCGCTGGTCGCCTTGCCTTCATTGCGCAACTGTCCGAGGCGCAGGGTCAGGAGCTGGGCCTTGGTGATCTCCGTGATCATCTCCGCCAACTTCTTCTGCTGCAACTGGAATCCGGCAATGGGGCGGCCGAACTGCTCGCGCTGCTTGGCATAGCGCAAAGCGGCATCATAACAATCCAATGCAGCACCAATCGCGCCCCATGCAATTCCGTAACGCGCACTGTCCAAGCAGCTCAAAGGAGCGCCCAATCCAGAACGGCCAGGCAAGATGTTGGCCTTGGGAACCTTGACATCCTCAAAGATCAACTCTCCGGTATCCGAAGCGCGCAAACTCCACTTGCCCGTCATCTTGGGCGTGGAGAATCCTTCCATCCCACGCTCGACCACAATGCCGTGAATGCGACCCGTCTCGTCCTTTGCCCACACCACTGCGATGTCGGCAAAAGGAGCGTTGGAAATCCACAACTTTGCGCCGTTGAGGATGACATTCTCTCCGTCTCCAGCATCCTTGAAGTTGGTGATCATGCCACCCGGATTGGACCCGTGATCAGGCTCAGTCAGGCCGAAGCAACCCATCATTTCGCCTGTGGCGAGCTTGGGCAAGTACTTCATGCGCTGCTCCTCTGATCCGTACTTCCAGATGGGATACATGACCAAAGAGCTCTGCACAGAAGCAGTACTCCGGAGGCCACTGTCGCAACGCTCCAACTCTTGCATGATGAGTCCGTAGGAAATCTGGTCCAGTCCCGCTCCACCGTATTGCTCGGGGATGTAAGGGCCAAAGGCACCAATGGCGCCCAGCCCAGGCAGCAAATGCTTGGGGAAAACCTGTGTTTCCGCGGCGTCTTCAATGATGGGACTCACCTCCTGCTTGACCCAAGCACGGGCCGCATCGCGGATGAGTTTGTGCTCCTCCGTCAAGAGGTCGTCCATCATATAGTAATCATGCCCCTGGTAGAGGTCGGTCTTAACAGATC
>JAKMCW010000047.1 GCA_022428205.1 Flavobacteriales bacterium
GGTCTGCGCACCACAGGCCCCTTCTTGGGTGCCGATTGGTAGGGTCACCCTAATTTCGCGCCCGCTCCATGACGGACACTATCGCGCCCACCCCCTCCTTCTTCAAGGACATTGCCGTGCTCTTCAAATTGCGCCTCGGCACGTTTGTGGTGCTGAGCGCAGTGCTCGGTTGGTTCATGGGGGCAGAGACCATCGCCCTCGTGCCCTTCCTCAAGCTCACCATCGGTGGCTATCTGCTGACCGGAGCCTCCAACGGGTTCAATCAGATCATAGAGCGTGCCAATGACGCCAAAATGGGGCGCACTGCAGGCCGTCCCCTCCCCACGGGCCGCATGTCCGTCCGCACGGCAGCCTTACTGTCCACAGTGGCCGGTGCCATTGGACTGGCCGCATTGTTCGACCTCGGGGTACGGGCAGGTCTTCTGGGACTGCTCGCCATTTTGAGTTACGTATTGGCCTACACGCCGCTCAAGTCGCGGACCGGCTTCAGCGTCCTCGTTGGGGCCATTCCAGGCGCCATCCCGCCCATGCTCGGTTACGTCGCGGCCACCCATCGTTTTGGCATCGAACCGGGCACTTTGTTTGCTGTCCAATTCATGTGGCAATTCCCCCATTTCTGGGCCATCGCTTGGGTAGCGCATGAAGACTACCTCAAGGCCGGCTACCGCATGCTGCCGTTCAAAGAAGGACGCAGCCAAGCCAGTGCCCGTCAAATCCTGCTGTACACTATGCTGTGCATCCCAGCCAGTTTGTTGCCGTGGGCATTGCCTGGCGGAGACGCCATGGTGGGCAACGTGGCCTTTGCGGTGGCCATCCTCGCAGGACTCGGCTTTTGTGTGCCCGCCTATCAACTTTGGCGCAGCCGTGCAGTGTCAGACGCCCGGAAATTGATGTTTGCGAGCTTCTTGTACCTCCCAATCGTGCAACTCACGTACGTACTCGACAAGATCCCTTGAACCCTACGGCACGTTGTCGGTTCATTCCTTGCACCCCCACAACATGAACACCACCGAAACCACTCCGGAAACGGCAGTTCCCTCAGGCAAAATCGACGTCTTTGAAGGCCTCGACCCCGCCGTGCGCGAGCGCACTAAAAAGATGCTGATGTACTTCATCGTCTTTGCGGTTGTGATGCTCTTCGCCGGATTCACCTCTGCCTACATCGTATCCAATGTGGGCCAATTCTGGGTGCACATCACACCTCCTCGCGCCCTGTGGATCAGCAATGCGCTGATCGTGTCAAGTTCACTCCCCATGTGGCTGAGCCTGCGCGCCATGAAACAGGGCAAAACCCAGGCCAGCTTCACCTTTTTGGCGGTCACTTTTGTGCTCGGCGTGGCCTTCACCGCCTTGCAACTCCAAGGGTGGGGTCAATTGCAGGAAAAGGGCATGGGTTGGACCGTGGACGAGTTGGCCTCTGGCGCAGAGGCGTACCGTTGGAACAGCATCGAACAACTCCTGGATGGACCTGCAGAATGGGGCGTCGACTACACCGTCGTCCAAGACGGAACGCCGCTGAATTACCGTCCAGAAACCAATCAATTGTTTGCCTCGGACGACATGTTGATGGCCAAGGACATCACCTTGGATGTCACCCGCACCTCCAACGCATCTTCGGGCTATCTCTTCATCCTCATTTGGATCCACATTGTCCACTTGGCCCTCGGATTGGCGTATTTGGTGGTCAATGGCATTCGAGTTTTGAACGGGACGATTCACCCCGGAGACACAGTGAGATTGCACACTGCAGGGGTCTACTGGCACTTCTTGGGCCTCTTGTGGGTATACCTGTTCGCTTTCCTCTTCCTTCTCCATTGAGGATGGCGTAATATTGCGGCGCAAATCAGCGTCATGTCCGGAGAGGCAAAAGCAGCAATTTCTAAGGAGGTCCTCTGGGGAGGAGGACGCTCGCCGTTTAGCGTGAGCTACGGCAAAATGATGATGTGGTACTTCCTCGTATCGGACGCTCTGACGTTCGGAGGACTGTTGATCGCCTACGCCTTCTGGCGGGCGAGCTCAGTAGATCCCTGGCCCATCGGCGAACAAGTGTTCAGGTCTATGCCCGGCCTCGAAGGAGAGTTCCCCTTGGCCTATGTGGCTTTGATGACCTTCATCCTGATCGTGAGTTCGGTCACCATGGTGCTTGCCGTGGAAGCAGGACATAGAAACGACCGCTCAGGTGTGCTGAAGTGGATGGGGCTCACCGTCGTTGGCGGATTGATCTTCTTGGGATCCCAAGCTTGGGAATGGAGCCACTTCATCCATGGCAGCGGCGGGTGTTTCAACCTCGCCAAGGAAGTCACCATCACCAACCCTGACGGTGAAAGCATGACCCTGTTGGCCGGTCAGCGCGTTTACATGGATCACCATTTCGGGCACCTCATGGAGATGCACCTGAGCGATCCGGTCAACGTCCCCATGACTGAAGACGGGGGACACGTGGTGCTGACAGAGCTCGGGGACCACCCGCACGAAGCTCACCTGCACGCCCTGAGGGTCAACAAGTACATCGAAAACGAAACGATTGTAGAGGGGGACCAAATGATGAAGCTTTGGAACGCCCGTTCCGAGAACTTCGCCTTTGGCGCACCCATTCCAGGACTGGGCGCCGATTGGGGTGGCATCAACCACAGCGAGTACGCAACCCAGCAAGGCTTCAGCAACTTCTTCTTCTTCATCACAGGCTTCCACGGCTTCCACGTGTTCTCCGGAGTTGTCATCAACCTCGTGGTGTTCCTGATGGTACTAAACCGTGTGATGGAGCGCCGCAAGCACTACGAAATGGTCGAAAAAGTCGGTCTCTACTGGCACTTCGTCGACCTCGTGTGGGTATTCGTTTTCACCTTCTTCTACCTCATCTGATATGGAGCGCGACGACCTCATCGTAAACGACAGTTACGCCCTCAACGCCCACCACAGCGAAGAGGAAGGCGTGGCCATCCGCAAGAAAATCTACATGGTGACGGCCATCCTGTCCGTCATTACCGCCATAGAGGTGGGCATGGGCGTGATGTTCAAGCGGTCAGAAACCTTTACTTGGACGGCCATCAAGTGGACCTTCATCGTCCTGACGTTGTTCAAGGCCGGCTACATTGTGATGTCCTTCATGCACCTCGGTGACGAGCGGAAGAACTTGCGCAATGCCGTCATCATCCCCTACTTCGTCTTCATCCTTTACCTGATCTTTATCGCGATCACCGAAGGATTGGCGCACTACGGGATGGACCTGATGTTCCACTGATCTTCTTTCGGCATCATGGGTGAACGCCACTCGCCACCCCGCCGACCCTTGCGACGGTTCCTGTTGGTCGTCGCCCTCCCGGGACTTCCGCTGTTGTTGCTCGTTTTGTTGGGCAAGGGCATGCGCCATGAATTCAGTGATCTAGACTACTTCGCACAAGACGGATCCAGGATCAAGACCGCACAAGAAGCCCGTCGGATTCCTGATTTCAACCTCACGGACCATCTCGGCCGGTCGGTGGACAGGTCAGACCTCGAAGGCACCTTTTGGTTGGTCGCCTTCATGACGACGGATACAGCCACTTCCCCTCAGCTGGCGGCGTTTACGCAACAACTGCTGTGGGCCAATTGGCGCTACAGGGACGAGTCCGACGTGGGCCTGTTGTGCCTCACACTCGACGCCCAAAACGACACCCCCGAGAAACTGCGCACCTACGTGGAGCGCAACGAGCGTTACAACCGCTTCCCCGACAAATGGCGCTTTCTCACGGGCGACCCTTCCACCATCGATGCCATCATGACCACAGGGTTAGGTGTGCCGCGCGACACAGCAGACCCTTTCAATGTTGCTACGCTGTTGCTCCTGGATGACAAAGGGTTTGTCCGCCAGAAATACCTCGCCTCCAGCGAGCATGAAATCGGGGACGCCGTAGAAGACATCGCCCTGCTCAAGAAGCGCAAGAAAGAACGAGAAAAGCGCGAGCGAGAATGGGTAGCGCTTCCTGCATTGCCCTACCTCGGACCAAGCATGGGAGAGGAGCGCCACACGGTCCCCAAATTTGCCCTCACGGATCAGAACGGAGCAGAGTTCAGCCACCGCGATGTGGAAGGCAAGGTGCGGCTCGTAGACGCCTTCTTCACGGCGTGTCCGACCATCTGTCCCATCATCAGTTCACAGCTCGCGCGGGTTCACGACCGATTGTGGAGCGAAGGCCTTCAAGAAAAGGTCTGCATCCTCAGCCATACGGTAGATCCGGCCAACGATACTCCTGAGCGCATGAAACGCTATGGAGCGCGATTGGGTGCCGACGACGACGTCTGGAAATTTCTCACTGGGCCGCAAGAAGAACTGTATCCCCTGTTGCAGGAGGGCTACCTTTTGACCGCCTTGCCCAGCGATACCGCAGCTGGGGGATTCTTCCACAGCGACCAAGTCCTCATCGTCGACGCACAAGGCCGCCTGAGGGGCACCTATGACGGTACAAGAACTTCAGAAGTAGACCGCATGTTAGAAGATTTGATGGTGTTGTTGGCCCAGGACAATGCCGCGTCCCGTGCTCAACCATTGCAACCATGAGTTCTTCCATCCCGTCTCAACGCGCCGTTCGACAGTTTGTATGGACCGTATCCATTGCCGTCCCGCTGCTTGTTGCGGGCCTCTACCTAATTCCACCTGCCGAAGGGCTGAGTGACGAAACCCTGCAGCGCGTGTTTTGGCTGCCCCGGCTCAACGCCTTCCTCAACGGTTCAGCCTTCTGCTGCCTCGTGGCTTCGTTGATGGCCATCCGCAATGGCAAAGTGGCCCGACACAAGGCCCTGAATACAGCCGCTTTGGCCCTCTCGGCACTGTTCCTGGTGAGTTACGTAGCCTTCCACCTGCTCACCGAGTCCACCAAGTTTGGAGGCGAAGGCGTCATCCGTTCGGTGTATCTCGCCATCCTCCTCAGCCACATCGTCCTGTCCGCCATCATTGTCCCCTTGGCACTCTTCAGCTATGCCCGCGGACTGGCAGGAGACATCGAAAGGCACCGGCGCATCGCCAAAATCACCATGCCCATGTGGCTTTACGTGACCGCCACTGGGGTCATCGTATTTTGGATGATCTCGCCCTACTACCCATACTGATGCACTGGACGAAGCCCACCTTCCTGTTGCTCGCGCTGCTCGTTATGAGCGATGTGACTTGGGGGCAATGTGTGATGTGCAAGGCGGTGGCCGAAGACAGCGCCGCAGATGGCGCCGTGGGCCGCGGCATCAACCAGGGCATACTCTATATCATGGCCGTTCCATACATTTTACTCGGCTCATTTGGATATTTAATCTATAAAAATAGGAGTTTGGTCGAATAATGTGTAAATTACACATATGCTTGACCAGCCTGCCAAAAGAGAACAATGGCCCCATCTTGCCCTGGCCATGTTCGTCTTGTCTTTGATCGTGCTTGCGGCGATTCCAGCCAATGCCCAATTCCATGCAGAGCGCGCCATTGATCCCAACGAATCCGTCCTCGAATATGGAAGCTATCGCCTGTCGGTAGCCGCAGATGGACAACAGGAAACCTGCGATGTGGTCCTGTTTGGCTATCACAGTCGCCGTCCAGGGCGCTGGGCCCAACTCACCGACACGGTCCTGCGCATCGTGCCCCACAGAAGGCACACCCTGATCGGCAACAAGCCCGGCTACATGTTCCACGCCGAGACCTTTTTCCCAGATCTGCTTAGAACGCCCAACATCCAAATCAACCTGCGGCCCCTCGACATCGGACAACGTACCGACATCCTCGGCATCCACTTCCTGGGCAATCAAGACCGAATGCACCCCAAAAGCATCGGTGTCGCCGAGGAGTTGTTGCAATGGCTCAACGCCAATCCCAGCATCGCCATCGATGTCATCGGACATGTCAACGGCGCCGATGGGCGCAAGTCGCGGACCTTCTACAGGTCGGCCAGCATACGACGTGCCAAAGTCCTCATCGCGTGGTTGGTCAACAACGGCATCAGTCCCCACCGCCTGAACGCCCGAGGCAAGGGAGCGGAAGCCTTGCTTTTCCCAGACCCCATCTATGCTTGGCAACACGAAGCCAACCGCCGGGTGGAGATAGAAGTTGTCAGACTCTGACAACCCCCTGTGTGCGCCTTGCGCTCACACCTTACTTTCGCAGGGAGATGTCCACCGACCCCTGCTTTACTGCGATCCCGGCCTCTGCGAGTCCCCTTCGTTTCACCACTGCCCTTTTCCTGCTGTTTGTCGCCTTCAACGGCTTCACACAAACCACCCAATGGACGCTTGACCGCGCCGTGGCCCATGCCCAACAGAACAACCTCACTGTCAGGCAGGCCAGCATCGGCCTTGAGCTCAACGATGTCGATGTGGACGAAGCCAAGGCTTCCTTTCTGCCTTCACTGAACGGCAGCGCCTCTCACGGCTACAACTTCGGTCAAACCATCGACCCCTTTACCAACCAGTTTGCGACTTCGCGCATCCGCTCGAACAGCCTGGGCATCGGTTCTGGCATCACCTTGTATAACGGCATGGCCAACCACCTCCGCCTTGATCAAGCGGAAGAGCGGCGGGTAGCGGCGGAATACGACCTCGAAAAAACGCGCAACGACATCGCACTGCAGGTCGCCAGTGCTTTTTTGTCGCTCATGTTTGCGGAGGACGCCTTTGACATCGCCGACCTGAACGTCCAAAACACGGAAGCCCAAGTGGTGCGAATCCGGGCTTTTGTGGATGCCGGTGCCGCTCCCGAAGCCGACCTGCTCGACTTACAAGCCCAGTTGGCGTCGGATCAAAGTGCCTTGATCTCTGCCGAAGGAGATGTGGCTTTGGCCAAACTTCAGCTCGCCCAAACCATGCGGCTGAGTCCCGAGGATGCCGAAAACTTGGAAATCGACCGCCCTGACCTTTCCAATGTCGGCGCCATCCCTTCCCTCCCGGCTTTGGGGACTGTCCTCGATGCGGCGCTCACGAATTTTCCCGAAGTCAAGGCCGGTGCATCTCGCGTGCGACAGCAGGAATTGAACGAAGACCTCGCCAAAACCGTCGGTCTGCCGCGGTTGAGTGCAAGCTGGAGTTATGGTTCCGGTTTCTCAGGTGCGGCGCAAGAACCCGTTGGCGACCCCACCCTTGAGTTCTTTACCATTGGCATCACGGAGACCTCGCTGGAACCAGTATTGTCGAGTGCGTTGTCCTACAACGAATTCCGCACCCGTCCCTTTGCCGATCAGATTTCTCAGAACATCAACCAAAGCGTCTTCTTCAGCCTGTCGGTGCCCATCTTCAATGGCTGGTCAGTGCGCAACGGTGTACGCAGGAGTCAGGTCGCCACGCAACAAGCCGAGCTCCAGCTCGAGCAGACCCAGCAAGGCCTCCAACAGTCCGTGGAACGGGCCCACCGCGATGCGCGCAATGCCATCGAAACATTGGCTGCGGCCCAACGTTCAGAGGCGGCTTCCAAACTCGCCTTCGACAACGCCGCACTGCGGTTCGAGCAGGGGGCCTCTACTGAGGTCGAGTATACCCAAGCGCGCAACCGATACGATTCGGCGCGGCTGACTGCCCTGCGCGCACGCTATGACCTGGTCTTCCGCATCGCCATCCTCGACTTTTATGCAGGCCGCGGACTGCGCTTCGACATCTTCTAAATGAAAAGGAAACGCCTTTACACCATCCTTGGAGGCGGCGTCCTGCTCCTTCTGATCCTTGCCACCGTGTTTGGCCGTGGGCCTGAAACGCCGCGCGTAGAAACCGATACGGTGGCCCGACACCGCATCGTAGAAACCGTCATCGCCTCCGGCCGCATCCAACCCGAAGTCGAGGTCAAGGTTTCTGCAGAAGTCAGTGGCCAACTCATCGAGTTGCCTGTCCGTGAAGGTGATGTAGTGGCCGCTGGAGATCTGTTGGCAAGGATCAACCCCGACATCTTTGAAAGCCGCCTGAGCCAAGCCAAGGCCGCCTTGGACAACGCCCTCGCCAACGAGGCCACTTCGGCGGCGCGTTTGGCCCAGTCGCAGGCTGCCTTTGCCGCCGCAGAGCTCGCGTACAAGCGAAACCAAGACCTTCATGCCAAAGGCGTATTGAGCCAGGCCGATTTCGAGCAAGCCGAAGTGAGCTTCCGCAGTGCCCAAGCTGACCTCGAGGCGTCCCAACAAAGCCTGCGCTCGGCGGGATTCAGCATCCGCAGTGCTGAAGCCACCGTCACCGAAGCCGAAGAAAACCTCCGCCGGACGGTGCTCCGTGCCACACAAACGGGAACGGTTACCGCCCTCGTCAAGGAAGAAGGAGAGGGTGTCCAGGGCATTGGATCCTTTCAAGGGGAGGTCATCATGAAGATCTCCGAATTGGGTGCCATGGAGGTCGATGTGGAAGTCAATGAATCCGACATCGTCAAAGTCGCCCTCGGCGACACAGCGCGCATCGAGGTGGATGCTTACACCGAGCGCGCCTTCTACGGGATGGTGACCGAAATCGGCAACACCGCACTCAATGCCACTGGCGCCGCCCGCCTCAGCCTCGAAAGTGTCACAAACTTCAGCGTCAAAATCCGCATCCTGCCCGAGAGCTATGCCGACCTCAAAACAGGCCGAGACAGCAGCTGGACCCCATTCCGCCCCGGCATGTCCGCCACAGTTGAGATTGAAACCGAGGTAAAAGCCAATACGCTGGCCGTCCCCATCAAGGCAGTGACCACCCGACCCGACACCAGTGGTGACAGCGGCGCACCTTCTGCACTCTGTGTGTTCTTGCTCAATGACGGACAGGCGCAGCGCCACGACATCACCACTGGCATCCAAGACAACGCGGTCATCGAGCTCCTCTCCGACCTGCCGGAAGGCGCCACGGTCATCACTGGCCCCTATGACTTGCTCAGCCGCAGGCTTGAAGACGGCGACGCGGTGCAGTCCCAAGAAGCCGCAGTATCAAGTGACGGCGAGCGGAGTTTCTCGGTCTCGTTTTCTACCCAGTAAGGCCATGATCCTCCTCATCGAGACCTCCACGCTGAACTGCTCCGTGGCCCTCGGTCAGCCCGATGGCACACTGCTCGATGCGCGTGCCGAATCCAGCGGGCAATACTTGCATGCCGAAAGGCTCCACGTTCTCATCGACGACCTCTTCAGCAGCTCAGGACAACACCCCAAGCAGCTCACGGCCGTTGCCGTAGGCAGAGGGCCCGGTTCCTTTACCGGACTGCGCATCGGGGTATCCACAGCCAAAGGCATCTGCACAGGACTCAACCTCCCTTTGCTCGCCCCCTGTCCCCTCAAGGCCTTGCGCCACCAAGGAATCAAGGCCCATCCATCGTTTGCTGAGCAGCCCGAGCGCGTTATCCCCGCCATGGACGCCCGGCGCATGGAGCTCTACACCTTTGATGAAATCGGGAAGCCCGTTGCCGCCATTGTCGACTCCGGATTTCGATCAGACCTCGGCGCCGGACCCGCCCTGCTGATTGGCGATGGTGCCGAAAAATGCCAACAGGCACTCGAAGGACATCCCGCGCAATGGCGTTTCCTCCAGACACACCCCACCGCTGCTGACCTGCTGCCTGAAGCCGCAGCACTTTGGGCGGCAAGGACCATTGAAAATGTCGCCGACTTCGAGCCGTTCTACCTGAAAGACTTCATCCCTGGAAAGCCCAAGGACCCCCTCGGTCTGCGCGCGTCCAATACCTGACCCATGCGCCGACTCTTGCCCCTCCTCCTCCTCGCCTGCCTGCCATTCAGCAGCTGCCGCGACACCCCTGGCGTCATTCCTTTTGTGGAAGTCAATGTCGACCTCAACCTCGCCCTGCCTGCCTACAACAGCCTGAACTTCCCGGGCAACTGGCTTTACATCTCCGGAGGAAGCCGGGGCCTCATCGTCTATCGCTACACTTTGGATGAGTTCGTGGTGCTCGACCGCCACGCCACATTCGACGTAGGTGCCGGCTGCCAGTGCACCGTGGCCGAAGACGGGTACACCATCCTGGACCCGTGTAGTGATTCGCAGTGGTACATTTTCGACGGCTCCTTCATCCAAGGGCCCACCACAGCCCCACTCGAACGGTACACCACCACTTGGATCCCGCCAGTGCTGTCCATCCAAAACTGACCCTACGAAAAAGCCCCGGCAGAACCGGGGCTTTTCGCGGGGCAACAAAAATGCTGCGCTCAGTAGCGGTAAGCGTCTGACTTGTAAGGACCCTCAACCGGCACACCGATGTAATCGGCCTGCTCCTTGCTGAGCACCTCCAAATCGACACCAATCTTGGCGAGGTGAAGACGCGCCACATCCTCGTCGAGGTGCTTGGGCAACGTGTACACTTTGTTCTCGTAGTTGTCGCTGTTCTTCCAGAGCTCGATCTGCGCGATGGTCTGGTTGGTGAAGCTGGCACTCATCACGAAGGAGGGGTGACCCGTGGCACAACCGAGGTTGACCAAGCGGCCTTCCGCCAACAGAATGATGTCCTTCCCGTCCACCGTGTACTTGTCGACCTGAGGCTTGATGTTGTCGAAGGATGAACCGTGGTTCTCCTTGAGCCAAGCCACGTCGATTTCATTGTCGAAGTGACCGATGTTGCAGACAATGGCCTTGTCCTTCATGGCCTGGAAGTGCTCCGCCGTCACGATGTCCTTGTTGCCCGTCGCAGTCACAACGATGTCAGACTCGGCACAGGCGTCCACAAACTTCTTGACTTCGTATCCCTCCATCGCGGCTTGTAGCGCGCAGATGGGGTCGATTTCACTGACGATGACCCGGCAGCCTGCGTTGCGCAAGCTGTCTGCAGAGCCCTTACCAACGTCACCGAAGCCGGCCACACAAGCGACCTTACCGGCCATCATGATGTCCGTGGCACGGCGAATGGCGTCGACACAGGACTCACGGCAACCATACTTGTTGTCAAACTTGCTCTTGGTTACACTGTCGTTGACGTTGATCGCGGGCATGGGCAAAGTGCCATTCTTCTCGCGGTCATAGAGGCGCAAAACACCCGTGGTCGTCTCCTCAGAGATGCCCTTGATTCCAGCCGCCAATTCAGGGTGCTGATCAAGGATGACATTGGTGAGGTCTCCCCCATCGTCGAGGATCATGTTGAGCGGCTGGCGGTCTTCACCGAAGAACAACGTCTGCTCAATGCACCACTCGTACTCTTCCTCCGTCATGCCTTTCCAAGCATAGACCGGAATCCCTGCGGCAGCAATCGCGGCTGCGGCGTGGTCTTGGGTAGAGAAGATGTTGCAGCTGGACCAAGTGACATCGGCGCCGAGCTCCACGAGGGTCTCGATCAGCACAGCTGTCTGGATGGTCATGTGCAAACAACCCGCAACGCGGGCGCCAGCGAGTGGCTTCTCGTCACGGTAACGGTCGCGCAGCGCCATCAGGCCTGGCATTTCAGCTTCCGCGAGCTGAATTTCCTTTCGGCCCCACTCAGCCAAGTTGATGTCCTTGACCTTGTAAGGCAATGCGGTGGTAGTATTGGAGACGCTCATGCGTTCTGCTTGGAATTTGATGCAAAGATAGCCGCCACGTAACGGGCTGGAAAACAGTATTAACACAGGTTTGCCAGCGATTTGTTTCCTTGCACCTCCATGCCCGAATCTCGCCTACTCATGGCCCTTGCACACAATGCCGCACTCATCGGAGAACCTTGCGGCGGCCCCATTTCCGAGCAACGGGCTGCCCTGAAGGCCATGATGGAACGCGTGGGATGGCCAGAACCGACGCGATTGCCCAACGGAAAACCCGTGGTCAACGAAGGACATTGCAGCCTTTCTCATGGAGGTGGCTGGGTCATTGCGGCCCAATCCCCGTCGCCCATTGGGGTGGATGTTGAAGCGGCCGGGGATCGCCTGGAACGCGCGCGGAGGCGTTTTGTCGGCCCCCAGGACCAACCCGTTCTCGATGTGATGGGCGAAAACTTGGATGCCCTCTGCCGAATCTGGACCGCCAAAGAGGCCGTCTTCAAGGTCTTCGGAACCGGGGTTGACTTCCTGACCGGGCTCCGGTGGGAAGAAGTGAAGGACGAATCAGCCACCGCGACCGCCGTAGTTCAAAAAGTCACACTCGACATCAGCTGGCACACCCTCACCAAGCCAGAGGCCGTCCTCGCTATTGCGCACGCCCGCTCCTAATTGGCCGCAACAAAAAAGGGCACCCAATGGGCGCCCTTCAAATATTGTGTGTAGTGGTTCCTTAGCGCTCAATGCCTTTGTGGCGGCGCTCGTCGGAAACCGACAACTTCTTGCGGCCCTTGCGACGGCGCGCAGAGAGTACGGCGCGGCCAGCGGCTGAGGACATGCGCTCGCGGAAGCCATGCTTGTTGCGGCGCTTGCGAACGGAGGGTTGAAAAGTCCTTTTCATGACGCAGGGTTTCGAAATTCGGGAGCGCAAAGATAGGCAACACATCGAGAAAACCGCAGTTCCCTGCATTGCGGTTCCAATGCCCCTTTTCTTCTCGTGCAAGTTCGCACAGCATAGCTTTGGTGCTCGAACGGAATTTGACCCCCCACCAGTGGCCCGACGCACACCGCAAACCCCAGAGGACCCCAACGCGCCTCCCCCCAAGAAGGGAAAGCTCAATCGGGACGGATTCCGCCAATTTGGCCGGATTGCGCCTTACCTCAAGCCCCACCGATTGAAGTTCGCCGTGGGCATCGTGCTCATCACATTGTCTGGATTCCTCACATTGGTCGTGACGCGGCTTTGGGGCCAACTCGGTGGTGTAGGGGTGGACCCTGGCGCGGGAGGTGCTGGATTTGAGTTGCCCCTTCCCATCGATGCCGGTGACCTCAAAAGCATCGGAGCCGCGATTCTGACCGTCCTCATCATTCAATCGACACTCAGCTTCATCCGCATTTGGTTGTTTGGTGAAATCACCACGCGCATGCTGAAGGCACTCCGAGAGGACGCTTTTGCGGGCATGATCACGCAGCCCATGTCCTTCTTTGACACCCGCCGCGTCGGTGACCTTGGGAGCCGCATTGCGGCGGACATCGAAGCCATACGGGACACGTTTACCACAGTTTTAGCCGAATTGGTGCGCCAAACCATCATCATCGGAGGTGGCCTGCTCGCCCTGATGACCTTTAGCTGGCAATTGACCTTGTGGATGCTCGGCTCTCTGCCTGTGGCCATTCTGGCGGCCATGTTCTTCGGGCGGTTCATCCGGACGATGTCCAAGCAAACCCAGCAGGCGGTGGCCGAATCCAACACCATCGTCTCTGAAACCCTCACCGGCATTGTCAGCGTCAAGGCTTTTGCACGGGAAGCCTATGAGCTCACGCGCTATCGCGCCAAAGTTGAGGCGGTCCGGGGCATCGCATTGAAAACCGCTTTGTGGCGCGGCGCATTTGCCAGCTTCATCATTGTGATGATTTTCGGGGCGATCACGCTGGTGCTGTTCCAAGGCGCTTCCATGCTACAGTCCGGCGAATTGAGCTCCGAGCAGTTTTTCAGCTTCTTGCTAATGACGGGGCTCGTGGCGGGAAGCATCGGTGGCCTCGCCAACATTTTTGGTGATTTGCAGCGCGGATTTGGCGCCATTGAAGAAGTCATGGATCTGGTCGAGGCCGAGCGGGAGGCCCTCTCACTGGAAGACGAGCGTGAAGCACAGCCCGTCGGACAGCGTCTCTCCGTGTCGTTCAAGCAGGTCGGCTTCCACTATCCGAACCGGCCCGATGTAGAGGTCCTACAGGGAATTGACCTCGAGCTCAACGCCGGAGAAACCCTCGCACTCGTGGGAGGATCAGGCGCAGGAAAGTCCACCATCGCCACCCTGCTCACCGGCTTTCGCTGGCCCACGTCAGGCCTGCTGACCATCGACGGAAAGGCCATTCAGGACCACGAGCTGACACCGCTCCGACGCCGCATGGCGCTGGTCCCCCAAGAAGTCATCCTCTTCGGTGGCACCATCGAAGAAAACATACGCTACGGCCGCCCGGGTGCCTCGCAAGAGGAAGTACAACAGGCAGCCACAGACGCTCTCGCATTGGACTTCATCGAAGGGTTCCCCGACGGTTTTGACACCCTTGTGGGAGAACGCGGCGTGCAGCTATCCGGAGGCCAGCGCCAGCGCATCGCGCTCGCCCGCGCATTCTTGCGGGATCCCGATCTCCTCATCCTCGACGAGGCCACCAGCGCGCTCGACGCCACCAGCGAAAAGTCCATTCAAACCGCCCTTGACCGCCTCATGCAAGGGCGCACCTCTTTGGTCATCGCCCACCGCCTGTCCACTGTGCGGGCAGCCGACCGCATTGCTGTGCTCGAAGCCGGCCGCATTGCTGAAATCGGCACCCACGACGACCTCATGTCGCGCGATGGCCGTTACCGCACCCTCGTCGCGCACCAACTCGACAATCACGGCCCCAAAACCGCCGCTGAAAACGGCTGAACTCACGTGTTGTCAGCGTAAATTTGAATATGGACACTCCTCGACGCGCGCTCATCACTGGCATTACCGGGCAAGACGGCGCCTACCTCACAGAACTGCTGCTGTCCAAAGGCTACGAAGTTCATGGTGTGAAGCGCAGGGCCTCACTGTTCAACACAGACCGGATTGACCACCTGTATCAGGATCCACACGACAAGAACATCAGGCTGAAACTGCACTATGGTGATCTGACGGATTCCACCAACCTCATCCGCATCGTTCAGGAGGTCAAACCCCACGAGATCTACAACCTCGCGGCCATGAGTCACGTGAAGGTGAGCTTTGACACCCCTGAGTACACTGCCAACGCAGACGGTTTGGGCACCCTCCGTCTGTTGGAAGCCATCCGCATCCTCGGCATGGAACAGGACGTGCGCTTCTACCAAGCGTCCACCTCGGAGCTCTATGGGTTGGTGCAAGAAGTCCCGCAATCGGAGACGACCCCATTCTACCCGCGCAGCCCCTATGGCGTGGCCAAGCTGTACAGCTATTGGATCGTCAAAAACTATCGGGAAGCATACGGCATCCACGCCTCAAACGGCATCCTGTTTAACCACGAAAGTCCACTGCGCGGAGAGACCTTTGTGACCCGCAAAATCACCCGAGCTGTGGCCAAGATTTCATTGGGCCTGCAGGACTGCATTCACTTGGGAAACCTCGACGCTCAGCGCGATTGGGGACACGCCAAAGATTATGTGGAAGGCATGTGGCGCATGCTGCAGCAAAGCGATTCAGACGACTATGTTTTGGCGACAGGGCGCACCGTGACCATCCGCTCCTTTGTGGACATGGCCTTTGCCGAAGTGGGCATCGACATCGAATGGAAAGGCGAGGGCATTGAAGAAGTGGGCATCGACAAAAAAACCGGGAAGACCCTGGTTGCGGTGGACCCACGTTACTTCCGTCCTACGGAAGTGGAGCTGCTGGTTGGCGACGCCACCAAGGCCAAGGAGAAGCTCGGCTGGGAGCCCTCACACACCCTCGAGCAACTTTGTGCCGAAATGGTGGCCTCAGACCTGGCCCTTTTCAAGCGGGACAAGTACCTCCTCGACGGCGGTCACGACATCCTGAACCAACACGAAGCCTGAGATTCAGAGCGCATTGACTTCCACCAATTCATCGGTGGCCACGTAATAGATGAATCCCCGCAGCGAACGGTCGCCTGAGCCCTGAAGGGCCTGCATGTATTCGCGCACCTGCCCAGCGTGTGCACCCCGCTTGGCTGGGTCTGCTTCTTCTGCTGTTTTAAAGTCAATCACGTCCACAGTGTCGCCGAAATCCACCACGCGATCGGGACGCAGCACCTTGCGCTGTGGCCCAATCACATCTCGCTCCATGTAGACCCGACCGGTGCCATCAAACCATGGGGCCATCTGGGCGGACTGAACCACAGAGCGCACGGCAGTCCGAACCTTCTCCCAATCTTCTTCTGCGCAGCGCAACCATGGCCATGGACGCTCCAATACCTGTTCGGCATCGGCTGCTGTCAGAATCCGCGACAACACAGCATGGACGGCATTGCCAAACTCCCTGCGGTCCATTTTTCCCAAAACGGGCAGCCACCGGTCCTCCTTTCTGCCGGCCAGCACAGCGTCTGGAATGCCATGAAATTGAAAGGCCGCAATGGAGTGCGCCACGGCCTCTTCACCCTTGCCTTCAGCCGACAGGGGTTTGGCCTTGGTCATGTCGCCTGAGAACCAAGGACCCGCCGTCAAATCACAGGCAAAGGCATCCTCTATGCCACGGGCAACCATCCTGCCCACCTTGCCAGGTGCATCGTCCTTGCGCCACTCCATTTTTTCTACATCAATCACAACGTGCAGCCGGACTTCCGCCCGGGTGGTGCAGACATAAGCGACGTTCGTGGCGTCAAATCGCTGGCGCGCATGCTCGAAAGCCCAGACATCGTGGGCCGCAGTCTCATTCAGCGTGCCCTGTTGGACCACCACACCCGGCACACCGAATTGTTTGGCATCCAACCGTGCCGGCATCAGCCGCTTCCAGTCGTGAATTTCGGAGTCTTCGAACCGGGTGATCACCACAGGGTATTGCAAACCCTTGCTCTTGTGCACGGTCAAAATCCGCACCGCGTCCGGCCCGGGGAGCACCCTGATGGACTGCGAGGATCCTTTGCGTTGCCAATGCGTCAAAAACCCGGAAATGCCCTGATCCATGGCCGCTCGTTCCGAGGTCAGTTCCATGAGCGCTTCGGCATGGGCCGGATACCGGGTGTCCAAGTCGAGGCTCCGCAAAATGCGGCCCACGCACTCACCCAAGGGCAAGGCTGACCACTGGGCCCGGTCAAATCCCGGTACCAACTGCTTGATCAACTTCTCCGCATCCAACTTACCGTAACGGCCCTTGGACTGGTCCTTCCGGGTGTATTCCACCCATGTGTGATGCTTGGCCAAAAGCGCCGCCTCGTCCCATGCATTTTTCGATGCCGTCTCCAGGGCTCCCCAGGCCTGCACGAACTTCAACAGCGAAGCCGGCGAATCGGGATCAGCGATCAATTCCAGCAAGTGCACCACAGCAAGTGGAGCTGGGTGGCGGCCCAAAGCCAAGCTTTCGTCGGTAAAAGGAACAATGCGGGGGAAACACCCCAACAAATGCTCAGCCAACCGCTTGGCTTCCTTGTTGGTCCGCACCAACAAGGCGATGTCTCCCTCCGAGAACCCATCTGCCAGCGCGGCACGGATGCGGGCCTCCATCCAATGACACACGGACTCAAACCGCTCGTCCGCCGAATCACCCAGCAACACCTCAACCTCGACCGCCCCAGGAAAGTCTTTCCGGGGCGTCTGTCCAGAACCGAGATAGACATCCTTCAACTCGGGGCCCAGTCCCTCGCCAAGCTGGGCATACAAGGCGTTGTTGAAGCCTACAATTTCTCGGGCACTGCGCCAATTGTCCAGAATAGGCTCATCGTCAAAGGCCGCCGACATCTGACCTGCCGCGTCGCTCAGTGCCGGAGGAAGGCCCCCTGGTGCATCAGAAACCAGGTCAGGCAACGCCAGCAACTGCCGGTGATCGCCGTTGCGCCAGCGGTATATCGCCTGCTTGGCATCACCCACCACGAGCGAGAGGTATCCCTGTGAGAGGGACTCCCCTACTGCCACCGCCAGGTTGTGCCACTGCGTCACAGAGGTGTCTTGAAATTCATCGATGAAGATGTGGTCGTACCGCTCTCCTGTGCGCTCAAAAATGAACGGCGCGGGATTTTCGGCCACGACCTCGGCAATCATGGCGTTGAGCCCCCCGAGGGTCCGCACATTCTCCTCCTTTTGTACCGCAAGGCTTGCGTGCCGAAGTGCCGTGAGTGTGCCGATCAGCGGAAGCCGCTCTGCCAACATGCGTTGCGTACGGAATTCTCGACCTGCCTCACATTTGGCCTGGGACAATTCCAAGGCCGCCACCGCTTCTAGGCGCGCTTGAAAAGGGGCAATCGCCGCTGCCCCTTCAGCGTCGCTCTTCTTGGCCCATTGGCCTTCCTCTATGCCCTTGCGCAGGATACTCCCCCGCTCTTCGACCTTGCCCCTGAGTATGCTGGGCAACCACTTCGTCGTCACCCACTTGCTGCTGAAGACCTCATCGAGGCCCGCCGCCGATAGGTCATTGGCCAAGGCACTGACCGCATCCCTCAGCGCCGCGCGCCGGCGGCTGACCTCTTGGCGCATGGCGTCTTGGAGTTCCAAGAATTGCGCAGGGGTCCAAGTGGTAAAGTCCTGCAACAATGGCTGCATTTGCTCTTGCTCGATGGCTGCACCGATGTCAATGAGCTGCCTCCGCACCTTGGCATCACGGTCATCCTCCACGGCCTGTTCCACATAGCGGCCCAGCAGTTCGGTCAGGTCCTTGTCGCGGCCCATCTCATCCAACACCCGATCGACCGCCGTCTCCAGCAGCCGCGCGGTATCCAACTCAATGCTGAAATCGTGCTCCAATTGCAGGTCTGTAGCAAACCCGCGCACCAGCCCCCCGACGAACTTGTCGAGGGTCATCACCGATAGCTCGCCATAATGCCGCTGAAGGGTCTTCCTCAACTGGACAGCCCGAGCGCCCAGGGTCTTCTCATCACAACCCGTCGCTCTTAGCAATCCCGGCAAATGCGCGCTCCGGGTGTGGTCTTCTGCGAGGGTGTCCAATTCCGACACCACGCGGTCCTTCATCTCCTGCGCCGCCTTATTGGTAAAAGTCAAAGCCAAAATCCGCCGAAACCGCAGCGGGTCTTCCACCCCCAAACAGCACGCCAAGTACGCTTCAACCAGCCTGAACGTCTTTCCACTGCCCGCTGACGCGCGCATGACCTTGAAGCCGCCACCGACACCAGCCGCGCTCTGTTGATTGTCCACCTCCGGCTCCATGTCGTCCAAGGTCGCCCATGCATCGGGTACACCCAAGCCCCTGTTCTTCCTTTTGGACACGGGATTGCAACCTGAGGGGCCTTCCGACCGTTATTGAGGCACGATATGGAACACACGAACGCACCCCGCCTTTTTGGGCAGGCTTTTTTTGCGGGCATGGCCGCACTGGCACTTTTCGTCACCGGCTGCAAGCCTGAGCCCATGCACGGTGGACCAGGTACCATGACCCTGCATGCAGACTTCAGCTTCGGAGGAGACTCTGTGCTGGTCGGCCGCACCGCTGTCGACGCAGCGGGCAACAACCTGAGGCTGGAGACCTTCTCAGTTTACCTCGGGGGCATCGAACTCCTCACCGACACCGGCGCGGTCAGGCTGATCGACGCGGAGCGCTGGGATGCGGGTGCAGAAAACAGCTGGACCTATATCGTGCAGCCAGGCACCTACGAAGGGGTCCGCTTGCACCTCGGTGTGCCTGCCGAAATCAACACGGACACTGACCCCACCATCTGGCCTAACGACCACCCCCTAGGAGTGACCGGAAGCGCCGGTATGTTCTGGAGTTGGAATACAGGCTACATCTTCAGCAAATTCGACGGCAAGGCCGACACCACCGGCGCTGAGAACTTCATTCACCCCTACGCATTCCACATCGGCGGCGACGCCAACCTCATCGAGGTGAAGTACAACAACCCCTGGACCGTAGAGGAATGCAGTGACCACAACTTCAGCTTGCAAGGCGAATTGTTGGATTTCCTGGTCATCGGCAGCGACACCATCGATGTCCGCGAAGACAACATCACCCACACGGGAGACAACATGGAACTCGCTACACGTTACGTGGCAGGTCAAACGGCAGCGGTGACCTTGACGAAGGAATAAAAGGGGCTTCGGCCCTATCTTGGTACAGATGAGTTCAATCGGCTACCTACTGCGCGCTAAGAGTGTCGTGTTCTGTGTCACAGTCTTGGCACTGACGGGGTGCAAGCCTACCGGCCCCGGAGAGGAAAATGTACCCCCTGGAACCACCCCATACGAAGTCAGCATTCCGCCCTTTTTTCCACCCATGGACATTCCCCCGGACAACCCCATGACGGTGGAAGGCATCGCGCTCGGTAGGCTTCTTTTTTGGGAGAAAGGACTCAGTCTGGACAGCACATTGAGCTGCGCCAGTTGCCACCTCCCAGAGTTTGCATTTTCTGATCCAAGTCCCGTTTCTACCGGTGTCAATGGTGCCCAAGGCACGCGCAATGCTATGGCCTTGATCAACATGGGCTGGGCGCAACACTTTTTCTGGGACGGCAGGGCCACCACACTCGAAGAGCAAATCCTGGACCCCATTCCCCACCCTGACGAAATGAACCTGCCTTGGTCCGAAGCAGAAGACCGGTTGGCGGCGGATGAAGATTACGCAGAGCGGTTCAAGGTGGCTTTTGGAGAAGAAGAGGTGACCGCCGAGAACGTCAGCAAGGCCATCGCCCAGTTCTTGAGGACCATGATTTCCTCCGACAGCAAGTTTGACCGGTGGCGCCGGGGCCAAGAGTCGCTAACGGAAATGGAGTTTATGGGGTACGAAATCTTCAACCGAGAAGGTGGGGACCCCGAAGTCGTGAGTGGTGGTCAGTTCGGGGGGGATTGCTTCCACTGCCACGGTGAGGCAGGGCTTCAATTTTCAGATTACCTCTTCCACAACAACGGGCTCGACAGCAACTTCTCCAATGATGCTGGACTCGCTGGAATCACCGGGCAGTCGCTGGACAGCGGACGGTTCCGGACCCCCACGTTGCGCAACGTCATGCTGTCACCGCCTTACATGCATGACGGTCGGTTTCAGACCATCGAGGAGGTCATAGACCATTACAATTCCGGGGGTCAGCCCTCAGCCACCATTGACCCGTTCATGAAATACAACACTGGAGGGCTGATGCTCCAGCCCGTTCAAAAGGAGGCCCTCATCGCCTTTCTTCATACCTTGACGGACACCGCATTTGCCTCCAATCCGGCCTTTTCGGACCCCCACTGATCCATGAACATCCGCCGAATCCTGCTCACGCTCGGACCCGGCATTCTCTTCGCTTCCACTGCCATTGGCACGAGCCACTTGGTGCAGTCTACCCGGGCGGGTGCCGACTATGGTTTTGCCTTGTTGTGGGCCATCCTCGCTGCCAACGTGGCGAAGTACCCCTTCTTTGAATTTGGCACACGCTATGCCAATGCCACTGGAACCTCACTCATCGCGGGATACCGCACCTTCGGCAAGTGGGCCTCTTGGACCTACCTCGTGTTGACGGCCTTGACATGCGCCTTTGTCATGGGCGGCGTGGGCATCGTCACGGCTTCTTTTCTCGACCACCTCTTCGGGGCCTCAAAATGGCTTGGGAGCAACGCCACACCGCATGTTGCGGTCCTCACGTTCACGGCTTGCGTGGCCTTGCTCTTGATTGGACGATATGGCGCATTGGACAAGGTCATCAAAGCCATCAGTTTGGTGTTGCTGGTCGGTACGGTCAGTGCGACCGTTGGCGCCTTGATCCACACCCCCCTTTCTGCGGTGCCTGCTGCACCACAGGACTTCAACCCCTGGCACGGCGCGGAATTCACCTTTCTCATCGCCTTGCTCGGATGGATGCCCTCAGCCGTAGACCTCAGCCCTTGGGTGAGCATTTGGACCCTTGAGCGCTACCAACAGACTGGCTTCAAACCCAAGTTGCGCGCTGCCCTAAAAGAGTTCAACCTGGGCTACAGTTTCTGCGTGTTGCTCGCCCTGTGTTTCTTGCTGCTCGGCGCATTGCTGCTCCGGACCCATGACATGGCCCTGCCGAGTGGAACCGCCGCCTTCGCAGCCGGTGTCATCGGGCTGTATACCGAAGTGCTCGGACCTTGGAGCGCACCATTTGTGGGCTCTGCGGCCTTTGCCGCCATGCTCGGAACGTGCATCGCTTGCCTGGACGGATTCAGCCGCAGCTTCAGCCATGGCATCGCCGCCTTACGCGACGCGCCCGTCAACCTCACCCACGAGCGCACCAGCCTGGTCCTCATTTCATTGGGCGCCTTGTTGCTGATCATCGCCTTTCCCAGCGACATCCGCACCTTGCTGGACCTCGGCAACATCCTGAGCTTCTGCATTGCCCCACCTTCGGCCCTGGCCATGCTCATTCTGGTCACCCGCAGTCAATTCCCAAAAGCGGCAAGGCCCAAGCGCTGGTTGCGGTGGACCGCTTACTTCGGACTCGCCTTTCTGATGGCGTTGACCGTTCTGTTTCTGCGCAGCCTGGTCGTCTGATCCGTCCAAAACAGAGAAGTGACCACCCAAAGGTGGACAATTCGCGCGCTACCGCGGAATACGCGCTCCGGTGTCAAATAATTTGAGTCCATGCAAACGGCACGCCGTAACCCGGGTGGAAATCCCATCGTATGGAATCATATGGTCCTTCGTCACTGGTTCCTTCTCACCCTCGCGTTTGCTGCTTCA
>JAKMCW010000080.1 GCA_022428205.1 Flavobacteriales bacterium
GTGATCAGTCGCAGACCATCCCGAACGACCCGAGCAAGAGCAGGAGGTCACCGACGTTGACCAAGCCATCTCCATTGAGGTCTTCAGGTCCGGTGGTGACATCGCCAAACGCGGCCAACATCAGCAGGACTTCCGAAGTTCCGATGAGGCCATCGTTGTCCAGATCGGCTCCTTCGGGACAAGGGGAAAGGGATTCACAGGGGCTGTCAGCACCAGGAGTGGAGAAGGTCAGTCCGTAGGCCTGTTCGAACTGGGTGGGCTCTCCATCAATGTGGGTGCGGATTTCCAGGTTCAGTTGCCCGCAGATGCCAGATTGGCCCAGCGTGGTGAATTGACCGAGCAATTTCAGGTTGGATGCTGTTGGCAATTCTACGGTGTTGATGTTGTCATAGACGAACCAACCGTCCCCCATGTCGGCATCGAACTGGATGGAACCGTCATTCATATCGTCCATGAAATCGGCAGTGCTGCCAAGGGGCTGATAGTATTGAAAATCATCCCCGGGTGCATGGTTCAAGGTCCACCAAGACGCTCGGTCATAGGTAGGGAAAAAGGGAAAGAAGATGGGCGAGACGTTCGATGCGAAATAGCTGTTGTCGGAAATCTGAAGTGATGAGAGGAACAATCCATCGGGGGCGTTGAGCGTCAAGGGGAATTCCGCGTTGCCCCACACGCCGACAACGGTGACCTCTGGGTTGGTGACCACGGCGTAGAGCCGGTATGTGATGGCGCCTGCGGGGATGGTGTCGTTGGCGTCGAAGAGATCCTGCTGAAGGGTGTCCACAGGTTCGATGAGGAGGCCGGAGATGATTCCAGTCGTTGCTTGGACTTCGGCTTGCGGACAGCTGGTGCCGAGATGGCGAGAGAGCATCAGCGCATCTTCGAAATCCCGAAATCCGTTGTCGTTGAAGTCGTAGTCTGTGTTGCCGACAACTCCGTAGTCAATCATGAAGAACAGAAGTTCATTGGCTCCAGTGAAGCCATCGCCATTCAGGTCATAGGAACAGTCGTCTTGGCCAGTCATGTCAGTCACCGTTGCCATGACCAGTAAGATGGACATGATGAATTTGACCGTGTGCGCTGGGTGTGGATTGAAAAAGTGCGCCATTGTAAGGATTACTGTAAAGGAGGGACGCCACCGGCTTACAAAGGTTGCCTACAATCAGGTGGTTCGTGCGATGACTTTTGTCATCGGAACCGAAACAGATTGGGACGGTGGCTACCCCTGAAGGACGACCGTGATGCGGTTGCAGTCTCCTCCTATGGGTGGGGCGAACTTGGTGATCTCCACCTCGATGCGGTCGATGGTATCGGTAAGGGGGAGTTCAGCGCGCAGGGCCTTGAGTATGCGACCGGCCACGTGCTCGACGAGCTTGGAGCGGATGGCCATTTCCCGTGCGCAGATCCTGTGGACGTCCACATAGTCCGCGGTCTGGGCGAGGTCGTCGGATTCGGCGCTGGGGGTCAAGTCCACCCAGATGCGCACGTCCACGACGTACTCCTGACCGATGATGGCCTCCTCCGGCAGGCAGCCGTGGTGCGCGAAGAACCGTTGCCCGAGGACGTCGATGCGGTGACCGGTCATGCTTCTGCGCGTTGCTGGGCGATGAGGTTCATGCCTTGGTCCAAGCGGTCGAGGGTGGCCTCCTTGCCGAGGAAGGCGGCAAAGGCAAACATGGACGGGCCACCGCCTTCGCCGGTCAAGGCGATGCGGAACGGAAGGAGGACCTGGCCGAAGCCGAGCTCTTTGCGCTCGAGGAAGGCCTTGAAGGTGGCTTCAATAGGGTCGGCCTCGAACGGCTCCACGGCTCGGAGTTCGTCGGCGAGCTCGTGTAGGATGCTGTCGGTATCGTCCTTCCAGCGCTTTTTCAGCATTTTCTCGGGAAAGGCGGTGGGGGCGGTGTGCAGCCAGTTGGAGGCCTTGAGGTCGTCGAGGAAGACGATGCGCTCGAGCATCATGTCGAGCACCGTGGCTGTCTGGTCGGCGGTGTAGCCGACGCCCTCGCTGGCAAACAAAGCTTGCGCAGTGGGCACGAGTTCGGCCACCGGAGTGGCGCGGAGGTGCTGCTCGTTGAACCACTTGGCCTTGTCGGGATTGAACCGGGCCCCGCTCTTGATCACGCGGTCCAGGTCGAACACCTTGGCCGCTTCGTCCAGGGAGAACAGCTCTTGCTCTGTTCCAGGATTCCAACCGAGCAGCAACAGCATGTTCATGAAGGCCTCTGACAGGTAACCGGATTCGCGGTAACCGCTGATTTCGCTCCCTGTGGCTGGGTCGGTCCAGCGGAGCGGAAAGACCGGGAAGCCACCTTTGTCGCCATCTCTTTTGGACAGCTTGCCGTTGCCGGTCGGCTTGAGGATCAGCGGCAGGTGGGCAAACGTGGGAGGCGTCCAGCCGAAGGCGCGGTAGAGCAGCTGGTGCAGGGGCGCGCTCGGGAGCCACTCCTCGCCGCGGATGACGTGGCTGATCTCCATGAAATGGTCGTCCACCACGTTGGCGAGGTGGTAGGTGGGCAAGCCGTCGGCCTTCATGAGCACCTTGTCGTCGAGGACGGCGGTGTCTATGGTGACGGCGCCGCGGATGGCGTCCGTAAAGGTCACGGGCTCGCTCGCCGGCATCTTGAATCGCACGACGTAGGGCGTGCCGGTAGCCTCGAGTTCGGCGACCTCTGCGGCCGAAAGCGACAGGCTGTTGCGCATGGAAGCACGGGTGGTGGCGTCGTATTGGAACGGAGTGCCGCTACTTTCCGCAGCATCCCGGCGGACTTGAATGTCTTCAGGGGTGTCCCAGGCGCGGTAGGCGTGGCCGGAGTCGAGCAAGGCCTGTACCTGTGGAGCGTATAGATCACCACGCTCGCTTTGGAGGTAAGGGCCGTAGTCACCGGGACGGGAGGGCCCTTCATCAGGAGCGATCCCGCACCATGCCAATGCCGCTTCGATGTAGTCTTGCGCCCCTTCCACAAAACGCGTGCGGTCCGTGTCTTCGACGCGGAGGATGAAAGTGCCACCGTGTCGGCGGGCAAACAACCAGTTGTAGAAGGCTGTGCGTACGCCACCCATGTGGAGGGGGCCGGTTGGACTCGGTGCAAACCTGACGCGAACCGGTCGGTCTGAGGCGGAAGTGGACATGGTGGTAACCGCTGTAAATGATGCGCCGCCGAACCCACAAGGGAGCGGCGGCGCGAAGATAATGGGCGCAGAGCCTCAGTGGCGGACGATGACCTTGCGGGTCTCGGTCGCAGCGGCGTTGTTGGCCCGAAGGAGGTAACTGCCTTCTGGCACAGTGTTCAGGTCGATGACCGTGATGTTGTGCAAGGCTTGGGTGGAGACGACTTCTCTGCCCAGAAGATCGATGAGGGCCAGGCGTGTTCCGGGCTTGGCCTCTACTTGCAGGGCGTCGCTGGCCGGGTTGGGCCACGCTGTGACGGAGACGGAGGCGACATCTTCAACCATGGAGGTGCAGGTCATTTGTTCCAATCCATAGGATTGCAAGACGCCATCCAGGATTTCGACGTTCATGGGCCAGATGTCCTGCTCGACGATGTTCCATTCGGGATCGATGAGGATGAATGTGGGGTATGCAGCAATGCTGTAATCACCATGAACGGCCAGTCCGCCACCTTCTGCTCCTGAAATGGCAGGAGCGGGATTGTCGCCAGCATTGGCCACTTCGAAGTCGTGGGTTTGGTCCCATGATCCTTCGTATTCCATGCTCATGAAAATCACGTCGCCGCCATTGCATCCGTAGGTGTTGTAGATCTCGGTGAAGTAAGGAGCGTGGGCAGCGCAGGGTCCGCACCAGTATGCAAAGAAGTCGATGCAGACGTACTGACCGGCATCGAGGTATTCGCTCAGTGTATGTTCATTGCCGTCGAGGTCAGTCACAGTAAAATCCACAGCTTCGGTGAGGGGTGTTTGGGCCGAAATGCTGAAGCTGACCAGCAGGGAAAACAAAAAGGTGTACAGGTGTTTCATGGTGTTGTGAAGGGGTTAGCGAATCGTTCGTCCTGGATGAAGGTGTGATCGGTCAAGCTGCTGAGAAAGGCCTTGAGTGCCAACCTCTCTTGAGGGGTGAAATTCAGGCGAACCGGAGGCAGGTTTCCATTGAATTCGGTGCCTGGAAAAAAGATGGGGTCGATGACATCAGGACCGCCGATGATGGTGGTCTGCCCCCAATCACGGAGTCGCCCGTCCAACGTGGGCACATCTTGGATGCCATGGCTGTAGTGGTCGAGTACGTCGTCGAGTGTGGCAAACCTGCCGTCGTGCATGTAAGGCGCGGTCAAGGCAACATTGCGGAGGGATGGCACCTTCATGGCGGTGGGGCCCCAACCTCCGAAGAATCCACCGCCGGTATTGACTGGGGTGCCCGAGGAGTTGACGGGCTCAGCGTCCAGGCCGATGTCGGCAAAGTCCATTCCCCAGCCGTTGAAATGCGGCCCACCGTGGCAGTTGGCGCACTGTGCCTCGCCGTGGAACAGCTCGAAGCCTTCGCGTTCCATGGCATTCAGGCCATCTAACGTAATGCTGCCATCCATGACACCCCAAGGGTTCCAGAAATCCTGCATGGCCGGAACGACGGCTTGGTCTACTTTGGAATTGCAGGTGACCATTGACTTCAAGAAAGTGGCCAGGGCCTCTTGGATGCGGTCCACTTTGGGTTCAGCATCGCCGTATGCCGCTTCGAAAAGGGGCGCATAATAGTCGAGTTGGTCCAGGCGGAGCACGAGGTCGTCCAAGCTGCGGAAGCCCATTTCTACGTGGTTCTCGATGGGCATAGTGACCTGGGTGGTCAGGTCGTTTGCCCTACCGTCCCAGAAATAGGCGAACTGGCTGCCGGGGTTGGCCAGGTGGCTGGCATTCCGTTCGGTGAGTTCGCGGCGCAGACCTGTGCTCAGTGCTTTAGGTTCGGCGAACCCATGGGATTGCAAGTGGCAGCTGTTGCAGCTCACGGCGCCGTTTTGGCTGAGCATCCGATCGTGAAACAGGACCCGTCCCAACTGCGCGCGCTCGTCGAAGTAGGGGGCGTCGTCTTCACTGGGAAAGGAGATGTCGAAAACCGCTGCTGTTGCTGTGCGGTAAGAGGGAGTGACTTCTGGCAATACCGGCTGAGGGGGACCAACAGGAGCCTCAGATGTGCAAGCCACCAAGAGCATCAAGGTGGCGAAAACGGGGATGAACTTTCGGTTTTGCATCATGAGCGACTTACAATTTAACCCTGAATGTCTTGGGAGCGTTGCACGGCTTACAAATCCAGCACCAGCATGAGTTGAAGGGGGGGATTCAAAATGGTGTTCCACCCATTGTTTTCTTGACTGAAATTGCCACCAAAACTGTCAAAAACACGCACCTTCTCACGGGTGTAAACCGCATCCAGCCGCGCTTCTGTCACGAGGTGAAACCCTGTTGAGAGCCTGCATTGGATGCCCATCACCCCAGAGAGCCCGGCCCTTGTTTCAGTGGTTTCGTTGGTAGACGAGAAATCGACGTTGCTCGATTCAGAGCCGAGGTGATTTGTGCTGTGTAGTCCATCCAGACCGAGATTGAGCCAACACACCCGTTCGGCAGTGGAATCGCCCATGCGCCAGCGGCGGCCGAACCGGATGAGCGTCCGTCGGTTGCGGTTGGTGACGGTGGTGCCGAAGCTGTCTTGGGTCTCCTCACTGAGGTCCAGTCCCACAAGCGCGCGCCATCCATCTGATGTGGTGTTTGAGCTCCAGCCTACGGCGAGGGCGATGTCGGAGACATCATTGGCGCCGAACAGGCGTCGGGTCATGGGAACGATGTCTACCCAAGCACCGTTCTGGGATTGGGCCGCGGAATCTGACATCGCCGATAAGAGCAGCAGGCTGAGGACGGCCAAGTTTTTGGGGTGCATCATGAGGGCTAATCTAACGCAGGCAAAGGGTGGAGTGACGTTGGTGAATGCGGGGCCTAAAAAGACGACTTGGTCTATGGCACCTGTGCATTTTGCACCCGAACTCCTTTCAAATCATACTGCATGAATGCACTGCGCAACCGCGTCCTGCTCATCGGACGCCTTGGTCAAGACCCCGAACGGATTGAATTCGACGGGGACAAAGTCAAAGCCAGCCTGAGATTGGCCACCCATGAAGTCTATCGCAATGCCCAAGGCGAAAAGACGGAGGCCACTCAATGGCACAATGTCATCGCTTGGGGGCAACTCGCTGAAATCATCACGCGTTATCTGTCGAAAGGCAGTGAGGTGGCGATTGAGGGTCGGCTTGTATACCGCCAATATGAGGACAAACAGGGCCAGAAAAGGGTGGCTGCCGAGGTGGTGACCCAAGAGATGTTGATGCTCGATCGGGTGCCCCAAGAACCCTGATTGCCAGTTTCTGGTCCGTGGAAGGCGGGGGCGCGCATTGTGCCCCCGCCTTTCCGGCCTTAATTTCGCGAAAGGCATCAAGGGGTTTTCCCCATTCGTCCAAGCACATGGCTCAAACCGGAATCCTCAAATCGTCGCTCGCCAAGAAATACGCCATGGCGGCGACTGGTCTCTTCCTCTGTCTCTTCCTTGTCGGCCACTTGGCGGGCAACCTGCAGTTGTTTACTGCGGGCGCAGACGGGGGACGGCAATTCAACGAGTATGCCAAATTCATGACCACGTTCCCGGCGGTCAAGATTTTGTCCTACCTGACCTATTTCGCGGTGTTGTTTCACTTGGCAGATGGCATTGTACTCTCCATTCAAAACCGCAAGGCCCGTCCCGTGCGTTATGCCATGGAGCGCCCTTCGACCAATGCGGGTTGGTCAAGCCGCAACATGATGGTGCTCGGCACCATTGTGCTCGTGTTTCTCGTGACGCACATGCAGAACTTCTGGTGGCAGATGCATTTTGGAGAGATCCCGATGCAGAAGCTGGATGACGGAACCATGGTCAAGGACCTGTATTCAGTCGTGATCGCCTTTTTCAATCCTGAGCTCAACAGCTTCGCGCTCCTGGCACTTGGATTGTATTTGCTGGGGCAGTTTGCACTGGGTTTTCACCTCTGGCACGGTTTCTCCAGCGGATTCCAGTCCGTCGGGGTGCGCCATCCGCGATACTCCGCCATCATTGGCTTGGCAGGTAAGGCGTTCAGTGTGGTGGTGCCCTTGCTGTTTTCGGCGATTGTCGTGTTCATGTATTTCACCCAGGCCTGACCGGCGCAATTCCAGAAGAGATGACCGATATGCCCAAACACAGCGTGTCCCTCGACGCAAAGACGCCGGAAGGACCGTTGGCAGACAAGTGGAAGAACCACAAGAACAGCATCCGCTTGGTCAACCCGGCCAATAAGCGGCTCATCGATGTGATTGTTGTTGGAACGGGACTTGCAGGAAGTTCTGCTGCGGCCTCTCTCGCAGAGATGGGGTACAACGTCAAAGCGTTTTGCTTCCAGGACAGCCCGCGGCGGGCCCACTCCATTGCGGCACAGGGCGGTATCAATGCAGCGAAAAACTATCAGAACGACGGAGATTCGGTGCACCGCCTGTTCTACGACACCATCAAGGGGGGAGATTACCGGAGCCGCGAGTCCAACGTCTACCGTTTGGCTGAAGTCAGTGCCAACATCATCGACCAGTGTGTGTCTCAAGGCGTGCCTTTTGCCCGCGATTACGGGGGGTTGTTGGACAACCGTTCTTTCGGAGGGGTGCAAGTCAGCCGGACGTTCTACGCGAAGGGACAGACAGGACAGCAGCTTCTGCTTGGGGCGTACAGCGCATTGAGCCGCCAAGTGTCAAAAGGCAAGGTCACGATGTACAGCCGTCATGAGATGATGGACGTCGTGGTGGTGGACGGGAAGGCCCGAGGCATCATTGCCCGCAACCTCGTCACGGGAGAAATTGAGCGCCATGGTGCCCACGCTGTGGTCTTGTGCAGCGGAGGATATGGCAACGTTTTCTTCCTGAGCACCAATGCGATGGGGTCCAATGTTTCTGCAGCTTGGAAGGCCCATCGCCGTGGAGCGTACATGGCCAACCCGTGTTACACACAGATTCACCCAACGTGCATTCCGGTCAGTGGACACTATCAGTCCAAGTTGACCTTGATGTCAGAGTCCCTCCGAAATGACGGACGGATTTGGGTGCCCAAGGAGAAGTCGGACGTTGAGGCGTTGCGCAATGGTAGCATTCGGCCGACGGACATCCCCGAAGAACGCCGGGATTATTACCTCGAGCGCAGGTATCCCGCATTTGGTAACCTCGTGCCGCGTGACGTAGCCAGCCGCGCGGCCAAGGAGCGATGTGACGCTGGTTTTGGCGTCAACGAGGCTGGAGAGGCTGTGTTCCTCGATTATGCCAGTGCCATCGAGCGCTACGGAAAGACCGAAGCCAATGTCAAGGGCATAGAGAACCCCTCCGCGGAGAAAATCCGCGAGTTGGGAGAAGAGGTGGTGAAAGCCAAGTATGGCAACCTCTTCCAGATGTACGAGCAGATCACTGCGGACAACCCGTACAAGACGCCAATGCGCATCTATCCGGCGGTGCACTACACCATGGGTGGGCTGTGGGTCGATTACAACCTTCAGACGACGGTGCCCGGACTGTACGCCTGCGGTGAGGCCAATTTTTCAGACCACGGCGCCAACCGATTGGGTGCCTCAGCCCTGATGCAGGGACTGGCCGACGGTTACTTCGTGTTGCCGTATACGGTCGGTGACTACCTCGCGGACGACATCCGGACGGGTGCGATTTCCACGGATTCTCCCGAATTCGAGGCGGCCGAAAAAGGCGTGACCGATCGGATCCAACACCTGTTGGGCAACAACGGCAAGACACCGGTAGACGACTTCCACAGGCGTCTGGGCCGCATCATGTGGAATGAGTGCGGCATGTCCCGAAATGAGAAGGGCTTGACGCAGGCCATTGCCGACATTCAAGCTTTGCGTGCGGAGTTTGAAAGGGACGTGCGTGTTCCGGGCCGTGCTGACCAGTTTAACCCTGAATTGGACAAGGCGGGCCGTGTGGCTGACCTCATTGATTTGGGCGAGCTCATGTGCAAAGACGCGTTGGAGCGCAAGGAGAGTTGCGGAGGCCATTTCCGTGAGGAATACCAGACCCCAGAGGGCGAAGCTTTGAGGGATGACGAAGGCCATACGCATGTAAGTGCATGGGCCTTTACCGGTGTGCCGTCAGAAGCCGTGCACCACAAGGAGGAGCTCAACTTTGAAAATGTGGAGCTCAAGACAAGGAGTTACAAGTAATCCGGAAACGACAAGGACGAATGGATTTCACGCTGAAGATCTGGAGACAGGATGGCCCCCAAGATGAGGGCCGGATGGAGACCTACCCGATTTCGGACATCACGGGAGACATGAGTTTCCTGGAGATGATGGATGTCTTGAATGACAAGATCATTCGGGACGGTCAGGACCCGGTGGCTTTTGACCACGATTGTAGGGAGGGCATTTGCGGAATGTGCAGCATGTTCATCAATGGAGAGGCGCACGGTCCCAACCGGAAGACCACGACCTGCCAACTGCACATGCGGAGTTTCAAGGATGGGGACACCATCTACATTGAGCCATGGCGCGCGGCGGCCTTCCCTGTGGTCAAGGACCTCGCCGTGGACCGCAGTGCCTTTGACCGCATCATCCAATCTGGGGGTTATGTGAGCGTGAATAGCTCAGGAAACCCACTGGATGCCAATGCCATTCCCGTGCCCAAGGACGATGCCGATGAGGCATTCAATGCAGCGACTTGCATTGGCTGCGGAGCGTGTGTGGCTACTTGCAAGAACGCTTCGGCGATGTTGTTTGTCTCGGCGAAGGTGAGCCAACTGGCCCTCCTGCCCCAGGGACAGCCTGAACGGATGAACCGGGTTCAGCGCATGGTGGACCAAATGGACAAGGAAGGGTTTGGCAATTGCACGAATACGGGTGCATGTGAGGTGGAATGCCCCAAAGGCATCAGCCTCGACAACATTGCTCGGATGAACCGCGACTATTTGAAGTCTCAGGTGACCGGCGAGTGAGCCACATTTTTTTTTTTTTGGGATTGCGCTGACTTTCAGCCTGTCAGGGTTGGGGTAAATTTGATGTATGCGCTTGTTGATGTTTTTCTGCCTTGTGTCTGTGTCTTGCGTGACGTGGGCTCAGGGCTCCCTGAAATGTGAGTTCACTGCCAAGGGATGCTGCCCAATGTGTGAAGATCGCATTGTGGCGGCCCTGGATGTGCCCGGAGTCAGGGCGGTCGAGTGGGATCAGTTCAAGGAGAAGGCCATCGTGGTCTACAAGCCCAAGAAGATTTCAGAGGAGCGGATCCAGCAGCTCGTGGCCGACGCCGGTCATGACACCGAACTCTACACAGCCACGGACGAGGTGTACAATGGCTTGGCGGATTGTTGTTTGTATCGCTCGGGTTGTCAGGGATGTTCCGACCGTGAGCAGCATTCCGACCACGACCACGACCACGACCACGACCACGACCACGACCACGACCACGACCACGACGAGGACGAGGACGAGGACGACGACCGTCGCTGATGCTCCGCTCAATTTCACTCGCTCTTGCCGCGGTGGCGGTGCTGTTGACCTTGACGGTGTCCGCGCAGAAAACGGTGACCGTCAAAGGCAAGGTGTTCTCCAGGGACCAGGTCGACCACACCGGGCACAATCATGGCCCGGGCGAAGGGCAGGAAGAAGAGAATTGGCTGCCCCTGCCAGGGGCCTATGTCGTGTGGAAGAGCACGGGTCAGGGGACTGCTACGGACGCCCACGGCTTCTTCCGAATTGATGGTGTGGAGGGGGACACGTTGGTGGCCAGCTTCATCGGAA
Organism: Flavobacteriales bacterium; assembly: GCA_022428205.1. GTDB lineage: Bacteria > Bacteroidota > Bacteroidia > Flavobacteriales_D > Sanyastnellaceae > UBA8752. Next base: position 10,782 of record JAKMCW010000080.1, read on the forward strand.
TGACTACTGCTGAGCTGCCATTCATCGGACAGAACTACGTCGAGATTCCGTTGGGAGAGGGATTCCAACTCAATGAGGCGCAAGTCGTGGCCAAGGGACCGACGACGTCGGTGAGTCTTCTGGACCCGTTGGTGGTCCAATCGCTGGGCCGGGATGAGTTGTGCCGGGCAGCCTGCTGTAACCTGAGCGAGGCCTTTGAGACCAATGCGGCGGTGGACGCGAGCTTCACGGATGCGGTTACAGGCACCAAGCAGATTCGCATGCTCGGCTTGGATGGTAAGTACACCCAGATCATGTTCGACAACATGCCGGGTGCGCGTGGGCTCAACATATTGCAGGGGATGAAGTTTGTCCCGGGGGAATGGGTAGACCAGATTCACATCGGCAAAGGGGCCGGGTCCGTTACGCTCGGGCACGAGAGCATGACGGGGCAGATTAATGTGGCCTTGCGCAATGCAGATGGCCCTGAGAAGTTCATTGTAAACGCCTTTTTGAATCGAGCGGGACGCTACGAGTTGAACACGGTCAGTCGCCATGACGTTTCGCGAAAGTGGAAGGCTGCGTTGTTGACCCATGGCGAGTGGGCAGACCGCATCAATGACCGGAATAATGACGGCTTCCAAGACAACGCACTGTCGAAGGATGTGGTGTTGCGAACGGATTTTAAGTATACCGGCGACCGTGGATTGCGGGGAGAATATGCCGTCACTGCTGTGAGTCAGGACAAGTCGGCTGGCCAATTGCCACTGTCTGACCAGGGCCGTGATGGATTGTGGTTTGCAGACCAGCGTGTGGACCGTGTGGTGGCGTCGGCCAAGACAGGGTATGTTTTTCCGGGCGAGGAAGGCCGCAGTCTCGGCAGTCAGGTTTCCATTGGCCTGCATGACCAGTCCCTGTCATTTGGACCGGACCGGGCGTATTTGGCCGATCAATTTTTCGCGCGGGCAAACCTGTTGTACCAGCGCCCTACCTCGAGGGGAGATGACCTTGTGTGGGGGATCAATGCCAAGGTGGACCGCTATGGTGAAACGCTGCAGCGCATGGCGGGATTTGCTGCGCCAGACTCACTGAAAACCGTGGGGACCGACCGGATTGAGCGCAATGAAATGACGACGGGGGCTTTCATGGAATGGAACGTGAAGCGCGAACGTTGGGACATGGTGCTTGGCCTGCGTTCTGACATCCACGATACGTTTGGGGTGTTTGTGTCGCCTCGGTTGAATGCACGGTGGTCCATGACGGATGCTGTGACGCTCAAGTTGGCGGCAGGCAGAGGCTGGCGGACATCGTTGCCCTTTGCTGAATTTGCAGGGGTGTGGGCTTCGAATCGGGCATGGGCTTTTCCCGATGCCGATGCGGAGGATGGCTTCCGCGGACTTCGACCAGAGGAGAGCTGGAATGTGGGCCTGAACTTGTTGTCAAAGTTCTCTGTGGGGTACCGGGATGCGAGTTTGAGCTTGGATGGATACCGGGTGACCTTTGCGAACCGGGTTTTCGTGGATGTTGACACGCCAGGACTGGCGTTGGTGCGCCAAGGCTATAGCCAATCCGAGAATGTACAAGCGGAGTTTTGGTGGGACTGGACCAAGCGGATTGACTTGACTGTGGCCTATCGCTATGTCAACGCGGTCAGTGACTACGGCGATTTACAGTTGTCATATTACCGCCAGGATCCTTTCGTGGCCCGGCACCGTGGCTTTGCCACATTGGCTTATGGATCAAAGCCGGACACCAAGGGTCGCCAATGGCGGGCAGATGTGACTTTCCAGGTGACGGGGCCGCAGCGTTTGCCTTGGACCTATACCAACCCGGAGGGGTACCGTCGACCAGAATATGCTCCGACGTTCTTGACGGGTAACGTGCAGGTGAGCCGGGACTTTGCTGAGGGCCAGCAGATTTATCTCGGGGTGGAGAATGTCACGGATTACCGCCAGACGGACCCCATTATCGGGGTCGATCATGCCGGGCCAGGTGGCCTGACCCCAACCACGGACCCGCTGTTTGACGCCTCGTTGGTTTACGCTCCGATTTTCGGTCGCAACCTCTATGCGGGTGTTCGTTGGGCCTTTGGCCCTGAGTAGTCCCTGCATCAGGATGCGTTGGGAAGGCGACGCGCCTGCGGGACGCGGCGGTGTTGTCGGCCGGAGGGACGGGATTTTGTCGGTGTGCTTTCGTCGTAGCGCGGGTCGGGCTGGAGGTCCAGCTTTTCCATGGACTGAACCTCTACATTGATGGCGCCAAACTCTTCTTGAACGCTGCCGCGCATCCGATATACACCACGCCCGCGAAAGGGATAGGCCTTGGCGATGGGTGGGAAATGAACGGTATCGACCCATTGGCCTTCCCGGTCTACGAAGCAACCGAACAGCATGCGGTCCCCCTTGATGGTCGACGTTTCTTTTACGGTGACGAGGTATCCCGCGATGGTCACCGTTTGGCCGATGTACTCTGGCAATGCCCTGGCGGGGATGCCTTCGGCGGCTTGTCCTTGTGCTTCAGGCGTCAAGAGGTTAAACGGTGAGGAGAGCGCAAAGCCCAGAAGTTCAATTTCGTCGTACGCGTCTTCTGCAGGCCCTCCGGCCAAAACGGGTAGTGCGTGCAGACGATCCTGGTCTGTTGTGAGGGTGGCTTCTCGGAAGAGGTCGGCTGTAGGAGCGCGTTTGGGAAGGTGACCCAATAGGAAATGGGCCTCCCATTGGAGTTGTTGTTTGGAGCGCCCTGTCCACCGCATGCCGCCGATGCGGATGATGGTTAGCAGTTGTTCCAGGCCTACGCCGGTGCGGCGCACCAGATCCTCGAGGCTGTGATAGGGCCCTGTTTGACGGCGCTCCCGCTCGATGTGGGCGGCGGTTTCGCCTTCCACGCCCTTGACAAGGTTGAACCCGAGGGTGAGGGTGCGGCTGGTGGCATCGTACCCCGTGAGGTAGCCGCCGGAATTGACGCAGGGCGCCGCGATGCTGCCGCCGAGCAGGCGGGCTTCATGAACGTAGAATTCGGTGCGGTAGAAGCCACCGAAGTTGTTGATGCACGCGGTCATGTATTCCAAGGGCCAATACGCCTTGAGGAAGAGGCTCTGGTAGCTTTCGACGGCGAAGGATGCCGAGTGTCCCTTGGCGAAGGCGTAGCCGGCAAAGCTTTCGACTTGGCGCCACACTTCGGTGATCATGTCCTTGGGATGGCCCTTGACTGTGGCCTTGTCGAAGAAGGCTTGTCGCGCTTTCTGGAATTCTTCCCGCGATCGGAATTTGCCCGACATCCCGCGCCGCAAGACATCGGCCTCGCCGAGGTCGAGCCCGGCAAAGCGGTGGGCCACCTTGATGACGTCTTCTTGGTAGACCATGACCCCATAGGTTTCCGGCATGATTTCCAGTAGGATGGGGTGGGCGTCTTTTCGGCGCTCTGGGAAGCGGTGTCGCTCGATGTAGGCCCGCATCATCCCACTGCGTGCCACACCTGGTCGGATCACGGAGCTGGCGGCGACCAGGCCGAGGTAGTCATCGACCCGCAGTTTCCGCATGAGCATGCGCATGGCGGGAGACTCCACATAGAAACAACCGATGGCCTCGGCTTCCCGCAAGAGGTGCTGTACCCGCGGGTCGGCCTTGAATCTCCGCATGTCGTGGATGTCGATGTCAGCTTCCGGGTCGGTCTCCGCGATGAGGTCCAAGGCGTCCTTGATTTTGGCGAGGCCGCGTTGGGACAGGATGTCGAATTTGTGGAGCGCGAGGTCTTCGGCGACCACCATGTCGTATTGGGTGGTGGGGAAGCCCTTGGGGGGTAGAAAAGTCGCACATGTCCGGTGGATGGGCCGGTCCGAGATGATGATGCCACAGGCGTGGATGGAGATCTGGTTCGGGAAATCGCGGAGGACACCGGCATAGCGGATGACGGCGCGTTCGAACTCTCCGAGCTTGGCGGGGTTGAACCGTCCGGATGCCAGCGTGTCGATTTCGTGTTTGGGCAAGCCAAAGACCTTGCCAAGCTCCCGGACCACAGCGCGGTATTGGAAGGTGTTGTAAGCGCCGAGGAGGGCGACGTGCTCGTAGCGTTCGAAGATGTAGCGTGTGACGTCGTCGCGGTCGGTCCAGGAGAAGTCGAGGTCGAAGTCGGGCGGGTTGGATCGGTAGAGGTTGATGAACCGCTCGAAGTAGAGGTCCAGTTCTATGGGGTCCACATCGGTGATGCGCAGCAGGTAGGCGACCAGGCTGTTGGCCCCGCTGCCCCGACCTACGTGGAAGTAGCCCTTGGACCGTGCGTAGGTGGTGATGTCCCAATTGACGAGGAAGTAGGCGAGAAATTCTTTCTCGCGGAGGACCTCGATCTCGTGTTCCATTCGGTCGAGAATGGCTTCGTTGGCGTCGGGGTAACGGTAGGCGAGGCCTTCCGCGCACAGGGTGCGGATGAGCCGTTCGTCTTCGATGATGGAGCCGGTGAAGGTGCGGATGTTGCGGTGGGTGGCGCCGTCTTCTTGGTCGCCGAGGTCGCCGTCGAAGTCGATGTGACAGGCGTCGAGCAGGGCGTTGGCGCGCTCCGTCAGCCAAGGAAATTCAGCATAGGCGCCTTCGAGTTCGCCGGCGCGCAATAGGCGGTCTGTTCTGGGTGCGACCTGCTGTTCGGGCAGTTTGGCGAGCAGGCAATTGTGGTCGATGGCGCGCAGGAGGCGGTGGGCGTTGTGGTCCCGCTTGTGGCGGAAGGAGGCCGTCTGGAGGGCAACCATGCGGTGATGTGGGGTGGTGTCCGGGTCGCGTTGCAGGGCGATCCGAAGGGCCCCGAGCTCACCGGGCCGCACGCCGACGAGTTCGTCGCGCCGCAGGCCGCCTTCGCCGGTGTGCATCCAGGTCACTGCTGTCCGCTGTGCCCATGGGTATACCCAAATGACCCCTTCGAGCATCGGTGCGCGCTCCGGAATTTTGGCGGGTTTACCGGCATGCCCTTCGTGCAACAGCCCAGATAGGAAACCGCAGAGCCTTTGGTAGCCGTCGTGGTCTCGGGCGAGGCCGACATAGCGCTGGACTGCGCCGTTGCGGAAGTCCACCCCGAGGACGGGCCGCACCCCGTATTTCGGTGCCAACCGCGCAAAGTCCGGCCCACCGGCTGTGCAGTGCACGTCGGTGAGGGCCAAGCACGTCGCGCCCGCCGCCTGTGCTTCGGCGAGGAGCTCTTCCGGCTGCATGACGCCGTAGCGGAGGCTGAACCACGAATGGGTGTTCAGGTACATGGTGATGGGGGTGAAATGGAAGGCGGTGTGGTGGCCGTCTCAGAACAGGCTGCCTTGGTCGGCCTCGGACCCTCGGCCTCGGAGTTTGCGCGCCCTGGATTCGCCCATACCAAACATCTCCAGGGATTGGTGCAGTTCGAAGTCGTATTCTGGGAATACCCGTTGGCCGGTCGGCTGGAGCAGCGACGTGCCGTTGAGCCGGGGGTTTTTGATGGCCGGGTCGATGGGGTAGGCGTTGAGTGTGCCGTCCGGAATGGGCCTTAGTAGGGCGGTAGCGTCGTTGAGCGGTGTAGCCGGGTCAATCCACTTGCGTTCGTCCTCGGGATTGAGCATCACGGGTGAGCGGTGGTGTCCGATGGTGTTGAGGACATCACAGGCGGTGGTGGTGATGATGGCAAAGGAGCGGAGGACTTCGCCTGTGCCGGAGTCTGTCCACTCGTCCCAGATTCCTGCGAGTGCGAAGGGGCGCTTTCCGTCTCGGGCATAGACCACGTAAGGTTTGGCAAGCTTTTCGCGCTGTGGTCCTTCGATGAAGGCGTCAGCCACAATCAGGCACCTTCGCGTGCGGATTGCTTGCCGGAACATGGGCTTTTGTAGGATGCCCATGGCCCCGCGATAGCCGGGGTCGTTTTCCGTGTTGTGGTCGCCCTCACTGCGGGCGTTGATCATGTAGAACTGCTTCTTGGCCCAGGAGGGGGTGAAGCCGAATTGCATGGTTTGGAGCGCATCGGGCCGATCGCCGGTGACTACAGGAGCGAGGTCACCGTGGGAGACATTGGTATTGGGTGGCGCGGGCGCGCTGGTGTATTCCGGTCCTGCGGTGACCTGAAAACGCTGCTCGATGGCTTTGACGGAGGTAACGGTGACGTAGCGTCCACACATGCGGGGTTCAATTTACTGGTGTCGGTTGGCAAGGAGGAGGGGAGCGTCTCCGGAGAAGGGGTTGGACCGGCCAATGGTGCGGGCACCGAGGGTGGCGGCCGAAAAGATGATCCGGTCACCAAAGCGGTCCCTGAGCCCATCCATGGCTTGGTAGAGGGCTTGGCGTTGGTCGTCGTCGTCGAAGAGGCCCATCTGCATGCCGCCGCCGACGAGGTGGCTGTACCGGATGCCGACGAGCCGGACGAGCACCCGCCGGTCATAGAGCCGGTCGAAGAGTTCGAGGGCCTTGGGCACGAGGTGATGGTCGGCCGCTGTGTAGGGGATGCGGGCCTGGAGCGTGCGCGTATCGAAGTCGCTGTACCGGACCTTCAGGGTGATGCAAGCCGTCAACTTGCGGCCACGGCGCAATTGGAAGGCGAGGTTTTCGGCCATGGCGATGAGGATGCTGCGCAACTGGGCCGTATCGGTGGTGTCCTTGCGAAAGGTCCGCTCGGTCGAGATGGACTTTCGTTCGCTGGTGGGCATGACGGGTGAAGGGTCCTCGCCCTGGGCCTTGCGCCAGATAACGCGGCCTGGCTTTCCGAGGACGCGTTCCATCATGTCGACCGGCATTTCCTGGAGCGTGGCGATGCGCCGAACCCCGAGGTTGCGCAGGGTTTGATAGGTCTTTTCGCCGACCATGGGGATTTTGCGGATGCCCAGAGGCGCGAGAAAAGGCCGCTCGGTGCCCCGCTCGATGCGGATGGCGTTGTTGGGCTTGGCTTCGCCGGTGGCCACCTTGGATACGGTTTTGTTTTGGGACAGGCCAAAGGAGATTGGGAGCCCTGTTTCGCGCATGACCCGTTGGCGCAACTCGCCGGCGTATTGCCAGCAGCCGAAGAAGCGGTCCATCCCGGTAAGGTCGGCGTAGAACTCATCGATGGAGGTCTTCTCACAGACGGGAACCGCTTCTCGAACGATGTCGGTGACCGCATGCGAATACTTGGTGTATGTGGCGGAGTTGCCCCGTATGACCAAAGCTTCGGGGCAGAGCTCCCGCGCCATGCGCATGGGCATACCGGAATGGACGCCAAAACGCCGGGACTCGTAGCTGCAGGATGCGACCACGCCGCGGTCCCCCGTGCCGCCAATCAGCAGGGGTTTCCCCTGCAATCGGCTGTCCATAAGCCGTTCGACCGAAACGAAGAAGGTGTCGAGGTCGAGGTGGAGTATGGCGCGTTGGGTAGACACAGTGCACAAAAATTGGAATGCCAATTTAGTTGGCATTTTGATGTGCACGACATCTTTTTTGAAAAGCGAAAAAGAATCAGCAGCTGGACCCGAACACGGAGAGCAGTTGCAGGATATCGGAGACACCTACGATGGTGTCGCCGTCGATGTCACCGAGGCAATCGCTGCCGACACAACCGAAGTTGGCCAGGATTTCCAGGGTGTCCGACACACCGATGATGCCGTCGCCGTCCAAGTCGCTCGGGCAGGAACAGGACGCTGGTGCGGTCCAAGTGGTGGCAGTTTCCGGACTGTTGCACGTCGGCAGGTCCGTGAAAAAGGCCCCAATGGACTGGGCCTCCCCATTGGCGGTGAGGTCCGAGAGGGTGGCGATGTAATTGCCGGAGGCTGCAGGGGACTCGAAGAGATTGCCCCCGATGTTGAGCAGACCGGTTGCGGGCGGGTTCGTCAGCTGGAGGATGAGGTCCAATTCATAGGTGCCGGTGGTCGACGCGCAGGCGCTGATGTTGTCGATGTCCAACGAGATGGAACAGGGACAGGGCGATGGCGCGGTCCAGGCATCGAACACCGCAAATGCACAGTCGTCGTCGTCGGCAAAGGTGATGAGCAAGTCGACGGGTTCGCCATCGGCCACCAGCCCCGTGAGGGTCACATTGGCCTGGTCGTTGGATACAGGGAAAACCTGGCCGTTGACGGTGACGTCTCCGGCCCCTGCAGAATATTGGAAGGACAGGGTCACAGACTGGCTGTAGGTGCCGTCAATGGAGTTGCAAGCGCTCTGGTCTCCCAACGCATAGGAAGTCAGTGTACAGGTGCCACCACTACAGGGGTCTGGGGCAGTGAAGACCGCCTGTTGACTGAAGTTACAGCTGGGATCACCGGTGAAATAAATGTCAACGTCCACGGGTTGTCCATCCGCGGGAAGGTTGTTCAAACTGACAGTTTGGGGGCTCCCAGAGATGGTAAAGAGGGATCCATTGACATTGATAAGGCCTGCGGGAGCGTTGTCGTAGATCAGGATGAGTTGCTGGCTGTAGGTATTGGTTTCCGGATTGCAACCCAGTTGCGCACCAGCCAATGCAGCGGAAATGGCGCAGCCTTGAACCCCCCATCCCATGTCGTTGAACATGCCCATGACGATGGGGCCGGGGTTGTGGATGGCTTCACCGGTATTCAGGTTGGGGGTCATCAGGGCGTTCGCATCACCCGTCAAGTACATGTCTTCTCGCAGGTGAGAGAAACTGGCGCCGGGTTCCCAATCTGCTGGGGCATAAATGCCAGGGGGTGAAATGCTGGCTGCAAGTCCTCCTGGGCCGGACCACACCAAGCCATTGCCGGTGAGGGCATTGGCCATCGCCCCCGAACCGGAGTTGAGGTCGAGGATGCTGCCTCCTGTGTTGTTGTCGTTGATGAAGGTGTCGTAGACAAAGGGCGACCCGCTTTGCCCGATGAAACCCGTATTTCCGGCAACGGTGGCGCTCCCAATGAAACCGAGGCCGTGGCAGAGTTCGTGGAGGACAACCGTTACGAAGTCGTAGGCCCCCGGTGGGACATTGCCGTCCAGCCCCAAATACCAGTTGACATCGCTGCCGAAGTTGCAGGTGATGTCGGCGTCGTCGGTGTCGAGGTCATCGTTGGCCAGTTGGTTGGCCAAGGCCGATGGGTAGTATACGTCCAGGTCCGGAGCTCCCGTGAAGTTGCGGTGCACGGTACTCGGTGAAGCCGAGCCCAAGATGTTGTCTCCCAACGATGCCCAGGTGGCCGTGACATCGATGTCAATGTCGCTGTCGATGAGGCCCGCCCAAATGTTGACCGCGTATTGGAACGCTGCTTGCGCATCTGACGGGAAGTTGTTGTAGGTCACATTGATGGTGGCCGCCGAGCTGCGATAAGTGGCAGGGGGCGGCACGAAGAGAAAGTGATCCTCTGGAATGCCGACAAGGCCGTCGCAACCCTGTGACTCGCACACCGCGTGGTCGTGCATGGCCGAAGCAGGAAGGCCAAACATCTTCTGCGCCTGGGTCTGCGCTGGCAAAAGGGCACAGACCATCAATGCACAGATGGTGCTGAGTGGCACAAGCGATGAGGTCATGACCTTAAAGATAGCGCGGATGCCCCGATTATTCTACCGCCCTGTATTGATTTTTGTAGGTGTTTATATGGCCTACATCTTCGTTAATCCCGGTTTGAGCCCGAAATTTCCTGCTTGATGGCAGCAAGGGTCGAAGCGATTTCTGCTGAGGTCTGGGGCCAATCCGTTGAGAACCAACCAATGGCCCGCCAGACTTCCCGAATTTCGGAGGGGTCGCAGGGATAGGGTGCGTAGTGCGCATTGTTGGAGACGAGCAGGAAATCGCCTTCGCGGTCCAACCGGTTTTCGACCCTTTTGAAGAGCAGTCCGTCGTTTTTCGTGGAGAGGATATAGGGCCTTCCGCTGCCTACTTGTTGGAGGGACTCCATGAATTCAGCCAGCACCCAGGTGCCGCTCGGCAAGGGCAACATGCTGTCTCCTTCGATTTGGAAGAATCGCAAGGTGCGGTCTTGGGGAACCTCTGGAAGGGGCAGCGCGAAATGCGGCAGTGCAGCGACCCATTCGGGGTCGGCCAGTCCCGCTGCGTATCCGGCAGCGGCCTTGGTGCTGACGGCCGAAATCCGCTCCATCTTCTCGTCGCGGTCTACGGGGATAGGCAGCACGCGGACGTCTTGTTCCATGGGTGTTTCCGTACCTCCGAGGACCAAGGCATCGAGTGACACATTGAGCACATGGGCGAGGCGGACCAATGCCGCGAGACGGGGTTCGGCACGCCCTTCCTCGTAGGCGCCCAGTGCGGTGCGCTTCAGTCCCGAGCGTTCCGCCAATTCCGTTTGTGTCCACCCCCGCTGTTTGCGGAAGTGGCGCAGTTGAGAGCCGATGCGGGTGGGATCGGCCATGGTATCAGACGGAGGCGACGACGGATTGCACCACGTCGAGTTTGGAGGTCAACAGGCGTTCGATGCCGTCCTTGAGGGTCGCTGTTGAGGAAGGACATCCGGCACAGGCGCCACGCAACCGAACGTGCACCGTGCCTTTTACGAAAGCACGGAAGTCGATGGCGCCACCATCGGCTTCGACGGCAGGCCTGACAAATTCCTCCAGCAGGGCGACGATGGCGTCGTCGTGCTCGGTGGGTACAATGTCCGCATCGTCGAGTTGCACCGCGCCTTCCGTCTTGGCCGCTCCTTCCGCATTGGCGGACTCCGGCTGTTGCGCCAGTGCGGGCGGGATCTTCTCGACGGCGGTCTCGTGCTCGGTGAGCCAACCTTGGATGTACTCGCGCATCTGCATGGCGATCATTTCCCAGCCGATGGAATCGTCCTTGGTGACGGATACAAAGCCGCCGCTGATAAAGACGCCTGTGACAAAGGGGAAATTGAACAGCTCTTCTGCGAGGCTGGAATAACCAGTAGCCGAGGCTTTGCTGATGAATTCAGCTTGCTCGGAACCGTCGATCAAGGGACGGTCTGCGACGAATTTCATGACCTCCGGATTCGGGGTCATTTCAGCATATACACTGACGGGATGACTCATAGGGCGAATATCGAACAGTATGCGTTGCGAAGTACATGGACGTACCCGTGTGTCGCTGTGCGGGTTCCCAATATCTTGTCGGTCCAACCGATTCCAACATCATGACCCGAATCATTCCAGTTGTCTGTGCTTTGGTGACCCTGCTTGCGGGGACTGCTCACGCTCAGTCGAGTTCTACTTTCCCTGTCAACGGCACCCCCGATGCGCGCGCGGAGTTGCACGTTTACGAAGGGGCCATCATCCACGTGACGGCCGATGAGGTCATCGCGGATGGTCACTTGGTGGTGCGGCGTGGCCGCATTGAAGCGGTGGGAGCGGGCGCATATTCGTCGGCAGAACCGGTCGTGAGACACGACGTCTCGGGCAAGGAGATTTACCCATCGTTTGTCGATGTCTACGCGGGATGGGGATTGAAGAAGGGCGAGCGTTCGCGTTGGGATGGGAAGCCCCATTATGAGCGGGAAGACACCAAAGCGGCGATGGGATGGAACAGCGCTTTGCACCCGGAGTTTGACGCGGCACAGGTGTTTGTACCGGATGCCAAAGGGGCCAAGGCCCACCGTGCAGCAGGTTTTGGTGCGGTGGTCACCCACCGACAAGACGGCATCGTGCGCGGCACGGCAGCCCTCGTGGCCCTGGGTGGTGAAGCCAATGACGTGGTGCTCGAACCCGAGGTAGCGGCCTGGCACAGCTTCTCCAAAGGCTCCTCCAACCAGAGCTACCCTAGCTCCTTGATGGGCAGCATTGCCCTGCTGCGTCAAACGTATTGTGACGCTGAGTGGTACGGCCAATTTGAGGCGCCAGAAGAGCGGAATTTGTCGCTGGAAGCCTTCAACGCAGAGGAAGCATTGCCTCACTTTTTTGATGCAGGCAGTTGGTTGGATGTCTTGCGGGCAGACCGCATTGGAGACGAATTTGGTGTTCAATACGCCTTTCTAGGCGGTGGAGACGCCTACCGGAGGCTCGATGAAATCCAAGCCACAGGGGGAGCGATGATTGTTCCGGTTGCCTTTCCAACGGCCATAGATGTGAGCGATCCATACTTGGCCCGCCTGGTGTCGTTGTCGGAGATGAAGCATTGGGAGTGGGCGCCGCACAACCCCGCCCGTGTCGCCGCGGCGGGCATCCCCATGGCCCTGACCATGAGCGGAGTTAGCAAAGGCGAAGAATTCCTGGCCAATGTGCGCAAGGCGGTCACCCTCGGGCTCACGGCAGACCAGGCCCTTGATGCGTTGACGCGCATTCCTGCCGAAATGATCGGAGCGTCGGACCGCGTGGGCCAATTGGCCTCGGGTTTGGAAGCCAACTTCCTCGTCACCGACGGGCCCATTTTTGAGGAAGGGACCACCTTGCATTGGAACGTGGTTCAAGGCGAGCGTTTCGAATTTGAACCGCTCGAGCGTGTGGCCATTGCCGGTCAATACAGCCTCAACTTGGACGGTCGTGACCTCGTGTTGGAGCTGAAGGATGGCGACAAAGGGCCGAGTGGCCGATGGTGGCCTGCGGGCACGGCGGAGTCGGACATCGACTCTTTAGCGGGCAAGGCCAAGGTGAGCCTTGACGGCCGTGACATGGTGCTGCGACTGATTGACGATCAAGAAGGCGCCTTTCGGCTTGTGGGCAATGTGTATGAAGGAAGCCGCATCATAGATGGCCGCGGTGAACGCCCAGATGGCGCGTGGTTGGAATGGGCGGCATTGCGCCAGGAGGCTTCTGGAGCAGCGGTGGCTTCGGACGAAATGAATGCGGCCAAAGCGGCGGGCAGTGAGGTTGAGGACGGGACAGTTGGTCCAGGCCCCTTGCTGTATCCGTTCAGCGCATACGGCCGCACCCAATTGCCCGATCAAGGCAGTTGGCATTTCGTGGGTGCTACGGTATGGACCTGTGGTCCAGAGGGTAAAATCGAAAACGGGGAGGTCATCGTGCACAAGGGCCGCATCGCAGCCGTTGGCCAGACCTTGGACCCGGCTGCTGTATTTGGAAAGATGGTGCCAGAGTTGACCCGAATCGACGCCAAAGGCAAGCACATCACACCAGGCATCTTGGACGAGCACACCCATATTGCGGCGAGCCGCGGCATCAATGAGGGCACGCAGGCTTCGAGTGCGGAGGTCAGCATTGGCACGGTGGTCAATAGCGAAGACGTCAACGTCTACCGCCACCTGGCCGGAGGTGTGACGGCGGGCCAGATCTTGCACGGTTCGGCCAATCCGATTGGTGGGCAGAGCGGCATCATCAAATTCCGTTGGGGCCAGACACCTGACGAGATGCTGATTGAGGACGCAGACCCTTTCATCAAGTTTGCTTTGGGAGAAAATGTCAAGCAATCCAACTGGGGTGACTACCAGACGGTGCGCTTTCCACAGACGCGCATGGGGGTTGAGCAGGTCTATTATGACCACTTCCACCGCGCCCGTGCATACGGTGAGGCCTGGGAAAACTATGCTGCCGAGCGCAAGGCAACACCGCGCCGCATCCTGCGCAAGGGTGGAGGCCCCAAGGCGCCGCGCCGCGACCTGGAGCTGGAAACCTTGTTGCAAATCCTCGAGTCGGAGCGCTTTGTGACCTGCCACAGTTACCGGCAGGACGAGATCAACATGCTCATGCACGTGGCCGACTCAATGGGCTTCACCCTGAACACCTTCACCCACATATTGGAGGGCTACAAGGTGGCCGATAAGATGGCGGAGCACGGCGCAGGCGGCTCGAGCTTCAGCGATTGGTGGGCTTACAAATTCGAGGTGAAGGACGCCATTCCCTACAACGGAGCGCTGCTTTGGGAGAATGGTGTGGTGACCGCCTTCAATTCCGACGACCGGGAGATGGCGCGGCGCCTCAACCAAGAGGCCGCCAAAGCAGTCAAATACGGCGGTGTGCCGGAAGAGGAGGCCCTCAAATTTGTGACCCTTAACCCCGCGAAGTTGTTGCACCTCGATGACCGCATGGGCTCCTTGGAGGCGGGCAAGGACGCAGACCTCGTGGTGTGGTCAGATCACCCCCTTTCGGTGTACGCGCAATGCGAGCAGACTTTTGTGGATGGGCGCCGGTTGTTTGACCTTGAAGAGGACCAGGCGATGCGCGCGGCCATTCGCACGGAACGGGCCCGTCTGATTCAGATGATGTTGGACGCCCCGGGCGCCGACAAACGGAAACCGTTGGAACGGATTCCACCCCATTACCATTGTGACACCATGACCGAGGAGAACTGATGAGCCGCCTTGCAACCCTGAATTTGAACGCCATGAAAGCGCCTTTTCTCTTTGTTCTGTTGGCCTGTACCCTCGGTGCAGTGGCCCAACCCAACCTTACGCCCGGAGCCCCACAGTCCGATCGCATCCTCATTCTTGGGGGGACGGCCCACATCGGAAATGGTGAGGCCATCGAAAATGCCGCCATCGGTTTTGTGGATGGCTTCATAGACTACGTGGGCACAGCCCGCAACGTGGATCAGAAGCGCTATGACCGTGTGGTGCAGGCGCAAGGCATGCACGTGTATCCTGGATTTATCGCGCCCAACAGCACGCTGGGCCTGATGGAAGTGGCGGCTGTGCGTGCTTCACGCGACTACCAGGAAGTGGGCACGTTCAAGCCCAACGTCCGGAGCATCATCGCCTACAATGCGGCTTCTGACATCACGCCAACGGTGCGCACCAACGGGGTGTTGATGGGCCAGATCACCCCCCGGGGAGGTGTGATTGGCGGATCGAGTTCTGTCGTCCAGTTTGACGCATGGAATTGGGAAGATGCGGTGGTGCGTGCGGATGATGGCATTCACCTGTATTGGCCTTCTACCCACCACAAGCACTTTGAGGATGGCCGGGCCAAGCTGCGCAAGCGCAAGACGTATGACCAGCAGCTTCATGAGATTACCGACTTCTTTGAGCGGGCGCGGGCCTATTCGGATGGACAACCAGAGCAGCGTGACCTCCGGATGGAGGCCATGCGGGGCTTGTTTGTCGATGGTGCGCGCAATGCCCAAGGTGCCACCACCTTGTTTGTGCATGCCAACGACGCCAAGCAAATCGCCGAAGTCATTCGGTTTAAGCGCACAGAGAAGCTGGACCGTGTGGTCCTCGTCGGTGGTTTGGACAGCTGGATGATGGCCGATCCCTTGCGGGAGAATGACATCGCTGTGATGCTGCTCCGTACCCATTCTGTGCCGCGGTTTGCCGAGGACGACATCGACCTTCCGTACAAATTGCCCAAGCTGCTGGAGGACGAGGGGGTTGAATACTGCTTGCAAGGCGAGGGCCGCATGCCGGAAATGAACACCCGCAACCTGCCTTTCTATGCAGGCACGGCGGTGGCCTATGGACTCGAATACGAGCAGGCTGTGCGGGCCCTCACATTGTCCACAGCCAAGATCCTCGGCATCGATGAGACTTGTGGATCGATTGAGCGCGGCAAGGATGCAACGCTCTTCATCTCTGGCGGAGACGCCCTCGACATGATGGGCAACGATGTGCGCCATGCTTGGGTACAAGGCCGCGACGTGGCATTGGACAACAAGCAAATTCAGCTCTACGAGAAGTACAAGGCCAAGTATGACGCTCAGCGCGCGCTAGGCGGTCGTTGATTGGGAAGGCGTCTGAAACGCATAGAAAAGGCCCGCCATGAGCGGGCCTTTTTTGTGGGCAGTTGGAACCTGGAGAGAAGCGCCGTTGTGTGCTTCGAAATGCATCAACTGTCGAGTCGGATGGGCGTCTCGCGAGGGGCTTGGACGCTGTACTTGAAGCGCAGGTTTTCGCGTTGTCCGGGCT
Source organism: Flavobacteriales bacterium (assembly GCA_022428205.1). Taxonomy (GTDB): domain Bacteria; phylum Bacteroidota; class Bacteroidia; order Flavobacteriales_D; family Sanyastnellaceae; genus UBA8752. The sequence continues at coordinate 26,440 of JAKMCW010000080.1, forward strand.
TGACGATGAGGTCCCATTCGACGCGGCCAGTGTCTTTGTCGAGCTTGCCGCCACCGAGGGCATCTGCCTTGACCTCCACGTCCTCGTCATTGGAGAGCGGGAGTTGATCGTCGATGACGATGCGGATGGGCAGAGCTTTGCGGTTGTCGATGCTGATTTCCCACGCCCGTTGTAGCTCGCGCTTGCCGGTGATGACGTTGGTTTTGTTGTTGTGGCTCTCCAGTTTTCGGCGCACCTGAATGGACGGGTCTGGTCCAAGCGACAGGCTGAGGGTGTCTGAAGCGAGGTTGAGCACCAAGGCACTCTCTCCCACAAAGTCGTCCTCGAAATAGATGCGCAAACGCCCACTGATCAGGTCGAGTTCTTCCCAGTCCATGACGTGCGCCATGAGGTAGGCTTGTGCATCGAGCTTCGGAGTGGCCTCGTAGAGAAACTCGGCCGGTACATCCACCGTGTTGATGCGGACCGATTGGACGACGCCGTCGGAAGCAATGCTGTACTTGGCGGCGATGTCGAAACGCGTCTGGGTGGGGGTGCTCTGCACGGTGACGGAGGCATAGTCAAAGGCTTGGGCGGCGCGCTCTGCGGCCCGCTCACGTCGGCTGCCGAAGAGGGATCCCCGCTCCATGTCTTCTGATTCGATATCGGTGTATGCCACGGCCACCTCGTCGAGCATCTCCATGGCGGGGGCCAGTGCGACGTTCATGACGCTGTTGCTGACGGCGATGTTCTCAGCGACCATGCCCATGCTTTGGTAGCTGATGTTGCGCGCGTTGGTGGGGACGTCGATCATGTAGAAACCATTGACATCGGTGACGGTATTGCGGCCGCCAGGAACGCTGACGGTGGCGCCTATGAGGGGCTGCCCTTGGGCGTCATAGAGTTGCCCGCGAACCTGCCGCACGGCGGGGTTGTAGGGCTGGGCTTTCAGCCAATTGTTGGCTGCGGCGGCAGTAGAGGCGGCCGCGCCGCGCTGGCCTTGGTGGTTGGCGTGCAAAAACCACGGCGAGAGGTGGGGTTTGGAGCGGTTGCGGTTGGGTGTGCCGGTAGACACACTGAGGTTGACCCTGTCCCAGTCTTCTCCGGTGCGCTGGTGGACCAGGGCGATGCTCTCGAGCTTGAGCGGGTCGGCCACACTCTCAACGCGGGCGTTATAGGCGGGGTCCCATCCCGCCTGTTGCATCCAATAACCGAAGCTGATGACCCCACTTGTTTGCGCTTTTGCTTCCGTGTGGATGAGCATTTCCAAATGGGTCTCGGTGAGCAGCGGTGGCAGGGCAGCCATCGCCAAGTCGAGCTTGGTCAAGCTGGCCTGCATGTCGCCAATGCGGCCGTCGATGGCCTTGCGCTCCTGCAGCAATTCGATGCGCCGTTCCCGCAAAAATTGCGTGGCGTCAATGAGGCGTACCAGGTCCACACCGCTGTCCTTGACGGTGAATTGGGTGTGTGCTGAAAGCAGTTGTTCCTCCTTGTCGAGAATGGTGTACCAGTGCTGTTCTTGTTGCATGTCGTGGTACAGTGCGTTGCGCTGGACTTGCAGCCGTTCGCGTTCGGCTTGGCTTTCCGCACCGCTGAGGGTGTCAGTGTGGTATCGGTGCGTCACCGAAAGGATGGTGAAATCGCCGGTGCCCGTGATCCGGACCTCACTGGGGTCGATGGTGGTGGGCAAGTCCGGGAAGACCAGCGTGGCGGTGCCGGCCGGGATGACCGTGGAGGTGGTCCTTTTGATTTGGGCACCTTGGCGGTAGACCGTCACATGGTCGATGGCATGGCGGACTTCCTTTTCATTTTCCTTGCCTGCGCGCATTGTGGGCAGGAAGAAGGCAAGTGACAGGATGGAGAGGAGGATGCGTGGGAACATGAGCTTGAGGTTTTGACGTTCTCCCCTCACGATTCAAGTCCCGTGCCAAAAATCCCGAACTTGTGGTCATGCGCCTTCTACTCCTACCCTCCCTTCTGCTGTTTTTGCTGGGTGTTCAGCCTGTTGAAGTGGCTGCCCAAAAAATATTTTCCGTGAAGTACGAAAGCGGGGCTGACGTGAAGGTCTTCGTGGTGGACTATGAGAGCCGCGCCGATTTGCTGGTCTTCAAAGAAGAGTATGAGAGCCGGGCCGATGGCAATGAGGGCCATTGGCATTTCGTGGATTACGCGTCCCGTGCCGACAAGAAGATTTTCTTTGTGGATTACGAGAGTCGGGCAGACCTCAAGATTTTCTTCGTGGACTACGAGAGCCGCGCGGGCTGGCGCAACAAGAGCAAGCAGCACTTGCTTTACTGATCACCTCCTGCGGGGTCAGTATCCGAGGGCAGTTCTGAGCCGGTTGACCGTGGCATTGGCAACGCCACGGGCTTTGTCAGCGCCTTTGGCGAGCTCGGCATCCAAGGCGGGCAAGTCGGCCATATAGCGGTTAAACGTGTCCCTTTCTTGAGCAAACCCATCGACAAGGGCGCCGAGCAGGTCCTTTTTGGCGTGGCCCCAACCATAGCCGCCTGCGCGGAGTTTGGCCGCCATGTCGGCCGCATCGGATTCAGAAGCCACCAATTGAAAGAGTTGGTAGACTACGGAACTGTCGGGGTCTTTGGGGTCTTCCAGTGGGGTAGCGTCGGTGGTGATCTGCTTGTTGATCACCTTCTTCAGCGTCTTCTCGTCTGCGAAGGGGTCGATGGTGTTTCCCTTTGACTTGGACATTTTAGCGCCGTCCGTGCCGGGTACATACATGGTGGCATCGTTGGTCCGGGCTTCTGGTTCGACGAGTACTGCGCTGCCCACTTTGTGGTTGATGCGACCGGCGACGTCTCGGGCCATCTCCAGGTGTTGCAGTTGGTCTTTGCCGACGGGCACTTCATTGGCGTCATAGGCCAGGATGTCGGCGGCCATCAGCATGGGGTAGCTGAAAAGCCCGGCGTTGACGTCTTCTAAACGGTCGGCCTTGTCCTTGAAGCTGTGGGCCAGCGTCAGGCGGCTGTAGGGATAAAAGCAGCTGAGGTACCAAGCGAGTTCGGTGCACTGCGGCACGTCGCTTTGGCGGTAGAAGACGGTCTTGTCGGTATCCAGTCCGCACGCGAGCCAAGCCGCTGCAACTGCATAGGTGTTGGCCCTCAATTCGGCTCCGTCCTTGATTTGGGTCAGGCTGTGGAGGTCCGCGATGAACAGAAAAGATTCATCACTGGACCCATCGGCCAATTGGATGGCAGGACGGATGGCGCCCAATACGTTTCCGAGGTGGGGTACGCCAGTGCTTTGAATGCCGGTGAGGATGCGGGCCATGGTTGTCCTCGGTTCTTGCGTGGGGGCAATCAGCAGAACTCGTCGTAGGCTGCCTTGAGGTGCTCGGCGAGCATCTCCGCGGTGCGGCCTTCGATGTGATGGCGTTCTACCATGTGGACCAGTTTGCCGTCCTTGAACAGGGCGACTGCTGGGCTGCTGGGGGGATAGGGCAGGGTGTGCTTCCGAACGCGCTCGACAGCTTCCACATCGAAACCGGCAAATGCGGTGAATTTGTGGCTGGGGAGCTTGGCGTGTTCAAGCGAGGCCTTAACGCCGGGGCGCATTGAGCCAGCGGCACAGCCGCACACACTGTTGAGGACAACCACTGCAGTGCCTTCCTCAGCGAGGGCGGCATCAACGGCGGCGGAATCCAAAAGTTCGGTGAAGCCGGCGTCGACGAGCTCGGCTTTCATGGGGTTGACAATCTCAGCGGGATACATGGGGACAAAGTTATTCCTTCTCAGGTGCCGTAGAAGCCAAGAAAAGCTCGTTGTACTGGTCGTCGTGTATGGGGCTGGGCGCGTCGATCATGACGTCGCGGCCTTGGTTGTTCTTCGGGAAGGCAATGAAGTCGCGGATGGTGTTTACACCGCCGAGCATAGAACACAACCGGTCAAATCCGAGGGCCAGGCCACCATGGGGTGGCGCACCGTAACGGAAGGCGTTCATCAGGAAGCCGAACTGGGCTTGGGCTTCCTCTGGCGTAAAGCCGAGCAGGTCAAACATGCGGGCTTGGACGTCCTTGTCGTGAATTCGGATAGACCCACCACCGATTTCCACGCCGTTGATCACCATGTCGTAGGCGTTGGCGCGGACAGCTCCAGGGTCGCTGTCGATGAGGTCCATGTGCTCCGGCTTGGGCGATGTAAATGGGTGGTGCATCGCATGGTAACGCTCCGTTTCTTCGTCCCATTCGAGCAGTGGGAAGTCCACGACCCAGAGGGGTTTGAAATCGAAGGGGTCGCGCAGGCCCATTTCCGAACCCATGTGCAGGCGCAGTTCAGCAAGCTGCTTGCGGGTCGCGTCGAGACCGCCACACAATACGAGCATGAGGTCGCCCGGTTTGGCGCCGGTGTGTTCGGCCCACTTGGCGAGGGCATCTTGGTCGTAGAACTTGTCGACACTCGACTTGAAACTACCGTCCTCGTTGACCTTGCAGTACACGAGTCCGCGGGCGCCAATTTGTGGACGCTTGACCCAGTCGGTCAGGCCGTCGAGTTGTTTGCGGGTAAATGACGCAGCGCCGGGGACAACGATGCCCAGCACCGCCTCTGCACTGTCAAAGACATTGAACCCGACACCTTGGGTAACCGGTGCCATGTCCTGAAACTCCATGCCGAAGCGGATGTCCGGCTTGTCGATGCCGTACTTCTCCATGGCCTCGTCGTAGGTCATGCGGGGGAAGTCTCCGATTTCACGGTCCAGGACGGTGGTGAAGAGGTGCCGAACCAGGCCTTCGAAGGTGTTGAGGATGTCCTCTTGTTCCACGAAGCTCATCTCGCAGTCCACCTGGGTGAACTCGGGCTGGCGGTCGGCGCGCAGGTCTTCGTCTCGGAAGCACTTGACGATCTGGTAGTACTTGTCAAAACCGCTGACCATGAGCAGTTGCTTGAAGGTCTGTGGGCTTTGTGGCAACGCATAGAACTGGCCCGGGTTCATCCGGCTGGGCACCACGAAGTCACGGGCGCCTTCCGGCGTGGACTTGATCAGAACGGGCGTTTCCACGTCGATGAAATCGATGCTGTCCAGGTACTTGCGGGTCTCGATGTTGACCCGGTGGCGCAGCAAGAGGTTGCGCTGGACGGGCCCGCGGCGCAAGTCGAGGTAGCGGTATTGCATCCGCAAATCATCGCCGCCGTCTGTGTCGTCCTCGATGGTAAAGGGCGGGGTGTCTGCCGCATTGAGGATGTTCAGTGCGGTGATTTCGATTTCGATTTCACCCGTGGGGATTTGCAGGTTCTTGGATTCACGCTCGCACACCTTTCCGACGGCCTGGATGACGAACTCGCGCCCCAGTTTTCTGGCCTGACCGCAGAGGTCGGCATTGGTGTCCATGTTGAAGGCGAGCTGCGTGATGCCGTAGCGGTCACGGAGGTCGACGAAGGTCATTCCGCCGAGGTTGCGGGCGCGTTGGACCCAACCGCTCAAGGTGACGGTTTGTCCGATGTGTTCGGGGCGAAGCTCTCCGCAGGTATGGGATCGAAGCATGGCGATGTTAGCGGTCCGTAAGCGCTGGAGCCGCGCTGCAAAGGTAAGTCTCGCCTTTTGCAGCGCGCAGCGGCACCGAAGCAGTGTGCACAGTGCAATGGTTGCCACTTGCGCAGTAGTTTCGGAGCATGGCATCAGAGGACAATAACCCGTTGGATCGCCTCGCGGCAATGAAGTCCGAAGCCCGCATGGGTGGAGGGGAACAGCGCATTGAGGCCCAGCACGGAAAGGGCAAATTGACGGCGCGGGAGCGCATCGATTTGCTGCTGGATGAAGGCTCTTTTGAGGAGCTCGGCATGCTGGTGACACACCGTTCCAGCTTGTTTGGGCTCGACAAGCAACAGTTCTTGGGAGACGGCGTGGTCACGGGGTACGGCACGGTCAACGGCCGGTTGGTCTACGTGTTCAGCCAGGATTTCACGGTCCTCGGTGGCTCTCTGGCCGAGGCGCATGCCGAGAAGATTTGCCGCGTCATGGATTTGGCCTTGGACAATGGAGCCCCGGTGATAGGGCTCAACGACTCTGGTGGCGCACGCATACAGGAAGGGGTGGTCAGCCTCGGAGGGTATGCAGACATCTTTCACCGCAACGTTCAGGCCAGTGGCGTCGTGCCGCAGATCAGCGCCATTCTGGGACCCTGTGCGGGCGGAGCGGTGTATAGCCCGGCATTGACCGACTTCATCTTGATGACGGAGGGCACGAGCTACATGTTTGTCACGGGGCCCAATGTGGTCAAGACGGTGACCCATGAAGAGGTGACGGCAGAAGAGCTCGGCGGGGCCAGGACCCACGCGAGCAAAAGCGGTGTGGCCCACTTGACGGCGCCCAATGAAGTGGCGGCGATCGACCGGATCAAGGAGTTGTTGGCTTACCTGCCCCAGAATTGCGAAGAGGTACCTGCTTCACTGCCGTACGAAGTTGGCGATGAACAAAGGCCCGCATTGAACGGGATCATCCCGGAGAGCGCGCAGCAGCCTTATGACATGCGCGATGTGATTTCCGAGTTGGTGGACGGCGCGGAATTCTTGGAAGTGCAGCCCGATTTCGCGGCCAATATCGTGGTGGGCTTTGCCCGACTGGGGGGGCGCTCCATTGGCATCGTGGCCAACCAGCCCGCCGTGTTGGCCGGCGTGTTGGACATTGGTGCTTCTACCAAGGCGGCCCGTTTCGTCCGAACATGCGATGCGTTTAATGTCCCCTTGCTCGTGCTGGAGGACGTCCCGGGATTCCTTCCGGGCACGGACCAAGAATGGAATGGCATCATCACCAATGGCGCCAAGTTGTTGTACGCCTTCAGTGAGGCCACAGTACCGCGCATCACGGTCATTACCCGCAAGGCATACGGCGGGGCGTATGATGTCATGAACTCCAAGCACATTGGGGCGGACTTGAACTTTGCTTGGCCGACTTCTGAGATTGCAGTGATGGGCGCCAAAGGCGCAGCGGAGATTATTTTCCGCAAGGAGATCGCAGCTTCGGATGATCCAGCAGCCAAGTTGGCCGAGAAGGAAGCAGAATACGCCGAGCTGTTTGCCCACCCTTATCGGGCAGCGGCGAGGGGCTATGTCGACGAGGTCATAGAGCCGGCCAAGACCCGGGCGCGGTTGTTGAAAGGGTTTGCCATGTTGGAGAACAAAGCGGTCCGCCGTCCGCGCCGAAAGCATGGCAACCTGCCGCTTTGAGTGCGGGGATTTTTGGCAACTTTCCTTCGAGCTGGCGGTTAACTTGGTACGCTACAAACGCAAGAACATGCTTCGCAATTTCATTTTGGCCGCCCTCGCTTGCGGCTCCCTTTTGTCCGTGTCGGCCCAGTCGACCGAATTGAACGAACTCAACCCTGGAGACAAGGCACCTTCAGCGGACCTCAAGATGACCAACATCGATGGTCAAGATTGGAGTCTGATTGACCTCGCCGGTGAAAACGGCGTTTTGGTGATGTTCAGTTGTAACACCTGTCCTTTCGTGGTCGGCCGTGAAGGCAAGAGCGAAGGGTGGGAAGGCCGTTACAACGAAGTCGCAGCTGTGGCCCGAGAGAATGGCATTGGTTCAGTGCTCGTGAACTCCAATGAGGCCAAGCGGAAGGGCGATGACAGCCTTGAGGAGATGAAGCTTCACGCGCTCGAAGCGGGGTACATCATGCCCTACGTTGTGGACGCCAACCACAAATTGGCAGACGCCTTTGGCGCGCGCACCACTCCGCACGTTTACCTCTTTGACAAGGATCTCCGCCTCGTGTACAAGGGTGCCATTGACGACAATGTCAACGCGGCCTCGGAAGTGGAGGAGACCTATTTGAAGGACGCCATCGGGCGCATGGCTGAAGGCAAAAAGGTGAAGCCTGCCGTGACCAAGGCCATTGGTTGCTCGATCAAGCGCGTGGGCTAAGCACGGCCCCATTTAAGCCATCACGAAAAAAGCCGCTCCTCAAGGGGGCGGCTTTTTTGTGGGTGGACTTGGGCAAGTCTCCGATGTCGTTGAGGCCTTTAGATCACCAACAAGGCGTCTCCGTAGGCATGCATGCGGTACTTCTCCTTGATGGCCGTCTGATAGGCCTCCATGATGAGGTCGTACCCGCCAAAGGCCGCCGTCAGCATCAACAGCGTGGACTGTGGCGTGTGGAAGTTGGTGATGAGGGCATCGGCCAACTTGAACTTGTATGGCGGGAAGATGAACCGTGAGGTCCAACCGTCATAGGTCTTGAGCTGGCGGAAGGTGCTGTGTGTGGACTCCATGGCGCGGACCACAGAAGTGCCCACGGCCACGACCTTGCCACCGCGTTCGATGCTTCGGTTGACCACATCCACACAGTCCTGAGGGATGATGAGTTGCTCCGAATCCACCTTGTGCTTGGTCAAGTCTTCCACTTCTACTTCGCGGAAGGTGCCCAAACCGATGTGCAAGGTGAGGTAAGCCGTATCGATGCCCTGGATTTCGAAGCGCTTCATGAGCTGCTTGCTCATGTGCAGTCCTGCGGTAGGAACAGCGACAGCGCCTTCGTTCTTGGCGTAAATCGTCTGGAAGCGCTCAGCGTCTTCTGGCTCTACATCGCGCTCGATGTACTTGGGCAGTGGCGTTTCTCCGAGGGAGAAGATTTTTTCGCGGAACTCCTCGTGCGTGCCGTCGAAGAGGAAACGCAGGGTGCGGCCGCGGCTGGTGGTGTTGTCAATGACCTCTGCCACGAGGTCTTCGTTCTCACCGAAATACAGCTTGTTGCCGATCCGAATCTTCCGGGCGGGGTCCACCAACACATCCCACAAAAGGGATTCGCGGTTGAGCTCGCGCAACAGGAACACTTCGATGACGGCGCCGGTCTATTCCTTGTTGCCGTACATGCGGGCGGGAAAGACGCGGGTGTCGTTCATGACCATCACGTCCCCTTCATCGAAGTAATCGATGAGGTCGCTGAACTTCTTGTGTTCGATGGTGCCAGCTTCTCGGTTCACGACCATCATCCGGCTTTCGTCCCGGTTGTCAAGCGGGTACTGGGCGATGAGTTCCTTCGGAACGTCGAACTTGAATTGGCTGAGTTTCATCCGCTCTACGCTCATGTCGGCAGGGTTTTCAGGGGCGGGCGAAGTTAGTCAAAGCCTCGGCGGCGTTCAAGCTTATCGGCCAAAGGAAATCAAGGGGCCTTATGCTTTGGGTATAATGGGGGCTGGAAGGGCAGAAATGCGGGCCTCAAATTCCGCAATGGACCAACACTGATTGATGCCAAATGCCCCGCTCGCTGTGCGCCTGAGCGCCGACAGGTGGGCGCCACAGCCTGTCACCTTGCCCAAGTCGCGGGCAAAGGCGCGGATGTAGGTTCCTTTCGAACACAGGATGTCAAAATCCATCACGGGGTCCCGCCAACCCTTGACTTCGAAGCGGTGGACCTTGACCTGGACTGGGCTGAGCCCGATGTCCTTGCCCTTTCGCGCAGCGACATAAGCCTTCTGGCCATCGACCTTCTTGGCACTGAATGTGGGGGGCAATTGGTCGATGTCTCCAGTAAAGTCCATCGCGGTCTCACGCAACGACGCGAGGCTGAGCCCGTCGGTGGGTCCTACGGGAACCAAGGGCATTTCGAGGTCATGGCTGTCGGTGTTCGCGCCGAAGGTGATGTGCCCGTCGTAGGCCTTGTCCTCTGCGCTGAGCTCAGAAATGCGCTTGGTCATGCGCCCCGTGCACAGCACGAGCACACCTGTTGCGAGGGGGTCCAGCGTACCTGCATGGCCGACTTTGATCTTCTTGAACCCGCCACCGCGGCGGATCAGGTGACGGACCTTGTTGACGACGTCGAATGAAGTCCACTCGAGGGGCTTGTCTATGAGCAGCACCTGCCCCTCTTGGAAATCCTCCCAGGTTTGGAAGGTGTGCAGCGGCCATCCTTTCATGGCGCGAAGTTCGGAACGATGGCGCTTGACAGCGCATGCTGCAGGCGGAGTCTTGAGAAAAGCCCGAGAAATGGGCCGCCGAGCATCGCAGTGGAGCGAACCATAGGGCATGGTGGCGGTTATCTTCGCGCCGCACGTCATGACCCTGCAAGACCTCCTCGGATTTTACGACCACGATGCCCGGACCGGACAGGTCTCGGATGCCTTGGAAAACGCGGGGGCCAAAGTGGAGGCGAGGGGGTTGGTGGGTTCTGCCCGCAGTTTTCTCGCGGCCCAGGTGATCAGGCGTCATGGCGGTGACCACTTGTTCCTGCTCGAAGACAAGGAACGCGCGGCGTATTTCATGAACGACCTCGAAAACCTGCTGGGCGACGAAGGCCACCAGGTGTTGTTCTACCCGAGAAGTGCCCGGGTGCCTTACCAGGAGCAGGGGACGGACAATGCCAATGTGGCCATGCGGGCGGAGGTCATGAGCAAGGTCAGTGCGCTGCGCGGAAAAGTGTGCATCGTCAGCTTCCCCGAAGCGGTGGCCGAGCAGGTGACGACCCGAAAGGAGCTTAAACGCAACACCTATACCATCAAGCGGGGCGACCGCATCAGTCAGGACTTCCTCGATGACATTCTCATCGACTACGGTTTTGAGAAGGTGGAATATGTCTACGAACCCGGTCAGTATGCCATTCGTGGAGGCATCGTGGACATCTTCAGCTTTGCTTTCGACCATCCTTATCGCATCGAGCTCTTCGGAGATGAGGTGGATGGCATCAGGAAATTCGATCCGTCTGACCAACTGAGTGTGGGCAAGATGGACCGGGCGGTGATTGTCCCCGATGTGGGCGATCAGTTGCTCAAGGAGGAGCGCGAGCCTTTTTTGGAGTTCCTCGGGGAGGACTGCATGGCCTGGATGTGGGACGTCCGTGGTGTGGTCGACCAGCTCGACAAGGAGGTCGAAAAGGCGCAGGCATTCTACGACCGGCGCACAGGGCAGACTGAGGCGCTTCGGCCGGGTGAACTGTACACCACAGGACTGCGATTCGAGCGCGGTCTGGAACGCCTCAGGGTGGTTGAGTTTGGCGGCGGCTCGTCGTTTACGGACCGGCTGTCCGTGGACTTTGGGCACAAGGATCAGCCGGGCTTCAACAAGAACTTCGATCTCCTCGCCGAGCATTTGAAGCACCGACACGAGGACGGTTATGCCACGTTCGTGGTGGCGGGCCAAGGCACTCAGCTCGAGCGTCTGCACGACATTTTCGCCGACCGTGGCGATGAGGTCAAGTACCAACCCATCCCCGCAGAACTCAGCGAGGGCTTTGTGGATGTGGGACTCAAACTCGCCATCTACACAGACCACCAGATTTTCGAGCGTTACCACCGGTTCAGGCTCAAGGACGGCTTCAAGAAGAACAAGCAAGCGCTGACGATCAAGGAGCTCATGAGCTTGGAGCCCGGCGATTTTGTGGTGCACATTGACCACGGAATCGGCGAATTCAGTGGCTTGCAGAAGGTCGATGTCGGCGGCAAGGAACAGGAGGCGATTCGCCTCAAGTACAAGGGGGGAGACATCCTCTACGTAAGTGTGCACTCCCTACACCGCATCTCCAAGTTCACCGGCAAGGAGGGCATGGCGCCCAAGGTGCACAAGCTGGGTTCTTCCACTTGGGCTACGACCAAAAGCAAGACCAAAAAGCGGGTCAAGGAGATTGCCTATGACCTGCTCAAACTATACGCCAAGCGCCGCGCCAGCCGAGGGTTTGCTTACACCCCGGACACTTACCTGCAGACTGAACTCGAGGCGAGTTTCATGTACCAGGACACCCCGGATCAGCTGACGGCGACGGAGGCGGTGAAGGAGGACATGGAGAAGGAGGTGCCCATGGACCGGTTGGTCTGTGGCGACGTGGGTTTTGGCAAGACTGAAATCGCGATTCGGGCGGCCTTCAAGGCGGCTACCGACGGCAAACAAGTCGCGGTGCTCGTGCCCACGACCATTTTGTCGATGCAGCATTTCCGCAGCTTCTCACGCCGCCTGAAGGAGTTTCCGGTCAAGGTGGATTATGTGAACCGTTTCAAGACGGGCAAGAAGATGACCGAGACGGTCAAGGCGTTGGAGGCCGGAGAGATTGACATCCTGATCGGAACCCACGCCATTGTGGGCAAGCGCATCAAATGGAAGGATTTGGGCCTGCTCATCATCGATGAAGAGCAGAAATTTGGGGTCGCTGTGAAGGACAAGTTGAAGACGCTCCGGGCCACGGTAGACAGTTTGACACTAACGGCCACTCCGATTCCGAGGACCCTGCAGTTTTCGCTCATGGGCGCCCGGGATTTGAGCATCATCAATACGCCGCCGCCCAATCGCTACCCTGTGGAAACGGAGATTGGCTCCTTCAACGAGGAGTTGATCCGGGACGCCATTGCATATGAGATTTCGCGCGGTGGCCAGGCGTATTTCGTGCACAACCGGGTCGGCAACATCCGCGAGGTGGCAGGCATGATCAACCGCTTGGTGCCCGATGCACGCGTGGGCATTGGCCATGGTCAGATGGATGGAGAACAGCTGGAGCGCGTCATGTCCGATTTCATCGACGGGGCCTACGATGTGCTGGTGGCGACCACCATCATCGAGAGCGGCATCGACATTTCCAATGCCAACACCATTTTGATCAACGAGGCCCATACGTTTGGTCTGAGCGATTTGCACCAGTTACGGGGGCGTGTTGGACGTTCCAATAAGCGGGCCTTTTGCTACCTCCTGGCGCCACCATTGCACGCATTGCCGACAGAATCTCGCAAGCGACTCCAAGCCATGGAGCAATTCAGTGAGCTGGGCAGCGGCATGAACATCGCCATGCGCGACCTCGACATCCGGGGCGCCGGCAACCTGCTCGGTGGCGAGCAGAGCGGTTTCATCACGGACATCGGTTTCGAGATGTACCAGAAGATTTTGACGGAGGCCATCCGCGAACTCAAGGATGAGGAGTTTGCTGAATTGGCCCGGGAGGAGGCCGATTCTCGTGAACACTACGTGGAGGAGACGGTGCTCGAAACGGACCTTTCGTTGATGTTGCCCGACCACTATATCTCAGACATCGCAGAGCGCATCGCATTGTATCGCGAGCTTGATGAGATGGCCGATGAGGAGGGATTGCAGGCCTATGAGGCCCGGTTGCTCGACCGATTCGGTCCGCTGCCCAAAGAGGCAGAAGATTTGTTGGAAACGATCCGCCTGCGTTGGATGGCCCAGGTGGTGGGCTTCGGAAAGCTGGTCCTCAAAGGCGGCAAGCTCATTGGGGTCTTCCACGACGAAGAGGGCAGTGACTACTACAAAGGGGTGCGTTTCCAGCGGGTGTTGGACTACATGCAAGCCTACGTCAAAGGCGTGCAGATGTATCAGCGCAACGGCGCGCTGCGCCTCAGGGTGGAGCCCGTCGAGAACCTTGAGTCCGCGATGGCCATCTTGCGCAAACTCAGCGGGACCCCTGTGCGCGCCAAGGCGCCGGTGGAGTCCGGCTCCAATGCCGATTGATCACTCCATCCAACGCGGCTCCGTGAGCGTCCAAGTGATGCCTCCGCGCAACCAACGTCCGGGCTGATCCACGTTGCCGATGTCCACATATTGGGCGTCCAGCAGATTGTCCACGCGGGCATGTATGGCCACATGGCCCTCCTTGGTGGTCCAGCGCAAAGTCGTGCCGACGAGGTGAACCGGGTCAAACGCAACTTCTGCGCCAGCGGTGGGGTCGAAGTAACCTCCGCTGCGGTCTTGTGCACTCCAACGGGCATCGAGCATGAGTTGGTCCGCGAGGCGCCAACCCACGAGGATGTCGGCCTTGGACTGCAGAATGTCGAGGACGTAGTTGCTCTCAAAGCCTTCGCTGGTTTCGTCGGCGCCGATGAAGGCGGCGCTGAGGGTCAGGTAGCGCAGGGGGTGATCGGAAGTTGTGGCTTTGGCGGAGAGGGAGAACTCCTGTCCGGTAAAATGCACCGCCCTGAGGTTGGTGGCCTGTGTGATTGAGGAACCGTTGAAGCGGACCCAGTCGATGAGGTTGCGCCCCCAGCGGTGGAACAGGTGTTGGGAGAGGACGAGGCGGTGGCCGCTGGAGAGGTCTGCCGTCAGGCGATATCCAAACTCGAGGTGGTCGGCCTCTTCGGGAAGCAGGTCTTGGCTTCCTTGCGCTCCGCCGACCGTATAGTACAGGTCGGTATAAGAAGGCATGCGCACAGAACGTCGGGCCGAAGCAAAGGCCACTGCACGGCCACTGTCATCAATCCTCAAAGACAGTGAAGCTTCTGGGGTAAACCGAGGCCCATCAGCGGCGGAGTTGAGGGTCCAGTTGGCCAATACATTGGCGGTGAGGTGGCCTTGTTGGATGCGCTGTCCCGCGGTCAGGTCGATGTGGGAGCGGCGGTCTCCGAGGGCATATGTGCTGTCGCCTTCTGCGCCGAATTCCGCGAGGCCGAGGCGGTTGCTGACGATGCGTTCCTGGCGGGCGTCGACCGAAAACAGCGTTTGCCCCCATGCGGTGGTGCGTCGGGTGTTGAATCGGGCACCCGCTGTCGACGAGCGGTGTTGATTGGCGCCTTGATACCAAGTGGGGACGGTCCCTTCGTCTGAAGTGAGAACACCGCTGGAGTCGGGCGTATAGTAACCGTCGCCTTCGCGGAAGAGCTCGAACCGGTCTTGGTGGTCGCGGTAATGGACGCCCCCTTCCCAATGCCAGGGGCCGTTGTCCCTGCGCCAAGTGAGCTGACCCTGCCACAAACCAACTTCCTCGAACTGTTGTGGGAAGTTTGCGGTGTAGAAATCCTGGGCGCCAAAGGCCGACCGGAGGTGCCCGGCACTGAGGTTCCAAGTACCCAAGTCGTTGACCGCTTCTCCGGCATAGCGGATTCTTTGCATGGTCATGTCGGTGTTTTCCTGGTACCCGGTGGTGGCGGCGCGGCTGATACTCACCCGGTGCCTCACCTTTTCCTCGCCCCAGTCAATGCGGACGCGGCTCCGGTTCCAGCCATATGACCCGGCTTCAAACCCTGCCTCTACGGCATCGGTGGCGCCAGGCCCCGTGTGCACGATGACCCCTCCGGTGACTCCGCCACTGCCGAGGGTGCCACTGCCGCCCCGAACGACCTGCAGGCGCTCGATGTCTTCGGGATCGATGGGCAGATTGAGAAGGTGGTGGCCGGTGTGAGGGGCGCTCCAGCGAATGCCATCCACCCAAAGTGCGACTTGTTCGAACGAACCGCCGCGAATGGACAGGTCGGTTTGAACGCCCAAGGGCCCGCGCTGTCTGGCGTCGATGCCAGGAGCGGTTTCGAGGATGCCATCGATGGAAGGCTGGCCGGCTCCTGCGATAATATCTGGACCGAGTGTGACGAGGTTGCGGGGTGTAAGCTCCGGCGTCTCAGAGAAGGCAGACTGCACGACCGCTTCCGGGATGTTCAACGTGTCCTGTCCCCAAAGGACTGTTGTGGCCATGAGCAAGGTCAATGAGGCCGTGTTGAGAATCTTCATACAGGGTGTTTTGGCACCGCAAGCGTACGAAGGAACTGTAAGATGGCCGAAATGGAGGAGGGGTTCACCGCAACACCCACATTCCCTCAGGCTCGGGAATGGGGCGCGCTGAAGCATGCATCATGTTTTTCAACCTTGCGATTGAATCGGCATGTCCAGTAAATAAGGGTGTGCGTTGGTGCAGGCTTCCGGGGACGACGTCGAGCAAGTTGTGGTGGTGGCACCACGTGGCGCCTCCAGCTTGCTCTGCTAGGAAGGCGAGCGGCTGGGCCTCATACAGCATGCGCAGCTTTCCTTCCGGTTTGGAGTAAGAGCCCGGGTAGAGGTAGATGCCCCCTTGAATGAGGTTGCGGTGAAAGTCGGCCACCAATGCACCGGTGTAACGGGCCGTCATGCCGCGCTGTCGGCAATCCGCGAGGAATTCAGATATGGCAGGATCGGTGTCGCTCAGCCGTGCGTCATTGACGCTGTATACCCGCTCCTCTTTTGGAAACTGCATGGCGGGGTGGGAGAGGAAGAACTCTCCGATGGAGGGGTCGAAGGTGAAGCCATTGACGCCTCCACCGGTGGAGTATACCAGCATGGTCGAGCTTCCGTAGAGCACGTAGCCTGCAGCCACCAGCTCGCTGGCGGGTTGAAGGAAATCCTCCACCACTGCAGGCTCCGTCAGGGGGGATTTACGCCGGTATATGCCAAATATGGTCCCTACAGAGATGTTGACGTCCACATTGGATGAGCCATCGAGCGGATCAATGCACACCATGTATTTGCCGTAGCCGCGGCCTTGACCGCGTGCGCTATGGTCGACATGAATGATGCCCGGTTGTTCCTCTGAAACAATACCCCCCACTTTGAGGCACGACTTGAGCACCCGTGTAAAGGTGTCGTCGGCGTAGACATCGAGTTTCTGTTGGGACTCTCCTTGGACATTGCGGGAGGTGTTCCCGTTGGCCTTGTGCACCCCGAGGATGCCTGAGAGTCCGGCACTGTTCACGTGCCGGTTGACCATCTTCGCCGCTGTACCGATGTCGGTCAGCAGACGGGATAGGTCACCTGTGGCGCCGGCAAAATCTGCCTGGCGCGCCACAACGAATTCTTGTAGCGTGTTCACTCCGATCATTGCATAGAGCTCGCCTGAAAGGTACGGCACAACATCGCCCTACAGCAGAAACGGGCCCCTCAACTTGTCTCCGTTGTATGTAGGAAGAACCCGTTCGGGCGCTTTGAGGCACCAGACGTCGGGAGGGGTTTGGCCGTTTGGACGACCTCTAATGGAAGGTTACAAGGCGGCCTGCAACGCCTGGGTTAGGACGATGAAATCTGCAGGTGAGAGTTGCTCTGCCCGCTGTCCGCGCCATGCTTCTGGAATGGCGTCATCATTGAATCCGCCAGACCTAAGCGCATTCCTCAGGGTTTTGCGCCGCAGACCAAAGGCCGCTTTGACGACGCGTTTGAGTAGGGCGTAATCCACGTCGGGGTCCTTGTCTGGGGTTCTGATGAGCCGGATGACCCCAGAGTCTACTTTGGGCGGTGGATCGAAGGCGCCCGGACCTACGGTAAAGGCATACTCGCAAGAGAAGTAGTTCTGCAGCAGCACGGAAAGGATGCCGTACACCTTTGAACCTGAATCGGCGCAGACCCGCAAAGCGACTTCTTTTTGGAACATGCCAATGCAGCCGTCAACCTGGTCTCGCCACTCAAGGGCTCGAAACAGGATTTGGCTGCTGATGTTATAGGGGAAGTTGCCGACCAGGGTGAATGTGCCCGTCATCCCGAGCATGTCAGGGGTCGATTTGAGCAGGTCGCCTGAATGGATGTGGTCGCTGTTCATCCAATCTGCAGCTTGGAGAAAAGCGACAGACTCGGTGTCGATCTCGACCACGTGTACGGCCCTTCCATGGCGTTGGATCAGTGGCTGAGTCAGGGCACCGGTACCCGGACCAACTTCAAGTATTTGATGCTTTGACCCTGTGGGAACCAAATCCGCAATCCGCTCAGATACAGCGCTGTCCTTGAGGAAGTGCTGTCCCAGGTGTTTTTTGGCCCGAACAGGCCCGGAGTGACTCCGTGGCTTCATTGGTCGCGAAGTTCGCCTTTCGCCAGCACAGTCATGGTGCTGCGAAATGCCAGGGCATCCTCGCCAAATTTCTGTTGTCCTTTGGCCCGCATCTCAGGAGCGTGGTCCCGCTCGTACCGATCAAGGTCTCCTTGGCTGGCCAGCTCGTATTGGATGGTGTAAGTGGGGCCCATTTCTTGCTCTGTGTGCAGCTCACAGAAACGGAAGCCGAGAAAGCATCCGGTACCGAGCATTTCGCGTAAATGCTCGTCTAGCATCCATGAAGTCCAATCGGAATTGGATTTTTCTTCGACAGACACGGTTACATTATATATAAGGTGTGCTTCGGGCATTTCTCGAGGGTTTTTAGGGTTTTGGTTGGTTAAATTGCAGTTTCATCTTGAAAAATTCATTGTTTATCGAATTTTATTCCTATCTTCATGCTTCGAGAAATCTTAACCGAGATGAAACTGATTCGCTCAATACTTATGTCTGCGCTCCTGCTGACAGCCTCTTTCGGCCTTCAAGCCCAGCAAAACTATGGGATTGCATACCAGGCCGTAGCCCGCGATGCGGGAGGAGATGCGCTGGAAAACGCAACGCTTGACGTTCGCTTTACGCTCCTCGATGCTGCATCTAATGCAGTATGGACGGAGACTCATGCTAGCATCGTGACCGATGAATTTGGTCTGATCAACCTCACCATAGGCAGTGTTGCCGGTGCGTCTGATCTGGCTGCCGTTGATTGGTCTGCTGGTGGTTATGCCTTCCAGGTGGAGGTGAACAGCGGTGGGGGCTTTGCCTCTTTCGGTATGATGGCCGTTACGGCCGTGCCGGTAGCCTTGTTCGCCGCCAACGCTCCTGAGGGCACGGCAGACAGCCTGTCCACGGTGTTGGCCCAAGAGATTGCTGACCGGGCATCTGGTGATGCTGGTTTGGCAACGGACTTGACCAACCTCGCAGGATTGATTGCCACGAATACCGGCAACATTGCGACCAACGAGTCTGGCATTACGGCCAACGCTGGAGGTATCAGCACGAATGCTGGCGCCATCAGCACGAATGCTGGCGATATCAGTACCAATGCCGGTAGCATCAGCACAAATGCGGGTGCCATCAGCACCAATGCAGGTGGGATCAGCACCAATGCAGGTGGGATCAGCACGAATGCGGGCGCCATCAGCACCAATGCAGGTGAGATCAGCACAAATGCAGGTGCCATCAGCACCAATGCAGGTGGGATCAGCACGAATGCGGGTGCCATCAGCACGAACGCAGGTGACATCGCCCAGTTGCAGACGGACCTCGGTACAGAGTCTTCAGCGCGTCAATCAGAGGACGCTACGTTGCTCGGTTTGATTGAGTCCAACGATGGAGATATCAGCACCAATGCAGGCGGTATCAGCACGAATGCGGGTGCCATCAGCACGAATGCTGGCGGTATCAGCTCGAACGCAGGTGACATCGCCCAGTTGCAGACGGACCTCGGTACAGAGTCTTCAGCACGTCAATCAGAGGACGCCACGTTGCTCGGTTTGATTGAGTCCAACGATGGAGATATCCTGGCGCTCAACACTTCAGTGGGTCAGTTGCAATCTGATTTAACGGATCTGACCAATTTGGTAGAGGCAAATGATCACTTCGATTTCTCGGCTGGAGTGCTCTCAACGGATGCGGACATTGACCAAATTTTGGTGGGTTCAACCCTCACAATGAACGCTTCTGGCGATGCCAGTGTGCAGCTTTCGGTGACCGGTAAGATTTTGACCACCAACATGACCGTTCAGAACGACATGACGGTGAGTGACAACATCACGGCCGGAAGTGCTTCATTTACGGGTAACGTTCTGAGCACGGAGGCGCCTATTGCCGATGACCACTTGACCAACAAGGGGTACGTGGACAATGTGGTGGCCGCAGAAATTGCGGGTTATACCCAGGGGATTACCGACGAAACGAACCGTGCCGAAGCTGCTGAGGCTGCACTCGGTGCACGCATCGACTCTCTCGACGGTGCGCACAGCAGCGAAATTGCTCAAGTTCAGTCCAACTTGGACGCTGAGATCCTCGCTACCAATGGTGATGTGACCAGCCTTCAGGGACAAATTGATGGCAACGACGGGGACATCACAAGCATCCAAGGTGCACTGGACACCCTCGCCGAAGATGTCAATGCAAATGCTGCAGCCACCGTGGCCAATGACTTGGCCATTCAGGGCAACGACAGTGATATCAGCACCAACGCGGGCAACATCACTACCAACGCGGGTAGCATTAGCACCAACATCGGTAACATCAGCACAAACGCCGGTAACATCAGCACGAATGCCAGTGGCATCAGTACAAATGCAGGTGGCATCGCCACGAATTTGTCAGCCATCCAAGGCAACGACTCCGACATCGCGTCCAACCTCTCGGCCATCCAGTCCAACGATTTGGAGATTGCTGCTCTGGAGGGTGTCGATGACACTTTGGCCATAGATGTCAATGCCAATGCGGCCGCGATTTTGGCCAATGATGGTGACATCAGCACGAACGTGGGCAACATCAGCACCAATGCCAGTGGCATCAGCACGAACGCGGGCGCCATCAGCACCAATGCAGGTGGGATCAGCACGAACGCGGGCGCCATCAGCACGAATGCGGGTGCCATCAGCACCAATGCTGGCGATATCAGCACGAATGCTGGCGATATCAGCACGAATGCCGGCAACATCAGCACGAACGCAGGCAACATCAGCACGAATGCAGGCAACATCAGTGGCAATGCCGCTGACATCACGACTTTGCAGGGTGTGGACGATACGCTGGCTGTCGACGTTGTGGCCAACGCGGCTGCCGCGGCATCCAATTTGACCGCCATCCAGGGCAATGATGCTGACATCATCGATTTGCAGAGCGACATCGATCAAAACGAGATCGACAGTGACGCTTCCGACGTGACGTTGCAGAACAACATCAACACCGTTCAGGGCGATGTCGACGGCAACGAAGTGGACAGCGATGCTGCTGACGTGACGTTGCAGAACAACATCAACACTGTTCAGGGCGATGTGGACCAGAACGAGATCGACAGCGATGCTGCTGACGTGACGTTGCAGAACAACATCAACACCGTTCAGGGCGATGTCGACCAGAATGAGACCGACAGCGATGCTGCCGATACGGCTTTGCAGAGCGAGTTGGATGCCAGCCAGACAGGTGCTGGGCTTGGCACCGATGGTGCATATGCTGCCAATGGTGCTTCTACTTACTTGACGGCCGCTACGAGCCTGAAGGACGCCGACGACAAGTTGGATGCGGCCATGAAGGCCCTCCAGGATGATGTCGACGGCAACGAAGTGGACAGCGA
>JAKMCW010000101.1 GCA_022428205.1 Flavobacteriales bacterium
CATTTGTCCGAGACTCAGGATATCTCAAGCTCATTTACAGGAGTGACCAGGAACCAGCACTCAGAGCCTTACTCGAGCAAGCCTTCAAGAAGGCATCCGAGGCCCAACTTGAGCAGGCAGTTCCAGATTGCTCAGCCGTGGGCGAGAGTCAATCCAATGGACGGGCAGAGAGCACCGTTCTTCGTGTTCAAGACCTCGTCCGCACTTACAAGTGCGCCTTAGAGTCCCGCATCGATGCCCGAGTTCCATGCGACTCGCCAATCTTCTTCTGGCTCGTGGAACATGCAGCTTCGGTGTACAACAGATATGTGTGCACTGAAGATGGCTCGACCCCTTATCAGAACTTGCATGGTCAGAGGTTCAGAGGACGAGCTGTCGAATTTGGAGAGCAGGTGTTCTACTATGTGCCCAAGCGTCTCAGATCCAAAATGAGCCTTCGGTGGAGATTGGGCACTTTTGTAGGTAATCACCAGAACTCCAATGAGGCCCTGGTAGCCTCCTCCAATGGCGATGTGATTAAGGCTCGCTCCATTGTCCGAGTCATTGAGCCAAGTCGCTGGTCCAAAACAGCTATCCTGGGAGTTAAAGGGACTCCGTTTAAGCTCAGGCCAAAGTCCAACACAGAGAGCGACGCAGAGGTCGAGGAGCTTATGGAACCTCACCTCAACGCCGACCAGCACCATCCTGAAGATTCTGTGAAGGACACTTTTGACCAACCCGAAGTGCGCAAGCTCGATCGACAATTGAGAATCACTCAAAAGGATCTTGATCAGTTCGGATATTCGGACGATTGCCCCAAGTGCTCAGACCTCCGAGCTGGCAAGATGATCTCCTCCAAGCCTCACAACGACCAATGCCGAGTCAGGATTTACCTTCACTATAAGGAGACTAACCATCCCAAGTGGAGGGCTGTGAGGCACTTGTTTGAAGACCATGATTCATCTCCAAGCTTCCATGCTAACCAGGTCGATAAGGAGGGGGCGCCACTGACACCCCCGCCCTTGCTTGAAGTCGAACCACTGCCTCAGGATCCAGCTGATGCGCGAGACGAAGAAGCGAACCAGATGGACGAGGCAGTTCATATTGCCCTTGACTCCGAGCCGATGGCCGATGATGCGGTTGCAGACTTATTCATGGACTTCGAAGATGACGCTGAGCACATGGACACTCAGGAGGCCAACGAAAATGCCATGCTTGACGCGCTCATCCAGGCAGGCGTACAGCCCGCACTGGCTAAGGAGACTGCCCATCAGATGATGGCCCTCAAGAATCGCAGCACATTTGTCGAAGCATATGGCAAGTCTATCACTGATTATGCGAATGCCCACCGCCGTAACCTGAACATTGACGGGCTCGCATCACTAGACCTTCGATCTCCAAAACCCAGTGGAGAGCCGTGGGATTTTCGGAAGGCCAGTGACAGGCGTGAAGCCCGTCGTCTTGTCAAGAAGCTGGACCCCGATTGGTTGATTGGGGCCCCTCCATGCACAGCGTTTTCCATTTGGAACTATGGGCTCAACTACAAGAAAATGGACGCTGAAGCCGTGCGAGAAAAGCTTGAGGAAGGCCGCATTCACCTCGCCTTCGTTGCCAGCCTGTACGAGGACCAGATCCGGCGAGGCAAATACTTCCTCCACGAACAGCCGGCGACAGCAATGTCTTGGAAGGAAGAGCCCATCGAGAAGATCATGAACAGCCGGGCGAAGACCTATGTGGTCACCGCCGATCAATGTGCCTATGGTCTGACAACTCCTTCGGCTGAGGACCCCGAGAAATTGCTCCCGGCGCTCAAACCTACGAGGTTCCTCACTAACTCAGAGATTATGGCCGAGCAGCTTTCTCGTCGGTGCTCGAAGGACCACATCCACCAACCTCTCGTTGGAGGACGATGCAAGGATGCGGCTATGTATCCTTCTAAATTGGTCAGATCCATCCTCAGAGGTGTCACTCTTCAAGCAGAGGCCGATGCACAATCCGCCGGCTGCCGAGACCAGATCAATGCCATGCCCGTGTACACTCCTCAGGCTGAGAAAGTGGACTTTGGGCCGCCGACGCATTCGAGCGTCCCTAAGTTCGGGAAGAAGGGCTCCGTACCTATCACGTACGAGGAGTCCAACTTCAAGAGCCGCAACATGGATGAGTATACTGGCGAGACCTTAGCCCCGCACCTCATCCGCCCTGCGATTGAAGACGAGCTCAACTACTTTAACAGCAAGGTTTGGCAGTTGTCGACAATCGACGAGATGAAACGAGTCCCTGACTACATATTGGTGCGGTCAAGATGGGTGCTATGCAACAAAGGCGACTCGGCGAACCCCGATGTGAGAGCTCGTCTGGTAGGCTGTGAACTCAACCAGGGCAATCGCAACGACGCCTTCTCGGCAAGCACCCCACCACTAGAAGGCAAGCGTATCCTATTCAGCAGGTACGTTTCGGAAAGGCAAAGGTTCGGCAGGCCCCTGAGGATTAGCTTCATCGATGTGCGTAAAGCGTACTTCAATGCTATTCCAGAACGGGCAATATATATGAGGTTGCCTAAAGAAATGGGATTACCCCCTGACACAGTGGCCCGTCAGGTCCGCTGTGTTTATGGAACCAGGGACGCCGGCAAACTCTGGGAAGACACCTACACTTTGGTTATGGAGTCTCTTGGGTTTAAAGCTGGAGAATCCA
>JAKMCW010000109.1 GCA_022428205.1 Flavobacteriales bacterium
CTCCGGCGGGGATGTCTGCACACCCGCAGTCGTAGATGTCGCCAGGTCCGTTGCACACGTTGCAGGCATCGAGGGTTCCGACACAGGTATCGACATCATCGCAGATGCCGTCTCCATCGGCGTCGGCCGAGCAGGATCCACCGCATTCTCCGAGGACATCGGCGGTCAGGCAAGAGCCATCGTCGTCGGTGGCAGCGGGGTTGTAGTTGCATGCGTAGCTGTTGGTACATCCGTCCACCTCTTCGGAATCACAGACGCCGTCACCGTCGGTGTCGGCAGTGCAGGTTCCACCGCACACCCCGAGGGCGTCGGTTTGGTTGCCATTACAGTCGCAGTCTCCGGCGGGGATGTCCGCACACCCGCAGTCGTAGATGTCGCCAGGACCGTTGCACACGTTGCAGGCATCGAGGGTTCCGACACAGGTGTCGACATCATCGCAGATGCCGTCTCCATCGGCGTCGGCCGAGCAGGATCCACCGCATTCACCGAGGACATCGGCGGTCAGGCAAGAGCCATCGTCGTCGGTGGCAGCGGGGTTGTAATTGCAGGCATAGCTGTTGGTACATCCGTCCACTTCTTCGGAATCACAGACGCCGTCACCGTCGGTATCGGCAGTGCAGGATCCACCGCACACCCCGAGGGCGTCATCATACAAGCAGCTGTCGTCATTGACCGTTGCGCAAGGTGCATAGTTGCAGGCTTCATCATCGGTGCAGCCTGGGGTGTCCAATAGGTCTTCCACGTCATCGCAGATGCCATTTTGGTTCACGTCTGCCGAGCAGCTACCACCGCACACCCCAATGGCGTCCAATTGGTTTCCGTCGCAGTCGCAATCTCCGGTGGGAATGTTGGCGCAACCGCATTGGTATACCAATCCGGGGCCGTTGCAAATGCCACAGCCGTCAAGGGTGCCCACGCAGTCGTCTACATCGTCGCAAATATTGTCGCCGTCTACGTCTTCTGTGCAGGAGCCTCCGCACACACCCACAGCATCCAATGTGTTGCCGTTGCAGTCGCAATCTCCTGCTGGAATGTCGGTGCAACCACATTCATACACAGCACCCGGACCATTGCACACGTTGCAAGCATCGTATTCGCCAATGCAGGGGTCAACATCATCACAGATTCCGTCGTCGTCGTCGTCTTCTGTGCAGTCACCACCGCACACAAAAATCGAATCGAATGTGGTGCAGCTGCCGTCATCATCAGTGGCGTTGACGTCGTAGTTACAGGCATTGGGGTCCGTGCACCCTGGGATTTCGGCGTTGTCGCAAACACCATCTTGGTCCAAGTCTTCCGGACAGTTGCCGTTACACACCCCAATGGCATCATAAGCACCGACGCAGGGGTCGACATCGTCACAGATGCCGTCATTGTCTTCATCGGATTCACAGTTGCCGTTGCACACCCCAAGGGCATCATAGGTGCCTACACAAGGGTCGACATCATCACAGACGCCATCATTGTCCTCATCTGCGGTGCAACTTCCGCCACATACGTCGAGGGCATCCAAAGTATTACCGTCGCAGTCACAGTCGCCAGCGGGGATTGGCGTACACCCGCAATCATAGGTGGCGCCAGGCCCATTGCAGACGTTGCAGGCATCGTAGGCCCCCACACAGTCGTCAACATCATCACAGATGCCGTCATTGTCTTCGTCTGCTGCACAGCTTCCGCCGCAGACGTTGAGGGCATCGAGTTGATTGCCATCGCAGTCACAGTTCCCGGCGGGAATGTCAGCACAACCGCATGTATACACAGCGCCAGGTCCGTTGCAGACATTGCAGTCGTCGAGGGTCCCAACACAGGGGTCTACTTCGTCACATACACCGTCGGTATCCTCGTCATTCAGGCAGTTTCCGTCGCAATCGAGATTGGTTCCTGGATAGGTGCACCCTGCGTTTGGATCGTTTGGACAGGTAGGGCCTAAAGTGGTCACAAAGAGCTGGCCCGAGGTGCCATCTGCTTCCCCATTGAGGCCCGTTCCGAAATCGGGAAAGAATTGGCCGGACAATTCCACTGCAACTTCACCGTCAGTGGTGAGTTGGGCAATCAAAACCCGCCCGTTTGCATCAGGAACGCCTTGGTCGTTGCCATCGTTGTAGATGAACCAAAGGCCTCCAATGATGTCGTCCATGATCAGGTCACCACCTGCTTCGAAATTGGCGCCCCAGTTTTGGTTGGGGCTGTTGATGGTGCTGACTGAGGCGGCCGCAGGGCCCATTTCTGGTGTGTGGCCAATGGTCACGTAGCTGTCATAAATCAGCTCAGGAAAGAAGCTGAGCAATGAGGTTTGAATGGCGGTAGATGTCAGAGAACCAAAATTGTCTTGGTAGAAATCTGTGGTAGTGGTGATGCGTATTTGAGAAGTGTTGGCATCCTCATCTGCTGGAATTCCAGAGGGTTCGCAGCTTTCATAATC
>JAKMCW010000113.1 GCA_022428205.1 Flavobacteriales bacterium
GTGAACAACGGCATCACCAACCTCGATTGCGATGGCAATTGCTACAATGACACGGACGGTGACGGTGTGTGTGACGAGGACGAGATCCCCGGTTGTACCGACGAGCTCGCCAACAACTACGATGCTGCAGCTACGGACGACGATTCCAGCTGCACAGGTTGTACCGATCCAATCGCTGACAACTACTACACCGGTGCCGACATCGACGATGGCACTTGTATCATCAGCGGTTGTACTGATGCCGAGGCCTGTAACTACTTCGCCCAGGCCAACAACGAGGACGGCACTTGCCAGTATCCCATTGACCTCTACGGAGTCAGCAATGTCGACTGTGACAATGTATGCTTGAACGACGCCGACGGCGACGGAACCTGTGACGAAGACGAGGATCTTGATGAGGTGCTCGACATCATCAATGAGGTCAGTGGAGACGAGCTCGATTCCACCATCAGCATCATTTCAGACTTGGTGATCACCGGAGGCGGTGGTTCTTCGAACTTCTCTGATGCGTTTGACGGATTGGGAATTGGATTTGATCTCGGTATCGGTGGTCAAATGACCGGAATGGTCGCCACGCTCGACTTGAGCTGCAGTGGCATTGCAGATGTGACTTCAGTGCGCATCAGCGGACCATGGTGGGGTTGGGACCCCAATGGTGGTCCTGAGGCTGCTGAGGTTTCTGAAGGAATCTGGCAGGTCGTGTTCGATCCCGCTCCTGGTGACAACATGGAGTACAAGTGGGTCATCAACGGTGAATACGAGGACCTTCTCGACTTTGGAGCCGACCTCTTGTATGATGATGGATACGACGACTACTTGAATGGCGCTTGCGCCCCCATCACGGACTACTTCAGCTATGCTAACCGCTTGTGGGAAGTAGGTTCAGGTGACATCAACGACACTTGGGGACAATGTGCCGCCTGCACGCAAGCTGCGAGCTGTGGAACACTGTTCCTCCCTACTGACGGCGCATGGTCTTCTGCAGGCTACAACCTCGAGGCCTTGAGCCAGGAGGTGATTGGTGACCTGCTTGCAGGACACGTGTTCTTGGGCTTCTGTGATGCCTTGGAGAACGGTGATCAAATCACCAACTGGTACGGTGAGATCTTCCAGTACAGCGATGACGGAGCGGGCAACCGTGCC
Source organism: Flavobacteriales bacterium (assembly GCA_022428205.1). Taxonomy (GTDB): domain Bacteria; phylum Bacteroidota; class Bacteroidia; order Flavobacteriales_D; family Sanyastnellaceae; genus UBA8752. Next base: position 1,144 of record JAKMCW010000113.1, read on the forward strand.
ATCCAGTCGTTGATCAGTGGAGACATGTACTCCGTGATTGATGGAGCATATAGCTTCGATAGCGGCAGTAAGGTGTACACGCTCGGAGGAGTGATCGCCCTTGCATCTGCTGACCCATGCCTCGGTTGCACGGAGTTGGAGATGACTGGAAGCATTGCAGACTACTCTGTGGAGTGCGAGTCTGAGTTGGATGCGGCCATGGCTGCTTCTGATGTTGCGGCTTTCGCATGCTCAGAGCTTGAGATTGATGCCGTGCACAGCACCAAGTTGCAGTTCGACGGACGCAATCAGGCTGAGAACGGCGGCGGTACCAGCCAAACTTGGAACGTTCTGAGTGCTGGTGATGATGCCAACTTCAACAATGGTATTGACGCCCTGTTGCAGTTCTATGACATCGACGGAGACATGGGTCAAGCGACTTACTTCGTAGAAGATGTAGCTGCAGGAGGTGTTACCCTGACGCAGTACGAAAACGGAACGGCCCTCTTGGAAGGTGCTGTGATGGACATGAACGACGGTAACCGTGGTTTGGACATCCACTTCTACTTCGATGGCCGCACGGCAGGTGACGCTTGGGGCGGAGGCTTCAAGAATGACTACGGTTGTGAAGTCAACACAGACGAATGGACCATGTACGTCCTCAATGACGACATGAGCTATGCTACGGGTCGTGGAGATTGGCAGTTCGGAACGCTCTTGCGTTTCAACCACCAGCCAGCCAGCCAGTACTTCGGCTACCAGTTGGGTGACGGTGCCAACAACCACAACTGTGATGCCAATGGCTTCTCAGGCTGGTTCAGCTGGAGCGGTGCCATTGCAGGTGAGCCTGCATTCGGTCAAGCCGGTGACATCATCTCTACCCTCGATCCTACCGTGGACTACGCTACGGATTGCCAGGACGGCGAATTTGTTGAGTTCCACTACGTCGCGTTCGACGAGCTCTGCAACATTGCTCAACTCAACATTCAGACGGTTGACCGCAACGATGTAACTGCACCAGTCTATCTGTCTGGAGGAGATGACATCACCTTGGATTGCGCCGTGAGCGACCAGTGGTTGCTCGACAACCTCGCTGCTGATGAAGTGGTGCTCTTCACGGACAATTGCGATGACAGTGAGTACGGTTGTGCCGCTGGCTTCGACCCCAACACGAGCGGCTTCGCTGACGGAGACGATGTGTTTGTCTGCGTCGAGCTTGTTGGAGAAACAACGGCTTCTTACACGGCCAGCAGCTGCCGTGTGTTGACCCGTACTTGGGTGGCTACGGACTGCTTCGGCAACCAAGCTTACCACGTACAGACCATCACAATCGAAGACAATACGCAGCCAGAAGTCACGGTGGATGCACCTGCTGACATCACGCTCAACGTAAATGGACTGTGTTACGTAGACCTCGACCCAAGCAACACGGGAACGGCTGCGACCACATACTCTGACAACTGTGATTTGGCTGCTACCGGCTTGGACTACACCGACAATATTGTCGATAGCGTCAGCACCGGTTGCTACAGCATCATCCGTTCTTGGACGGCTATTGCTACCGATAGCTGTGGCAACTCCATGGCCGTTAGTGACAATCAGCGCATTGACATTCAGGATCAAATTGCTCCAAGCTTCAGCTACCTCCAGGTTGACACCATCGAGTGCGACCTCTGGGGAGACTGCTCTTACGAGTACCTCAATAGCATCGGGCTGGCTTCGGTTACTGATAACTGTGAGATGAGCCACGTGGACGTTGAGTGCACGCCGCTCTCAAGCGCTTGTACCGACGACTACATCATCGACTACACCGCCTATGACATGTGCGGCAACAGCACCTCCATCCAGCAGATTGTGGTGACGGTTGACGAAACTGCTCCTATGTTCACATTGGCACCTGCTGATTTGACGTTGGAGTGCAACGACGCTTCCCTCACGGGCGATGTCGACGGATACGCAGTACCTGTATATGCACCTGGCGACGGTCTCCACGCTGAGGCGATGGACAACTGCGATGCCGACATCACGGTCACCTACGAGGATGTTATCCTCTCTAGTGCTTGTGATCAGGAGTATGTCATTCGCCGTACCTACAGCGTCTACGATTGTGATGAGAATCTCGCTCAGCACATTCAAGACATTACCATTGATGACTCAACAGCTCCTGAGTTCACTTCATTCCCCGCAGACGTGGTGGATGTGGAGTGTGACGCAGTTCCAGCTGTGGCTACGATTGCCAGCTTGGGTGTCAGTGACAACTGTGACGGTGCTCCAAGCACCACTTACGACGGAGAAGTTCGCACCGACGGTGACTGTGCAGACAGCTACACGCTGGAGCGCACCTGGACGACGGTCGATTGCGCGGGCAACAGCCACACGCAGACCCAGACCATCACGGTGCTCGACACGCAGGCTCCTGACTTGAGCATTGATTGTCCAGCTGACTTCCCACACCCGAACGAGTGCTTCCTCGGTGGCCCGCAGGCTTCCGTGAACTTGTTGTACCACTTGGATTCGTATGCTCCGACCGAGACAGCATTCTACATTCTCGATCCTGCTGGTAACACTGTCTTCTGGAGCATCGCTCCCTCAGTGCCAGTCGACTTCACCTTCTGGGGAGCCGGTGGTCCAGGAACGGGTGCTGCTGACGGCAGCGACGTTACCCAATACGGATACGGATACGAGATTAACCTTGAACTGGCTCCGGGCATCTACGAGATGTTCGCCGGTGACTCCTTCGGAGACGGCCCAGTGTTCGGTGGTGTGGACGGATCGGATGCCCTCACCGTCACCGGTGGCGGTGCCGACAGCGTTTATGCTTGGACCGATGGCGGCTCCTACTACGCCACCTTCGAAGTCACGGAAGTCGACGCAGCCACGGCGGCTAGCATGCAGGTGTCTACAGACACCAATGGCGAGCCAACTTGGTCGGTCAGCGACAACTGTGACGCCGATGTGGACGTGAGTTACACCTACAGCGATGTTATCGAAGAAAACGAGGGAGACTTCATCATCACCCGTACGTTCACGGTAACAGCGACTGACAACTGCGGAAACGCTACCACACAGGAATGCGATCAGATCATCTCCTTTACGGATGAGGATGCGCCTACGATGTCGGATGACCCGGCTGAGTTGTACCCTGCTTCTATCTCTTGTTCATCCATGGGAGATCCGTTTGACGTGACCTTCATGCCAGTGAGTGCTACTGACGGCTGCGAGAGCGACATCACCTACGAAGTTGTGAGTGCATACCTCACGTCTGGTTCTTGCCCTGGTACTTGGGTCCGCCATTGGGTGGCCTATGACGAGTCTGGCAACATGTCGGAGGAGGCCATTCAGTACATCCCCACATACGACATTGTGGCACCTGTTGTGAGCATTGAAGCTCCAGGTATTTCTACGGGTGGTGGTCCTGCTGAGGTCAGCTTCACGTTTACGCTGGATGAATACAGTGACGAAGAGGCTGGTGCCAACATCGTAGACAGCGAGGGTGTTGAGGTCGCCAACTACGGCTTGGGTTACTTCCCTGCAGGTGGCACGGTCACTGAGACCTTGTCCCTTGATCCCGGCGTTTACACCATCACCCTGCTGGACGGTTGGGGCGACGGATGGGCATGGGACCCTGCTACCGGTTTGGATGCCTTGGTCATCGCTGGTGGTGCAGAAGGATCACTTGACTTCACTGATGGAAACATGGTGTCCCTCGAATTCACGGTGGAAGCTCCACCAACAGCGGCTGATGTGTCCTTCACGTTTACGCTGGATGAATACGGAACGGATGAAGCTGGTGCCAGCATCACCGATAGCGATGGTGTTGAAATCGTCAACTATGCGCTGGGTTACTTCCCCAACAGTGCTACGGTGACTGAGACCCTGACCCTCGAACCTGGCGTTTACACCATCACCTTGCTCGATGCTTGGGGTGACGGCTGGGCCTGGGATCCCGCAACTGGTGAGGATGCCTTGGTTATCTCAGGTGGTGCAGAAGGATCACTTGACTTCACTGGTGGAAACATGGTGTCCATGGAGTTCACGGTCGAAGGAAGCGGAGGTGGTCCAACGACCACTACGGTTTACCTCGACGATCACTGCGAAGCGGACCTGAGTCCTGATGCCATTGGATATGGTACCATCGAGTACTCCGACGATTGTGACCCCGATCCTAAT
>JAKMCW010000123.1 GCA_022428205.1 Flavobacteriales bacterium
AGGGTGAGCTGATCACCTTGACGCCAAGGCAGGTAGACTATGACGACCGCACGATTAACTTGGGCACCTTGAAGGGTGGCCGGGGTATGAGGCACCGGGTTGTGCCCCTGCATGATCGGGTGTGGGAGCATATCGAGGGCACCGAGGATCAGCAGCGGGTCTTTCCTGCGCCGTCTGGTCGGGAGTGGGCCCCCGGAGCGTTTGGCCAGCGCTGGTGGCCAGTTGTGGTGGGGCTGGGCATGACCGACTTTAAACCGCACGATGCCAGACACACGTTTGCTAGTGAGCTGGTGAGACAGGGCGTGAGCTTGCGTGTGATTGCGGACATGTTGGGGCACAGTTCGTTGGCCATGGTCATGCGGTACAGTCACGTGGCGACAGAGGACAGCAGGGCAGCTGTGCTGAGGCTGTGAACTTGTTCACATGTTAAAAACTTGCGGGTTGTAAAGTTTTTTGACATGCTGTAATTGCGTGCCGGTGTAATGTGGCACGAGCATAGGAGGTGCATATGGATAACGATGAGGTTGTCCGCGAACTGCAAAGCCTTCGTGTAGCTGTCGAAGGACTGACGCAAGTTGTTTTGCGGATGGAGGCCAAAGGTCGGGGCGGATTGGCTGGGGCAGAAGTGCCTGAGCTGACCGCGCTGACGGCTAGGCAGCACGCGGCTTTGCAGAGCTTGGTCTACGGTTTGGACACCGGGATCACAGCGAGGATCATGGGTGGCATATCGGCTGAGACCGTGAAGACCCACTTAAGGCAGGTCGGGAAGAAAATGGGCGTCACCAAGCGTGGTGAGCTTAGGGTCATGGGCCAAAAGTTTTTGGCACAGGGCACCGACCAAGAGTATATGGCCGCGACTGGTGGCTTCGGCAGGACGTACATGATTGAGACGGATGTCGAGGTTGAGGACGAAATGCGGTCGTTGATTGCACCCGTGAAGCCGGGGCTGCTCGTGACCGAGTAGTTGGCTTGACGAGTGTACATTTTTTTGACACCCTTGCAGGACAACTTGCAGGGGTGTTTTGCTATGCAAACTAATCTTGTGGCAGCCAACATGCTGCGCGAATTAATGGATAGTGACGAGGCGCTGGGGCCAACGGCTCGGGTGACGTTGGAGCGTGTGTCGGCGCTGCTGGACGGGCGTGGCTTGTTTGTGGAGCTGGGCCGGGATCGGCGTGCTGACGAGCTGAAGCGCCGGGTGGCTGATGGCCTGAGGTCGGCGAGCGATGGTGAGCTGACCGAGCTGGCACAGGCGTTGGGTGTCCGGTCGGAGGTTGTTCGGGCGGCGCTGAAATGAGTGTGCTGTGGGAACATATGACGCCCGAAGAACGGCGTAGCAAAGTTGCGCTGGCCGACTTGAAGTACGCCTATCTGATGTCGGGTGGCACGTTGGAGCTGGCCGAAGAGCTGAAGCCGGTGGTGGCCATCGATGGCGACCTGATGACGTCGAGGGACGTGTGTGCTGCGCTGGGCATCGGTAGCATCAGGACGGTGAACCGGCTGCGGTTGGAGCAGGGGCTACCGGGTCGAAAAATCAGGGGCAAATATATGTTTGCCCCTGATGACGTTAAGGCGTGGGCCAAGGAGGCACGGCGGCACGTTAATCTACGCGCACTTCGGGCCGGTAGTGGCTCATGAGCTGAATGCAGTCCTCGAGGGTGGCGCGGTAGTAGGTGGCGCTGACGTGGCGGTTGGGTGAGTGGCCCATAAGCATGTCGACGGTGCCTTCAGGTGATGGCGCGCAGCGAGGGACCAGCGTGCGGAACGTGGAGCGGGTCGAGTGCATGGTCTCATAGGCCAAGGCTCCAGCTCGTGTGAGGTAGTGGTTGACGCGGGCGCTGAAGCGGTTGGCTTGCGTCTTCCAATCTAAATGGATGCGCGGGAAAATGTAGCCGTCTAAGTGGGCTGGCTGGCTGGCGATGACGTGTTGGGCCAAAGGGATCAAAGGGATCACGCGCTCGCCTGCTAGATTCTTTGAACGGGGAATGGACCACAGGCCGTCGGTGATGTGGTCGTGCTGCATGTTGGCAATCTCCGAAATACGGGCACCCGTGAACAGGCCGAGCGCGAAGATGGCGCAGGATGCCCGTTGGATGGGCGTGTTGCGGTCCATGGCGTCGTAGAGCTGTTGCCAGCGTGCGAGGGTGTAGGGACTGTTGGCTTGTTGACGGGCGCGGCGTTCTTCTCGGGTTGGTGGACGCCACTTGGGCGTGGCCAAAATCTGCTGGTCGAAGGGCAGGCGTCGGGCGGCCATCGTTTTGAGGATGGCCGTGCGGACTAGAGTAACCTCGTTGCGGAGGGTGTAGACTGAGCGCTTTGGAACCAAGTCTTCTCGATGGTAGCACCAGCGCTGCCATGCCTCGTAAGTGAGCTGTTCGATCTGGTCGCAGCCACTGTGGTTGGCGAGGTCGCGCAGGACGAGACGGTAGTGGGGGGTGGGGAGATGGTCGGCAGCGTCGAGAAGTGGGGTGCCCCCTTCAGTCTTACTGGGAATGCTGCGGGCCAGCTCAATCTCATTCTGGAGCTGGCGGATGATGGCAGGGGCCAGCGCCGCAGCTTCCGTCTTGTTCTTGGTGCGTAGAGATTGATGCAGCTCGGTCTTCTTGATGATGCGTTGGACGTCAGCTGGGACGCGGAGACGGGCTGTGTAGGTGCCGGTCTTGGACTTATAGACATGCTCTAGGTGGTTGGCTGGCATGCGTTTTCCTCCGAGTTGGTGTAGGAATGTTGAAAGAGTTTACCCCGTTCAACACTTTTTACACCTAATGTGTGGAGTGAATATCGTCAATAGTGTGGGGTGGATTTGTTGGGGGTATGTCGCTAAGGTGCTGGAAGCTAATGGTTTTTCAGGCTTCTTGCGATCATCACCCGCTTTATTGCTAGTGACTTTGGCTGGAGAAATGTGGGGTTTTCTTGTGGAGTTGGGCCATGTTGTGGAGTTCCGTCGTAGTTAAAAAACGGTGTTGAAAAGCGCGTAAGTGTGTTGTTCAAATAACGCACCGACATATTGACGGTTGTCGGTGGGGCGGCCAACCAACCACAGCAAAACCGCCCCGACACGCACGGTGTCACGACCGCACTAAAAGTGAGGACGACTGAATGATTAAAGACAATGCCAAAGAAGACGCAACTGTATTCGGGGTTTCTCCGGCGATGTTCGATTTATGTTCCGGCATAGCGCTGCTGCATGATGCTCTTGAGCATCTGCCGGGGCCAATCAGGGACGAGGCGCTGGAGGCTGCTGTGGATGTCATCGACGGGGCCACACCAGAGGGTGAGGCTGGGCAGTGGCTGGTAGGGAAGCTGCGTAGGGGCGAGTAAGTTTAACCCGTCAATACCTGATCTTAAACTGGGGCGTCGGCTGAGCAAGCAGGCGCCTTTTTTCTTGGGCGACGCGCCGGGCCATGGTCGCTGCGGACGTATCGATGTTGAGGCCAAGACCCTCGCTGAAAGCTCGGCGGTTGAGAGCCTCCTTGGTTAGCGAAGCGCCGATGCTGTCGTTGGCAGACGTGTTGCCGTTGGGGCCAGCTTGCGTCTTGTGGGCTGTACGGCCACGCTGGATCTGGGCCTTGATGTCCACGTTGTTGAGCATCTGGGTGAGGGCTTGCGCGTTAGTGGAGTAGGGCTGGGTGCCACCACTCTCCCACTCGAACATGGCACGGGCGACGGAGGCGAGCTGGTCGTCGTCTAGGACTTCAGTGGTGTCGAGGCCTGTCTGGGATTTGATGTACTGCTTGTAGGCGTCTGGGTGGCCAGTGGCGTAGGCCTTCATGATCTTGTCGATGGTGGGCTGGTCGCCGACACGGGCTTGGATGAAGTAGCCGTAGTAGGCCACGCCGTCGGCGGGACTGTCGAAGGCTGGCGTGGAGAGAGCGTTGCCGTCGTTGCCGGGTAGGTCGGCCATGGAAGTGGCGCCAAGGAGCTTGTGGCCGCCGTCGGAGCGCTCGCCTACGGCGCCGGGGTTGTAGTGGCGAATGCTGGCTGGCGGGGCTGAGTTGTTGCCTGCGAACTTGAGGCCAAGGGTGTTGGCCTCCTTCGCCTCGCTGTAGGCGACAGGAAACATGCGGCTGTCGTCGCTGGGGCTTGCAAAAAGCTGGCCGATGCGGGCGGTGGGAATCGGCGGGGTGTCTACCATGGAACGTCTCGACTGGTTGAGTTGCGCGCATGATAGTGGGGGGCCAAAAAGGTGTCGTCCCGCTAGGGCACGGCGTGCTTGAGGACTGTTTCGCGCATGCGGCCAAACTTGTGCATGCACTCCGCTGTGCTGCCGCCTGATGCGATGAAGCCGCGCATTTGGGCAGCCTCCTCTGGCGTGACAGGTCTGGGTCCGGGCGGCTTGGGAAGGGCGCCGTGGACGTAGCTGTAGGTGCGCCCGTAGGTGACGTCGCTGATGGTGCTGTGGCTGACACCGAAGTCGTGGGCCAAAACCTTGACCAGATCACCCGAAGCGCGGCGCTCCCGGATCTCGTGGACTTGCTTGGGGGTCAGTGTCATGCGGACGTGCGCCCCCGTCCGACAGGGAGGAGATGTCGGGCGGGGGCTAGGCGCGCGCCGTGGGAGGACGACTGGCGCTGCGCTTGTAAGGTGGAGCAGGGGTAGGCCTCGCGGAAGGCTAGTGGGATGGCCACCTCAAGGACGATGTCCGGGTTGTCCATCAGGTCGTGGATGAGAAGCCAACGCATGAGGACTTCTTCGGTCTTGTCGTGCTGCTCGAACGGGTGGGCGTTGCAGATGGCCGGGTGGCCAGTGAGGATAAGGCTGGTGGCGTTGGTGCCCGAGATGATGCCCGCGATGTAGAACCAGAACGTGTGAGTTGGTTGCCCGCGCGCCTCCTGTATGGAGTGCAGGAAACTGTCGCGCGGCGTGACGATGTTCATGGAACGGGCGTGCTGGGCGAAGAATAGGGTGCCGAGCAGGATGATGGTGGCTGTGAGGACTAGGCGCATCAGTGGGCCTCCGCCTTGTCGCGGATGGTCTTGAAGAACCATGCGATGTGGTGGGTGGCCATCTCCTCAATGCCCTCCGAGATGGTGGCCGGTGGATCTCGGTGGTCTATGGGCGTGAAGCAGCACACGGCAACCGTCCACATCGAGGCGATTTCTTGCGAGTCGGTGGTGCGGCCACGGTCTGCTAACCGGGTGAGAGCAGGCGTGACGTCGAAAGGTTGACTGTCTAGGAACGAACGGAACGGCTCGTACCAATCGTGCAGCTCTTTGCGGCATAAGTTGGCGTCGACGAAGGCGTCGCAAAGCTCGATGGCGTCCTCGTTGAAATCCCACAGCGCCTGCTGGCGGTCGCTGAGGCCGTCAGCAAAGGTGTCGCAAAGACTGAGGGCCAACTTATCATCGAAGGCCAGCTCTTCTTCCGGCTCATCGCGAGAGGCCACGACTTCGTCCATCGCCCCGTTGATGAGCTGCTGGACTTCCGCCGCCGCGCCCGTGGGGATGTTGGCGATGACTTTGACTTGGCTTTCGGTGTCGTCGTCCGTCTCACTGATCACGAAGACAACGACGGCCAAAGGGTCGTCGATCTCTATCAGCGTGGCGCGTAACTCCGTGACGAGTTTTTCGTTAAGCTTCATCGTTGCCTCCCGTGACGTAGCCGTTGTGGGCCAACCAGCCTTGGTAGAGGTCCGCGAAGTCTTGCAGGTAGAGGACGACGTAGCTGTCGTGCGTGGGCTGGCGGCTTTTTCTGTTGATGACGACGGGCCGGTCGAGGCCGCAGTTCTTGCGCGCTTGCTGCATCCACGTGTCGACAGACAGGCGCTCGTGGCGCTTGGCCTCAATGGCTAGGCCGGGTGTGCCAGTTAGGTCGGGTAGGGCTTCGCCACGTCCGCCGCCTGATAGAGGCGTGCGGTGGCAGTTGATGCCGCAGACCTCGTTGAAGTAGGCGGCTAGTTCGTTTTCGAACTTCGAGCCTTTGCGCTTCCTGTCGACACCACTAAGAGGCATGATCGAGCCACCCCCATGCTTCTGGTTCTTTTCTCTCAACCATCTAACGACTGCCTGCACTTGGAGCAGAAGTAGTAGTTGCGTGGACGGCGCTTGGTTGTGCCGCAACCCATGCATGGGCGCTGCCAGTAGGCTGGCTTGCGTGGCTGGAATTTGGCACCCGGATATTGACGGAGGCCAAGGGCAACGTGCAGGCGCTTGACCGTGTCTGTGCAGACGCCGAGGTGGCTGGCTTGCTCCGGTAATGGGTCTGCAACATGAACACGTAGCCACTCCTTTTCATCGTCAGAAAGTTCGCGCTTGGCCAAGAGCTTCGTTCCTGCTTGTTGGTGTACACTTTATTTACACCTTTTCACACAAGCAAGCAAAAACGCTGTGGATCGCGTGCCGACCCCCCCCAAGGGAGGGGAGGGGCGCGCGCACGCTAGAAGCTGGACGCTCCGGGGGAGCGTCTGGCGTAACAGTAGGAGCTGGACGCTCCGGGGGAGCGTCTGGCGGAGCAAACGGCTCGACGAATTGCAGGGTTTATCGCTAGTGTCCTTTTGGAATAGCTAGCTGGGCGGTTTCGCTACCCTGTGCATTTATTTTCGTGACTTGTCCGCAACACCAGAGTGTCAACTAGGGGGGAAAAACTGTAAACTATTGACACGTTTTTTGAACTGTGCCCCTATATAGATAACTGGTTCGTAGGTAGTAGTTCGTTACACAAACATACGCTTCGCTATGTTTGTTTCAGTCGACTAGCAAACAGGCTTTTGCTTTGCCCTTTGAGGGGCAGCAAAAGCAGTGGCTCTAGGTTATACATCTGACTGCGTGCCTCTTGGGTCTTGCTGGATAGTGCATCAAAAATTCCGTATAAAATTTGAGACAGTTTCAGAAGCTTCTGCACGGGAGAGCAACCGTGCGGCGGAGCCGCAGCTCGCCGCCTATGTTGATGACATTCGGAAGCTGTTCGGCGAGGCTAAGGTAGTGTACCTCGGCCCCCGCCGGTTAGACCCCACTCGACAAGTAGCGGCACCGGAACCCGAAGAGCCT
>JAKMCW010000140.1 GCA_022428205.1 Flavobacteriales bacterium
TGAACGCGGAAGGTTGGATCCTCCTCAGAAAGCTTGGCGAGGCCGTTGCCCAACTTATCGATGTCTGCTTGAGACTTAGGCTCAATGGCAATACCGATAACGGGGTCGGGGAACGTCATGCTCTCCAACGTAATGGGATGACCTTCTGAGCACAGGGTGTCACCAGTACGAATGTCCTTAAATCCAACAACAGCACCAATGTCACCAGCTTCGAGCCGGTCGATGGGGTTCTGCTTGTTGGAGTGCATCTGGAAGATGCGGCTGATCCGCTCCTTCTTGTCAGAACGGGTGTTCTTCACGTACGAACCGGCGGGAAGGATTCCAGAGTAAGCCCGAACGAAGCACAAGCGACCTACGAAGGGGTCGGTGGCAATCTTAAACGCCAATCCTGAGAACGGCTCTTCGGGGTCGCTGTGGCGTACCACTTGCTCCTCCTCATTGTCGGGGTTCATGCCAACGATGTCACCGATATCGTATGGTGAAGGGAGATAGCGCATTACACCGTCAAGCATGGTCTGCACACCCTTGTTCTTGAACGCGCTTCCGCACATCATGGGGGTGATGTCCATGGCGATGGTCGCCTTCCGGATCGCAGACACCATCTCATCCTCTGTGATGCTGTCGGGATCCTCGAAATACTTCTCCATGAGGGTGTCGTCCTGTTCGGCGACAGCCTCAACCAACTTTCCGCGATACTCCTCCACAATGTCGACGAGGTCGTCTGGGACAGGCACCTCAGTGAACGTCATGCCCTTGTCCTCCTCGTTCCAGACCATGGCCTTGCCAGTCAGCAAGTCAACAACGCCTGTGAAGTCGTCCTCTGCGCCGATTGGCACTTGCAGCGGGACAGGGTTAGCGCCCAACATCTCGCGAATCTGCTCGAGCACATTGAAGAAGTCAGCACCGGAACGGTCCATCTTGTTGACGAAGCCGATGCGGGGGACCTTGTACTTGTCTGCGAGACCCCAGTTGGTCTCAGACTGTGGCTCTACACCGGACACGGCACAGAACAAACCAACCGCACCGTCGAGTACCCGCAGTGAGCGCTCCACCTCTACGGTGAAGTCTACGTGACCTGGGGTGTCAATGATGTTGATGCGGTAATCCTGATCCTCGAACTTCCAGAAACAAGTGGTCGCAGCAGACGTGATCGTGATGCCGCGCTCTTGTTCCTGCTCCATCCAGTCCATGGTGGCTGCACCATCGTGCACCTCACCAATCTTGTGTGAGATACCCGTGTAATACAGGATGCGCTCCGTCGTGGTGGTCTTACCAGCATCGACGTGGGCCATAATGCCAATGTTGCGCGTGAAATTGAGGTCCCTCTTGGACATGATTTCGGAGGTGGTGTGGGTGGATAAAGTCTTGGTCAGAAACGGAAGTGGGAGAACGCTTTGTTCGCTTCAGCCATCCGGTGGGTGTCTTCCTTCTTCTTGAAAGTGGCACCCTCGCCTTTGTTGGCGGCAATGATTTCAGCGGCCAGACGGTCCGCCATGGTCTTTTCGTTGCGGAGGCGGGCGTAGCTGATGATCCACTTGACCGCCATGCTGCGCTTGCGGCTATCGCGGATTGGATGTGGAATCTGGAAAGTTGCACCACCAACACGGCGGCTGCGCACTTCTACGTTAGGGGTCACGGCATCTACCGCTTGCTTCCACTGCTCGAGTCCGTCCTCTCCCGTCTTCTCCGTCACCTTGTCGATGGCGGTGTAGAAGATGTCAAAGGCAGTGCTCTTCTTGCCCTGGAGCATGAGGTTGTTCACGAAGTACGTGACGTCGGTATCGTTAAACCGTGGATCCGGGATGAGCGGATGCTTTTTTGCTTGTCTACGGCGCATGACGTTTACTTCTTAGGTCGCTTGGTTCCGTACTTAGAACGACGCTGGTTGCGTCCTTCAACACCGGCAGTGTCCAGTGCACCACGTACAATGTGGTAGCGGACACCGGGCAAGTCCTTTACACGACCACCACGCACCAAGACGATGCTGTGCTCCTGCAGGTTGTGGCCCTCTCCTCCGATGTAGGCATTGACTTCATTTCCGTTGGTCAGGCGTACACGCGCAACCTTCCGCATGGCGGAGTTCGGCTTCTTTGGAGTGGTCGTATATACCCTGACGCACACGCCCCTTCTTTGGGGACATGAGTCGAGCGCAGCGGACTTTGAGGTGTAAACCTTGTCCGTACGGCCTTTGCGGATCAACTGTTGGATCGTCGGCATTGCTTGTTAATGGCGTCGTTTTCAATCATTCAGGGACAAATAGCCCACTGCCCCATTTTTCAACGGGGGTGCAAAACTAC
>JAKMCW010000151.1 GCA_022428205.1 Flavobacteriales bacterium
GCCGCCAGCGGCGCCTGTACATCAAATCGCGCCGGACCAAATCCATCAGGCGAAAGCAATCCACGACGACGTTGGCATCGAGGTGACCCGCTCGGATGCGACTCCGGATGCGCGCCATACATTCAGGACAGGCATCTGCCGTCCTCATCTTCAGGCTGATGTCCTTCTTCTCCAAACAGAGGTCCATGATGCATCCACGAGGCTCTAGATGGGCGCGCCGTTCGAGTTCTGGCAGCGTGTCATACATGCCCCGCATGATGATGTTGCTGGCCAGAAGAAACGTGACCGGAAGGCGAAATGATGTCGCCGTAAACAAGTTCCAATCGTCGGCATGAATGAAATGACTGTTGCCTTCACCCAGGCTGAACCAGTTGCCCGCATGGCGCATGCGGGACAACAATACAATCACAGCATCAGGATGTAAATCCGCTCGTTTGCGGATCTCAGCTATGCACTCAAAAATGGCATCCGTTTCGAGGAAGCCCTCCACATTGGCCGAAGCCCGCACTATGTCGGTGACGGTTTCCAGACTCACGCCCGGGCCGTCGGAAAAACGCAGGTGCCGAAGGGGACCATTGGCCCCCTCCAGCAACGCTACAAATGAATCTTCTTCGACGTCGTGCGTCCGATAAATGAATACTTCCAAGGGCAGTTTTATGTTCCTATATATATAACTGAAAAATCCGCAAAAGGTTGCCTCAATCGGCAGAAAAATACCGGCTTTTTTTTGCGTCGATGGAACAACGCGCAACATCTGCCATATACATGGAACTGCCTTCGAGCTGATCCTTTCTGTAACGCACTGTTCTGGCAGCATCCATACCCAAAGAGCGCCCCACTTCCATGGGGTCTATATCCGCTCCAATGAAGCGAAATTCCCACCCCTTTTCTGTTAACTTCTCCATCAACAATTTCAATGCAGGAGCTGAGTAAAATTGGCTCGCATTTTCATACCCATCGGTCAGCACGATGATCGAAACGGAAGTGCCCTTGGCAGGCGCATCTTCTCCGACATGGGCAATGGTATTGGAGATGAGGGTGCCGAGGCCATCATACAGCGCGGTCGAGCCCCGCAATTGATACTGGTCCTCGCTGATGTTCCGAATCTCCCCTATGTGCCTTGGACCGAACCACATGCGGTAATCATTGCTGAAGTCGGAGATGGAGAATTTGACCTCCTGATCAGGGTGTTGCTTCTGTACTTCATGCAAGGCCGCGATTTGCTCATTGAGCGTGGATACCGTGAGCTGATGGCAGTCTTGCATGCTGCCAGAAGCATCGAGGAGGATGTGTTGCAAGTGGACTTGCTTCATGGTGTGGAGGGATTGATGTGAAGTGCTGCAGCCCCACCGCGGAGCTGTTGGCCAGACAAAGTTCCCTCCACTCCTGTCCCATTGGCGACCCATGTCAACCTTGACGCAATTTGACACCACCCCCACAAATTGGGTTGACGCCTGGGCGCCGGCGCACATCCCATACATGTATGCGCGCGAGGGAGATGTGGTGGGAAGTGGCTCAGTTGAGCCAGACCTGCATGTCCTCGGCGGGCATGCTGGTGCGGAGGGAGCGGATGGCGCGGTCGCGGATTTGGCGAACCCGCTCTGGGGAAACCTCCATGCGCTCGCTGATCTCTCCAATGGTCATGGGCTGTGACATGCCGATGCCGAAGCAGCAACGGAGCACATCGCGCTCCCGGCTGCCCAGTTTTTGTAGCATGGCCTCGACACTGCCGGCCATGTCTTCACGGTCAAGGTCTGCGTCGGGAGCCGGCTCCTCAGAGGGCATAAAGTCACCCTTGACGGCGGAGTCTCGGTCGTCTTCGCCTACCGGGGCATCCATGGACGCCGTCTTCAAACCGTTCTTTCGCGCTTGGTCCACCGCCTCTAAAGAGATGTCCATAAAGTCGGCGACCTCGTAGTCCTGGGGCTCGCGCTCCAGCAACTGTTCAAGGTGGGCAATGGCCGAGCGGACCTTGAGCATCTGACCAACTTGATTGGAGGGGACGCGCACCACCTTACCGGTCTTGGACGCGGCATCCATGATGCTCTGGCGAATCCACCAAACAGCGTAGGAGATGAACTTGAAGCCCTTCGTGTGGTCAAACTTCTGGGCGGCCTTGATCAGGCCGATGTTGCCCTCGTTGATCAGGTCTACGAGGGAAAGACCGATATACTGGTACTTCTTGGCCACCGACACCACAAAGCGCAGGTTGGCTTCGACGAGCTTGTCGAGGGCACGCTGGTCTCCGTGCTGAATCCGTATCGCGAGGTCCACTTCTTCCGCCGCCGTGATCATCGGCTTGCGGTTAACGTCTGCGAGGTAGGCATTCAATGCGGCGCTGTCGCGCTGCGTTGTGGAAGTGGTGATGACAAGTTGCTTCATGGGTATGTCGCGCTACAAAGGACAGTCTAAATGCCGTTTTAGTTGTGCAAATGCCCAGAAAATCCATCCGTTTTTATGGGATTTTGGCATCCAAAGCGCCAGAACACCGGCTAGACCGCCATCCTCTCTGCAATGGGCCCCGCCAGTTCTGGGGTCAAGTACCGCTTATTCGCTAGAGGAGAACCATAAAAGCTCCCCCATTGTGACACGTACAACCCTCACCGTCAGTCGATGAGCTCGGCGAGAAGGGGGGCTAGATGGGTGGCGACGGATTCGCCGCCCTCGCAGGTGAGGTGGTGAAAGTCGCGAAAGGCAGTGTGGGGAACGCTGTCCCGACCGAGGGCCAGGTAGTGGACCCGGGGATGCTTGGCGGCTTGAGTCATGGCAGCATCGCAGTCCGCTTGAGCCTGGGCATTGACCTGACGATAGAACTCCGGGTGGAGTGGATGCACGAGGAGCACGAGCGGGTCCATGGCCACCCCGACGGTGGCCCAAGCAGCCACCCATTGGTCCACCAAAAAGCCCGCGTATTTGAACCACACCAGCATCCCCAGATTGAAGGCCAGTGACAGGCACAGCCATGCCTTCCGAGCGCCTGGTGCTGTCGTGACGGCGAGCCGGCGGCCCACCGCGAAGTCTATGGCTGTGGAAGCGACAATCAAGGCGAGGAAACGCACGTCCTACCACCCGTAGAAGAAGTAGCTGGCGACCAGCAGGAGCGCGTTCTGGGCCCGAAGTCGGCCCTGAAGCAACCAGTACATGACCAGCACCGTCGGCAGAAACAACCAGAAAGCGATGGAAATGAAATGCATCTGCCGCA
>JAKMCW010000068.1 GCA_022428205.1 Flavobacteriales bacterium
CAGCGACGGAAGCCCTCAAAACCAGCCTCTTGGACCAGTTCGTGGGATTGGGCGCGGGCACCATTCAAATCAGTCAGAAAAACCAGAGCGGTGCCTTTGGTGGCCGTCGCCTTACCAATTCGAACCCGTTGGAATTCTCGGAAGCACAGGCCCTGAAGAAGGCCATGTCCGGGCAAGCAGCGACGTCGATTTCCGCACGTGGAACCATGATGGGCCGCCTTTCTTCGGCCGAGAATGAAACTGACCCCAATGTCCTGGTGGTCGGCGGCGACGAAGGGTTTCTGCCAATGAGCTCGTACGTCTTGAGTGCAGGACGAAACTTCACAGCCGAGGAAGTCCGGCGCAATGCCCCCTTGGTCATCCTCGGTCAAGACGTGATCAACAAGCTGTTCGCTCCATCTGAAAATCCGATCGACCAAACCGTGCGCATTCGGAACCGACGGTATCAGGTGCTCGGTGTCTTAGAAAAGGAAGGCGCCTCGTTTGGCATGTCTCAGGACAACCAAGCCATCTTACCCGTTGGGGAAATCCGCGCCCGATTCTCGGGACGCAGGACCAGCTACTCGGTGCAAGTGCGGGCCCCGGATCCCGAAGCCATTGGCGCACTGTCCGAAGTCGTCACCGGCGAAATGCGCGCCATCCGCGGAGACCTCCCCGGCGAGCCCGACAGCTTCCGCATACAGCGATCGGACGCCCTCATTGCCCAGTTCAACGAAGGCTTGAGCAGCGTGACGCTTGCGGCCTTGTTTCTCGGACTGATCACCCTGCTCGGCTCCTCCATCGGCCTCACCAACATCATGCTGGTCACCGTCACCGAACGCACCCGTGAAATCGGACTCCGCAAAGCACTCGGGGCCTCAGCCAAGACCATTCGGGCCCAATTCCTGGTGGAAGTGGTCTTGATCGGCATCCTCGGCGGCATAGTTGGGGTCCTGCTCGGCGTGGGTGTGGGCAATGTGGTTGCGGGGTATCTCAACGCGCCTTTTGCTTTGCCCTGGGGCTGGGTCGCTGTCGCATTGGCCCTGAGCGGCATGGTCAGCCTCGCCAGCGGTTATTACCCTGCCCGCAAGGCCTCGCAGCTCGACCCCATCGACGCGTTGCGGCACGCTTGACGACCAAGCCCAAGGCAATTCCTTCACTGACACTGCCCCCCGTCTCGGCCGCCTTATTTTTGCAGCGATGTCGGCCACTGCTGCAAATTCAGTCTCCTGGATCATGAGGAAGCCCCGGAGCCTCGGGAATTTCAGCATAGAAACATCCTACCGCACCATGCACGGTGCATGGCCAACTGACACCGAGAAACCCCACATTCATGTTGCCAGTCGGTTCACATCTGGCCTGTTGAACCGATGGAAAATCTGGAGGGAAGTCAAACAACTCCCCTACGACATCGTCCACATCACCGGCGACATTCATTTCACGGCCATCGCCATGAAAAGGCGCATGACGGTCCTCACCATTCACGACCTCGGCTTGCTTGATGAAGGCAACGCCGTCAAACGTTGGCTGAAAAAGAAATTCTGGCTGGACCTGCCCCTGAAATCTTGCGACAGGCTCATCGCCGTCTCCGAACGCACCAAAGAGGACATCCTCTCCCGCACCTCCTACCCTTCAGAGCACATCACGGTGATTCCCAGTGTCATCTCGCCACGCTACACCGTCAGGGAATCCCTTCCCCACAACGCCAAGCCACAGGTGCTGCACATCGGGTTGGCCGACAACAAAAACCTCGATCGCCACGCCGCCGCCCTGTCCGAGCTCGATGTGCACTTGCGCATCATCGGTGAGCCTTCTGCCGAACAGCACGCCATGCTGCAGCGGCACGGCGTAGAATACAGCCACGCTTCCAAACTTTCCGAAGCTGAACTTCAGGCGGAATACGCCCAGTCCGACATCCTCCTTTTTTGCTCGACGCTGGAAGGTTTCGGCATGCCCATCATCGAGGCCCAGACCATCGGCCTCCCTGTGATCACAAGTGACTTGGCCCCCATGGACGATACAGCTGGTGATGGAGCGCTTTTGGTCGACCCTACCGACGTGGGCGCCATACGGGCAGCCGTCAAGGCCGTCACCGAAGACGACGACACCCGGGATGCCCTGATCAGCAAAGGGTTTATCAATGCCGAGCGGTTCTCACCAGCCTACGCGGCACAACGGCACGCAGCGCTCTACACAGCGCTGATGCAGACCAAGGCCTGAGCCGCTTTAAATCCGGGACTGCAAGAAGCGCTGCACTTCAAACCAGCGCTCCGGCTTCAACACAATCTTGCCCTCCTTGTCCAACAAGAAATAAGTGGGCGTCTGCGTGATTTTGTAGTCATCGGTGATGGGGGCGTCCCAACCTTTGAGCTGGCTAACGTTCGGCCACGGAATCTGGTTGGCTTGGATCGCCTTGGTCCAGGCCACTTTCTGCTGGTCCACGGAAATCCCGATGACACCAAACCCGCGGGGGTTCATATCCTGGTAGAGGGGCACGAGGTTCGGGATTTCTTGCTCGCACTTGTGGCACCAACTGGCCCAGAACATGACGAGGGTGTACTCGTGCTTGGCCACCTCTTCCGAGAGGTCCACCATCTTGCCATTGACATCCGGAATCCTGAAGTTGGGCGGGGTGTTGCCCACACGAAGGTTGATGATGCCCTGTGCCCGCTGGCGGATCACGTCAGACAGGTTGGCACCGCAGTCCTCATCGAAGATGTAATTGTCGAGGATGTACTGGCAAATGGTCTCCTTTCCCGTGTTGTAGAAACCGTCCAACATGTTGTAGAGGACGAATTCCAATGCGATGGGGTTCTCCTCACAACTCGCCTTGACAATGTCCACGCAACTGAGAAAGCCCGAGTCCTTGCCACCACTAAAAGTCCGCATCATGGATTGAATGCGATCGGGCAATGCCATGGAGCGCACCAAGCTGTTGTCGGTGACGTCCAAGTCGCTCAAAAAGGTCCCCTTGTCCCCGATGAACTTGGGCTGCTTCCAAGTGAGGAACTTGGCGAGATAGGTTCCGGGGTAGTCCTGGATGAATTTGTGCTGGGTGCGGGCGAGTTCGTCTTCCTTGAGCTTCACCTGACGCTTGGTCTCTTCTTCCTTGCCTTTGCCCTGCTTGTACAGCTGGCGGATCTGATTTTTGTTGGCCCCTTCTGCGCCGCGGTAGGCAAACCAACCTCGGTTCTCCCGGCTCTCTGTACCCCCGCCAATGAGGCGTGCATTTTGGAAGTCAATCTTGAGCACAGGCTCATCCGGATTCATGATGATGTCCGCCGTCTTTTTGTTGGCATCGAAGCCCAACCCGTAAAATCCGCGTCCTACCTCTACAGCGCCAAAGTCAAATTGACCGTTGACCAGGGTGGCGGAGTCAATGGGCGCAATGTTGCGGCCCTCGGTCTCGAAGAGGTACAACTTGCCCGAACGGTTTTGGATGCTGCCGGAGAAACGCACTTCTCCCACTTTGTCGCCGCGGTTGGCGTCGTCAATGCCATCGAGGTAATTGGGGTTTACTGTGCCGCCGCCTGAAACTTGTTGACTGGCATCATCCGAGGGAGCAGGGGCACTGGGCGCCGCTTGCGCCGCGTTTTGCTGCACTTGGGCCGCCAAGGCTGCTCCTGGGTCCACTTTTCGGGTCGGCTTTCCTGAGGACGCGTTGTCCGCGCAGGAAGTAAACATGAGAAGGGAAAGGCTGAGTGAAATCCACATGACTTTCTGGGTCTGCATTTGCATGCCTAAAAATAGCCCTACCAATGGCGTGTGTCCAAGCCCCGGCGCACCGTGACCAACGAAAGAACGTGAATTACGCGGGCGAGATCTGGGCACCTCCCTTTCCGCCTTTTGTAACTTGGTTCAATGGAACGCCAGACTGCCCTGCTCGTATTGCAGCTTCCCGATGCGCCAACGGTGGAGGAAATCCACGATGCGTTCGAAGCCCACGTGTTTGGACTGCGCGACTTCCTCTTCAGACAGACCGTCATCCCTCAAGTCTTTCGGGCCAAGGTGGACCGCCTTCTGACCGCCTCCGAAGTGGGTGAAACCCTCGGGGTCGAACTCTCTTGCCTCGATGGGACCCTGCCCGAAATGCTTCCGCTTGAGGGCACAGCCGACCAAGTCGTCCGGCTGCATGCCACCAACGTCGGCCGGTTGCGGACCGCCATGGCGGCCACCCTCGATCCAAATTGCCTGACCCGTTTCGGCGAATGTCTCGTCCGGATTCAACAACAATACGTCCGATGGATGTCAGAATGGGCGGCGGAACGCCACCTCGAAGGAGTACACAATCGCCCCATGCGGGACGAGTGGACTCCGGACGAATTTGCTGCAGCCCTGGAGGCCGAGCGCACGGGTCAGAGCTTAGAAGGGGCCACGCAGCAGCGACTGGCAGAAGAATTCTTGAGGTTGCGCAGCTTGGACCTGGCGAACATGGTCGCTTGATCAGTCCCGCTGCAAATCAGCGTACAGGCCCAAGATGATGCCATCGGCGAGCCCCACCTTGGGCACGAGTATGCCTTGTGTCCCCACCATTTTCATCGTTCGCAAATAGATGCGGCCCGCTGGCACCACCACATCCGCCCGGTCTGGCTTCAACTGAAAACGCGACAACCGCTCATCGTAGCTGCACCGGTCCAAAACCTCGACCAAAGAAGCCAACCGGCCCAACGGCAAAGTGTCGCCCCCCAAACAGCCAGCCAGCTTGAACAGCCGGTTGATGTTGCCCCCCGCACCGATGGCCATTGCATCCTTGAGCCCGTGATCGCGGACCAAGCGGGAACACCAATCGGACATGTCATCCCAGACCCGTTCGTCCACCTTTCCCTTGAGCAAGCGCACAGAACCGACCTTGAAACTGCGCCCTTCCACCCGGGTGCCTTGTCGAATCAAAGTGAGCTCTGTAGAACCGCCTCCTACATCGATGTATAGGTAATCCTTCTCCCGATCAAAGAGGCTCACCTCGAAATTGGAGAAGATCAAATCAGCCTCTGTCTTGCCCCCGATAAGCTCCAATTGGATGCCCGTAGCCGCAGTCAGCCGGTCGGCAACCTCAGCACCATTGGATGCCTCGCGCATCGCACTGGTCGCACAAGCGCGGAAAGCCTTCACGTTCATGGCTTTTATCAAAGCCGAAAACCCCTCCAGGGCATGGCCCAACCGTTCCTCCTTGTCCTTACCAATGGCCCCTGTGCCAAAAACATCTTCACCCAGCCGGATGGGCACACGCGTGTGCGCCACCTTGCTCACCTGAAGCTTTCCGGGCTTTCCGGAAATCTCCTTGACAATCAAGCGCACGGCATTTGAGCCGATGTCAATCGCTCCCAGCCTCATCCCCTGTCCTTGAGTTGGCGCTCATAAAAGGTGTAGATCACCTTGTGGGCTTCCAGCGGCTGCTCATCCTGGCCGGTTTTGACATACTTGTTGCGCTGTTTTTTGTCGATGCGACGGCGCTTCACATTGTCCTTGATCTGCGCCTCGAGCATGGCGGAAATTTCCGCTTGAAGGGAAGGATCATAAATAGGGGTACTCACCTCTATCCTGCGGTCCAGGTTGCGGGTCATCCAGTCGGCACTGGAGATATAGAATTCCGGCTTCCCACCAGCGCCAAAGGCGACGACTCGGGCATGCTCCAAGAACCGCCCGACCACACTGTACGCCTGAATGTGGTCGCTCAAACCGGTGACCCCTGCGCGCAACGCACAGGTGCCCCGAACCAACAAGGTTACCTCCACGCCCGCCTGACTCGCCTCGTAAAGTTTGCGGATCATACCGGCATCCGTGAGGTTGTTGCATTTCAAGACCATCCAAGCGCTTCTTCCGGCGAGGGCCTCTTTGATCTCGCGGTCAATCATTTGACTGAACCTCCTGCGGGTGCTGTACGGCGAGACGATGAGGTGGCGGTATACCCCGCGCTGATAGTTGTGCTCGAAGAACTGAAACAAGCGCTCCACCTCCGAAGCGATGCGGCGGTCTGCTGTCAGCAGCGAAAGGTCACTAAACACCCCTGAGGTGGCCTCATTAAAATTGCCCGTGCCCACGTGCGCATATTGCCGCAAACTCCGCCCCTCTTTGCGGGTAATCAGCATGAGCTTCGAATGCGTCTTGAGCCCGGCTACGCCGAAAATCACCTGTATGCCCGCCTCCTGAAGTTCGCGGGTCACCTTGATGTTGTTGCGCTCATCGAAACGCGCCTGCAACTCAATCACCACCTGCACCTCTTTGCCATTGAGGGCTGCACTGGTCAGCGCATTGATGATGTGTGAATTCCTCGCGACACGGTAGAGGTTGATCCGAATGGCCGTGACCTTGGGGTCGATGGCCGCCTCGCGCAGCATGTCGACCAACTGGGAGAAAGCGTGATAGGGATAGTGCAACAGGATGTCGCGCTTGGCCACCTGATCCAAAATGCTTCGGCGGTTGGCCAAATGCCGGTGCGGCAGGGGTTGAAGTTTCTTGAAGACAAGGTCTGGTCGGCCCAAGTCAGGGAAGTCCATCAGGTCCCGCCGGTTGTGGTAACGGCCTCCAGGAATAATGTTGGCCTGCTCGACTACACCGAGCTTGCGCACCAAGAATTTCAACAGGTCCTCTGGCATCTCCCGGTCAAACAACAAGCGCACATAATCGCCGTGTTTCCGGCGGGCAATGCCCTTTTTCATCTTCTCGAGGAGCGACTTGGACAGGTCGTCGTCCATGTCGATTTCTGCGTCACGGGTCACCTTGATCGCATAGGCAGACACCGCTTCAGGCTGGAAGGTGGCAAACAAACGGGGCAACCCTGCACGCACCACATCGTCGAGGAACATCAGGCCCCTACGCCCGTTTTTTTCGGGCAATTCCAAAAACCGGTCCAGGTGGTCTGGAAGCTCCAATAGGGCAAAGCGCGCCCGCTTGGAAACATCCCCCTTCAGGGCGATGGTGAGGTACACCAAGCCATCCTTGAGCTCGGGCACCCCGACATCCGAAATCAGAATCGGCACGAGGTGAGGCCGGACCGCCTGGTCGAAATAGCCTTGGACAAACAAGGCCTGATCCTCATCGAGCGCCGCTTCTGTGAGGATGTCAATACCCTCTCCTGACAATTGACCCTCGAGGTCCTCAAAAGCCTGGTTGTATCGGACCTGCATCTCAATCACCCGCTCGGACACCGAGTCCAGCGTCTCACTGACGCCAAAACCCAATGTGGTCGAGGTGCGCTTGCCCAAGGCGTCAATGCGCTGCAACGCCGCCACCCTCACCCGGAAGAATTCGTCCAGGTTGTTGGAGAAAATGCCCAAGAAGCGCATGCGCTCAATCAGAGGCACACGCTTGTCTTCGGCCTCTTGCAGCACCCGTTCGTTGAACGACAGCCAGCTCAGCTCACGGTTGAAGAATTCCTCCTCTGGCGACAATATGGCCGCAGCACGGCGGCGGGGGGAATTGGTCTTCTTTGCGGTCACGTTTGCGAAGATACTTTCGCACCGCAAGCACAGGGGACCCTCCCCGCGAACAATTCCTGTACACCGCCACTTCTCTTCGCAAGATTCCCCGCTCCATGACCATGCTCGGCAAACCCGCCCCGGAATTCACCGCCACCGCCATCGTCGATGGCAAGGTGGTCCGCGACTTCTCCCTCCAACAATTCCGCGACCAGTATGTGGTCCTGTTTTTCTACCCTGAAGACTTCACCTCGGTGTGCCAATCCGAGGTCCATGCCTTTCAAGAGCGCCTGGGCGACTTTGCCGAACGCGAAGCCGTTGTGGTTGGGTGCAGCGTCAATTCCGCGACGACCCACCTACAATTCCTCAAGACCCCCGCTACAGAGGGCGGCGCCCAAGGCGTGACCTACCCCCTCATCGCGGACATGAACCGCAACGTATCCGATCGCTTCGGCACCTTAGATGGCCAATACGATTACGATGAATACGGCCGCTTGACCGCCACCTCAGACCTGCTCTGCCAGCGCGGCCTGTTCATCCTCGACAAGTCCGGAACGATTTGGTTCCAGTCTTACCACTTCAAGCCCATCGGCCGGGACATCGACGGGGTCATCCGCGAACTCGACGCCATCCGCCGCCTCCAAATCGAAGGCCAAGTGTGCATGGCCGGCTGGAAGGGCTGAGGCTCAGGCCTCTATGAGCCACCGGCGGATATAGGACTCCATGCGTTCTGCGGTGGCGTGGGCGCAACGCATCTCAACGCTGCCCGATGTCATCACACCTTTCCCATCGGACCAACCGCACCAGAGGGTCAGCAGGTCCTGCATGCCCTCGGGAACGCGGGTGATGCCGCTGACATCCCCGTGCCTCAATGGGGCCCCATACACTTCAAGCCTGCTGCGGAAATACAAGATGGCCCCCTCTTTTGTGCGCTCAAAGTTGCAGGCTGTGCGTGCAGATTCCGCACCTACGAGCTCCGCTACTTCGCCGGAGCCTCCGACCAGTTCGGCGCGGGGTGAACCTGTACCGCCGGCCTTCACCGAGGCCCAAAAACCCAGCGGCTTGCCTGAAATGGCGTGGACTTCGGCCCAGCGGCGGGGGTCATTATAGGTCAAGTTCCAAAGTCGCATGGCTCCAGTGGCGTCGGTATTTGCCGTCCGCATCGTAGCGTTCGGCCTGTCCTAATGTGTTGAACTTGCGGTTCGGGCGCGGGTCGTTGCCGACACCCGCCACATAAATCCAGTTGCCATAGTTGCTGGCCGGATCATGGTCGAGCAGCATGTGCTCGAACCAACTGGCGCCGAGCCGCCAATCGACGCCGAGGTCGTGGACGAGGTAGCTGGCCACGTTTTGACGGCCGCGGTTGGACATGAAGCCCGTAGCCGCCAGCTCACGCATGTTGGCGTTGACGAAATCACACTTTGTGCGGCCCTCACACCAAGCTTCAAAAACCCGGCGATCCTGGCGCCACTTGGGCGACTCCGTCTTGATGCCGCGCTTGTGAAAGATGCGGTTGCCGTAGCGCATGGCCACGTAGCGGAAATAATCCCGCCAAATCAATTCAAAGAGGAGCCAATAGGTGTCCTCGTTTTTCTCAACCTCCTTTTCAAAGGCCCGCACTTGGGCGTGAATTTCCCGCGGGCTGATACAGCCAAGGGCCAACCATGGCGAAAATTTGGAACTGTAGTCAGCACCGAGGAGCCCGTTGCGCGTCTTCTTGTAGACCCGCAGCTTTTTGGTGTCCCAGAAATAATGGTCGAGCCGCTCCCAAGCCGCTGCTGCCCCGCCTTTGAAGGGCAGCACGCCGCGTGCATCGGCCACTTGGGGCTCCACCCCGAGATCTGCAAAAGTAGGAACGGCATCACCCTGCACCCCTTCCGGCACCTGTAGCCCTTCCGGCTCGGGCAAGGGGTCGCGGACCTCAGAACGCTTTTCCATCTTGCCCCTGAACCGCGTGAAGACATCGGGCAACTGCTCGAGCTCGAATGGCAGGTCATCGGGATGGTACATCGTCAACTGCTCTGTCAACCGCAGGTCGAGCACCTCCCCCACTTGGATTTCACGGTCGAGCTCTTCGCGGGTGTGTTCGGCCGTTGCAAATACCGTTTGCGCTCCGTGCTCCTCAGCCAACCCCTTTAGGACTTTAGCCGGCGTACCTCGCCGAATAAGCAAGGTCCCCCCCATGTCTTCGAGGTCTGCCTTCAGGTCGGCCAACGCTTCGATCAGAAACCGAGAGCGAAACGGTCCGGTCTTGACCTGACCCCACCGGTCTTTCGCCCAATAGTGCGGGTCAACCACAAAGACGGGAATCACCTCTGTCGAGGCTTTCACGGCCGCATTGAGGGTCGCATTGTCAGTGACCCGCAGGTCGTTTCGGAACCAAATCAGGCTGCGCATGGTCAGAGGTTTTCAAGGTTGGCCAGAACAGCATCCCCGCGATCGAGCAGGGCCTGCTGCTTTTCTGCAGGCATTTTGTCCCAAGTGCGGTAGGCCATTCCGATGCGTGGATTGCGTTCAAGCTTGGCCCGGTTGCGGACGTGGAAATGCCAATACAGGCTGTTGAGCGGACAACTGTTGGGTCCGCTTTTGTCAGCTGCATCATAGCTGCACCCACTGCAGTAAGGGCCCATTTTCTTCATGTAGTTGGCCGACGCACCGTACGGCTTCGTCCCCACAATACCCCCGTCGGCGAATTGGCTCATGCCCCGGGTATTGGTGATCTCCACCCATTCGATCGCGTCGATGTAAATACCGAGATACCAACGGTCTACCTCATCCGGGTGAATGCCAGCCAGCAAGGCAAAATTGCCCGTCACCATCAGACGCTGGATGTGGTGCGCATAACTGTATTGGAGGCTTTGGTCAATGGCATGACTCAAGCATGCCATTTTGGTCTCTCCTGTCCAAAACCAAGCCGGTAAGGCATTTTCTGCCTCGAAGAAATTCAGGTCCGCATAGTCAGGCATGTGAGCCCAGTAGACCCCGCGCATGTACTCACGCCAACCCAAAATTTGCCGAATGAAGCCCTCCACTTGGGTAATGTCCGCGTGATCAGGGTCGGCGCGCCACTTGTCCTCTACCGCCCGGATGACCTCCAAGGGCGAGATCAATTTTGCGTTCATACAAAAGGAAACCCGCGCATGATATAAGGACCAATACTCAGGATGCATGGCGTCCTGGAAATCACCGAAACGCGGAAGACACTCCTCCACAAAGAAGTCGAGCAACTGCAATCCTTCCTCGCGGGTGACTGGCCAAAGAAACCTCTGGGCGTCCACTGAACCGATGGTCTCCACCCCACACTCTTGAAGCATGGCTTCGAGTCCAGACAGGTCGCGCTCGAACAACAGCGGCTCAACCGGTCGATGTCCCTTGGGCAACTTCTTGCGGTTGGTCGCATCGTAATTCCACTTGCCTCCAGCGGGCTCTTCACCTCCTGCACCGCCCTCCATCAACACCCCATGGGCCTTGCGCATCCGCCGGTAAAAGGACTCCATCAAGTAGGTCTTCTTGCCCTTGAATTGCGCCGCCAAGTCACCGCGCGCAGTCAAAAAATGGTGGGTGTCGACCGAAGCCACACGGTCACCAAATTCTGCGGCCAACGCCTTGAGTTGTTCGTCGAGCCGGTATTCATCCGGCCACTGATATTCAAAGCGTTGGCACCCCTCCTCGGCCATGACCATGCGCACATTGGCCTCGAGTCCTTGGGTATTCCGGCCGTCATCCAAGGCGAGGTACACCACACGGTGTCCCTCCGCCCTGCGGGCCTCGGCAAAGGCGCGCATCGCAGCAAAAAAAGCCAGCACCTTTTGGATATGGTGGGGCGCGTAATCCGTCTCCTGGCGCATTTCTGCCATGAGGTAGACGGCCTCATCAGACACCTTGTGAAACCAGGGGTGTGCAGCATTGAGCTGATCTCCGAGAATGAGGCGCAGGGTCTTCATGCAGTCTTGCTCTTGGCGGTTCGGCGGCACCGCTCACTGCAGTACTTGACTTCCTCCCAACACCGCGCCCACTTTTTACGCCAATCAAAGGGAAGCCCACACTGGACACAATCCTTCGACGGCAGATGCGGTTTGCGGTGCATGTTCATAGAACAGCAGCCTGCAACTGCGGTTCAGTCGTTCATGCCCCTATTTTGCCGCAGCAAATCACAACACCATGTTCTCTAACCGCATCGGATTTAGCCCACGACTGGGCGCTGCCCTGCTCGACTTTGTTTTCATCGTGGCACTGGTCGTCCCCACATCACTGCTCGGCATCGGCGGCGCCATCGCTGCCGCCTTTGGCCTGGAAAACGGCATGCCTAGCGACGATGCAGATGCTTTGGCCATGCTTGGCATCGGGGCAGGTGCTATCGCCATGATCCTGGTCGCCAGCTTTATTGCCCTGGCATATACCTTCATCGAGGCTTTTACTGGCGCTTCCCCGGGCAAGCGGGTCATGGGCCTTCAAGTCGCTCGGGAAGACGGCAGTGCTGGCGACACTAAGCTGTATTTCCTGCGTTGGGCCCTGAAAAACAGCGGCAGCATTCTTCAGTTTTTCCTTCCTGGACTGTCCACTTTGGTCAGCCTCGTCTTCTTCTTTGGCTGTTTCGCAGCACTCGGAGAGAAGAAACAGGCGTTGCACGACATCATCGCTAAGACTGCCGTCTTCAAGAAGGACGAGATTTCAGGATAAGTCAGCCGGCTTCAACGCCCGAACTCAACGGTTTGGCAACACCAGCCAGCTGAAGCCGACTGCCGTGTAATTCATCTTGTGGTTCAGTCCTGTGCCGTAGCTGATGTCCCACTGCCACGTGTTGCTGGTCAATAGGGTCAGACCGGCATCGAAACTGGCCCAATGGACCCCACCGTCGATTTCGCCGTAAGGCTCGAAGTACAGACCAAGCTGATCATTAATGGCCTTGCCCACGGCCAGGGCGTAGGTGGCGATTCCCCTTCCGTTGGTCAGGTCATACCCGAGATTGTAGCCCAATGCCCAATCGGGTCCGACATCATGGCTGATGCACAGCTTGTTGACCATCCCCCAGTCGTATTGGGTCAACCCGTCGTCTCCTGTGGGGGCCACCGCATGGCCGAGGTAGGCAATCTCCGTCTTCTTGCCCTCGCGTTGGTACAACTGAATCTTGGTCCCCAATTGGACATCCCTTGTCCCTTCGGACAACACTTCATCATTGCCAAAGGAATGCTGGCTGATGCGGTCTAATTGATGAACCACGCGCAATTCAAAGCCCTCGAGTACGCTGACGCGAAACAGCGAATTGGGCAAGGCCATGCTGCGGATGTTTCCGCCAAAACCAGACTGCCATTTGCTGGAAAAGCCACACTCCCATTGGAACGACCCCAAGGGAACCACGGCTGAACTTTCCGTTTGATCGGGACGGTCCGTATTGATGACCTGCGCTGCAGCCCAAGCTGGCGCCAGGAGGAACAAGAACAACAGCAGTTTTCTCATGCCACAAATATGCGGCGAGCGGATTAGGCCTTCAGGGCCTTGAGTTCTGCCCAACTTGAGGGCACAGGAGTGGCCGTCACCCGATCAGGCACTTCCTCATTCGAAAGAAACTTCAAGACGAGGTCATTGAACAGCTCAGGAGCCTCAATCGAACACACATGTCCGCAGTTCTCGATAACGGCCAGACGCATGTTTTTCTGCGCGGCTGCAAAACGTTCTGCAGCACGAAAGAAAATGTGATCCTGAGATCCCATCACGACCAAACCGTGCTTGTCCACTTTGCGGTTGACATATGCCTTGATCAACTGAAAAAACGGCTTGTACAATTCTACCCACTTCAGGTACTCCCCTGGCGTCAAACGGCGACTTTGTCTGCGGAAAATCCAACGGCTCATCCGGTGGTTCCGGCGCGGGAGCACGATGTAACTGAACAACCAATAAATGGCGCGGTATGGCAAGATGTAGTTGAGCAACTTTCCACTGTGCACGAACAGGTGCATCAAGCGTGAGCCATCGAAAATCGCACCGGCCATGACCATGCGGTCAATCAGCTGCGGCCGCTCAATGTCCAGTTTCTGCAAAATCACACTTCCAATACTCAAGCTCACGAAGTGCGCGCGCTCAATGCCGAGGTGGTCAATCACTGCCAGTATATCCTCCCCTACGATGTCAAAATCGTACTCCGGAAACTCAGGCAAGATGTCCTTGCTGTAACCGTGGTCCCGCAAGTCAATCAGCAACAAGCGGTAGTGGGGCTTGAAGGCATCCACTTGATATTTCCACGTCCGTATGCTGCCACCTGCGCCGTGCACAAAAACCAGCCACGGGGCTTCAGACGCCGCTTCCGCGATGACCTCGTGATACAGCAAGGTGCGGCCTTCGGCAGTGGTGAGAATGGGGCGGTCTGGTTCCATGGGTGAAGCGAAGGTCGTAAAGGATGACTTGGTTTCATCAATCCATGGCACGGGCGCCTGCCACGACGTGCCGCTGCAAGATTCTCAAGCCTTCAGAACGGACGACAGGGTGCTTGCGATGGGCCCACAAACGCTCCCTGGCATGCCGCGAAGCATCCTCCAACGACACGATAGGCACAGGATAGGTTTCTCCCAGGGTAAAACTGTGCAAAGCCGCCTCAATCGGCGGCATGGTCCAAGGGGCAAACAGATAGGGTGCGGGCAAGTTGGCCAACTCAGGAACCCACTGGCGGATAAAGGCCCCGTCAGGGTCGTGGTCCTCAGCCTGCTTGACAGGGTTGTAAATCCGCACTGTATTGATTCCGGTCACACCCGCCTGCATCTGGAACTGCGGATAATGGATGCCCGGCTCAAAGTCGAGAAACTGCCGCGCCAAATGGACAACCCCCTCCTGCCAAGGCTGCCAGAGATGGTGGGTCAAAAAGCTCACCAACATGGCCCTCATCCGAAAATTGAGGTAGCCTGTAGTGTTGACGCAACGCATGCAGGCATCCACCAAAGGAAACCCGGTGAGGCCTCGTTTCCAGGCTTCTACGCGGGCCGGTTTCACCTCTTTTTCAAGCAGGTCATAGCCCCCGTTGACATTTTCGAATTCCATGCGGTCCTCCATCTCAAACTTCTGGATGAAGTGACAATGCCAGCGCAAGCGGCTGTCAAACGCGCTGAAATTGCGGAGTTGACCCGGCGGGGCATCTCCTCCCCTTTTCCGCGCAGCCGCCTGACGCTGGTGCACCTGGCGAATGCTCAAGTTGCCCCAGGCGAGGAAAGCACTCAACCGGCTGCAGCCTTCTCGGCTGCCGAGCGGCTTTGAAATGGTGCGGGCATAGCGGCGAATGCGGTCCGTGACAAAGCCCTCCATGTATGCATGGGCCGCCCGCTCTCCGCCCGGCTGGAAACCTGCAAGGCCTTCATCTGGAATGGGAATTTCTCGCCAACCGGCCGGCCATTCAAACTGCGCAGGGTCTTTTACCGGGCGCGCCAAAGCGTGATCGGGATGGTCTTGGGGAGCGGACATGTGGGCAAACCACTGTTCGCGCCAAAGACGTCGGTCTCGGCGACCACGCTGCACTCCATCCCGCTGGTGTTCATGCCAGGGCACACCCGCTTCGGCGAGCTGAGCCTTGAGTGCGCAGTCGCGATCGTACGTATGCCTGAGGCCCGTCTCAGCATAGCTGTGCACGCCCTGAATGTCGAATCGCGCCATCAAATGGACCACCACCTCGGCAAAAGGAGCCTGCAATACCGTGGTCTGCATACCTCCCGGTACTCGGTCTTCCTGGGCCCAAGTCGCCCACTGGGCATCCATGTCCGCAAGTCCTTGCTGCACAAACCCTACATGCCGCCCTGAAGTGGTGGGGTGCGCCAAGTCTTGTGGTTCGAAACAATACACGACCAAATGGGGTCCTCCCTTGCGAAATGCCTCCGCCATCGGCGAGTGGTCCCTCAAGCGCAGGTCCCGCTTGAGCCAAATGATGCGCAATGGCGGTAACGAGGACATCGGTCAGTCCCAACCTTGCATCAAGTCCCTCCTCACCTCCAAGGGACGGCCTGGTTTGGCATAACTCACCCTGCCCAGAGGAGCAGCCCCATGGTAGGCATCCAATCCGCCTATACAGACCGTCCCCAATGCGGACAGGTCCAAAAACCCATCTTCAGCCTGAGCGTCCGCCTTGAAATCCACCCATTGAACCGCACCGATGACAAACCGGCAGCCATTGGGCAATGGGATGTCCTGCTCCACTGTCAAACCCATCCTCACCGGGGATTCCTCCACCGCCGGAGCAGAGAACTGTCCATCGCCCTCACCGTGCCAACACGGGGTCAACCCCACTTCATCAAATTCAGAAGTGCCCTCAGGATATCGCGCGCTTGTCTGGTGGGCCGCACCGCAAATGGCCGCGGTGACGTGGCTGAGTGTAAAACACCCTGAAGCACTGAGGTTTTTGTAGTTGTGGGCGTCGCTGCCGGGTGGTCGGAACACCAATCCCATCAGAGCGGGGTTAGACCCCAAGTGCACTACACTCGATACGATGCAGCACGCCGTGCGGCCATCAGCGTCAGCGGTGCCGACGAGGTTGGCCGATTTGAATCCGCTGATGGAGTTGACCAAACGCGCACGATAGCGTTGCGGCAACGCCTCAATTTCTTCGCGCGAAAGCACCTTGCGCGCTGACACAACGTCACTCATCGCACTGCGCTCATCCCATTGTCCACCTGCATGACCTGACCCGTAATGGCAGACGCTCCGGGGGACAATAAAAATCCGGCCATCGCCGCCACATCCGTGGCCGAGGCGACCCGCTTCAGAGGATGGCGCTCGGCACTGGCTTCGCGCTTGGCATCCGACGAGAGCAATGAGGCCGCCAACGGGGTATCCGTCAGAGACGGAGCCACTGCATTGACACGAATGTCCGGAGCAAATTCAGCCGCCATGGTACGCACCAACCCTTCCACCGCACCCTTGGCCGCAGCAATTGAGGCATGAAAGCCCATGCCTGTCTGGACCGCCACCGTGGAGAAACCCACTACCGACGGTGCACCGCCCAGTGGCTGGGCCGCAGCCGCCTTCAGCAACTTCAAATTGGCCTGTACCGAATGCAAAAAACCGACGGCATTAACCTTGAAATCCTCCATCATGAGCTCGGGCTTCACCCCGCGCACTGGCTTGAGTGAAATCGTTCCCGGACAATAGACGAGGCCGTCCAAGCGGTCCGTGAAAGACGACAGGTCGCAGGGATGGGCCACAGCATCAAACACCAGGCCGGTATACTCTCCTGTCGCCTGGGCTCCTGTTCGGGATACCCCGATGACCCGATTTCCTTGGGCAAGCAACTGCTCCCGCAAAGCAAGGCCAATCCCCTTGCTGTCCCCGATGATCGCAACGGTTCTCATGCGCCTCCTTTTTGGGTAAGGGCCACCAGCTGTGCCTCGACCTCTGCGGCTTTGGCCGTCATTTCATCGCTCCTGGCGCGGTCCACCGTACTCAAGCGGTGGGCTTCGGCCAATAACCGGGCGTGCTCCTTGCGGAGCTTCTCAGCCGGGTTCTTCTTAAACATTCCGAACATGCCTGTGCAACAGGCGCAAGGCACCCCAGGTTTTCACAAAAAGAAAGCCGCCCCGGATTTCCGGAGCGGCTTGCTGCGTTTGAAAGGGCCTGAGGCCCGAAGTATTACTGCTTGTTGGTCGGTCCAGCAGCCTGCTTCACAGGAGCGCCGACTTGCTGGGCGACAGCCTCAACCTTACCCTTGATGCGGATCACCTTCGTGGGCTCGTTAGAAGCGTTTGAAGTGATGGTCACGCTCTTGTTGATGGGGCCGACGCGCTTGGTGTCGTACTTCACCTTGATGGAGCTCGTGGCACCGGGCATGATGGGGTCCTTGTCGCACTGGGGCACGGTACAACCGCATGAACCCTTGCAACGGGAGATGATCAGTGGGTCTGTACCGTCATTGGTAACGGTGAACACGCAGTTGCCATCAGCGCCTTGGTCGATTGTGCCATAATCGTGCACTTCCTTGTCGATGCTGAGCACAGGACCGTTGACCACTTCTTGGGCTCCGGCGATGATGAATCCGCCGAAAACAACGGCGAGGGTGAGGAGAACCTTCTTCATAATGAGGGATTGATTGATTTCCACTTTAAAGATAAAGCGGTCTTTATCCATCTCGAAGCGAGGTTAACGCCATTTTAACAGGCTAAATTTGACGCCGCAACCGCTCTGTTCGTTTTCGCCATGGCACAAGACATCCCCTCACAGTACGATCCTACCACTGTCGAAGACCGCTGGACCCAAGTTTGGGAGGACGCGAAGGCATTTAGAAGCGTGCCCGACGACCGGGAGCCCTACACGATCGTCATCCCCCCTCCCAATGTCACCGGTGTGCTGCACATGGGACACATGCTCAACAACACCATCCAAGATGTCTTGGTGCGCCGGGCCAGGATGCAAGGCAAAAACGCCTGCTGGGTGCCCGGTACCGACCACGCCTCCATTGCGACAGAGGCCAAGGTGGTCCACAAACTCCGCGATCAAGGCATCAAAAAGTCCGACCTGAGCCGCGATGCCTTTTTGGAGCACGCGTGGGATTGGACGCGCGAGCACGGCGGCATCATACTCAAGCAACTCCGCAAACTCGGTGCCAGCTGTGATTGGGAACGCACCAACTTCACCCTCGACGAGCACTACAGCCGAAGCGTGATTGACACCTTCCTGGATCTGCACGCCAAAGGCCATATTTACCGGGGCCTCAGGATGGTCAATTGGGATCCCCAGGCCTTGACTGCGGTGAGTGACGAGGAGGTCATCCATACCGAAGAGCAATCCAAGCTCCACCACGTTCGATACCAAATCGAAGGCCAAGAAGAATGGCTGACCATCGCCACTACGCGTCCCGAAACCATCCTGGCCGATACTGCCATTTGCATCCATCCCGAAGACGAACGATACACCCACCTTCATGGTCAGCGGGCCATTGTCCCCCTCGCAGGGCGCAGCGTACCCATCATCCTCGATGAGTATGTGGACCGAGAATTTGGAACCGGATGCCTGAAAGTCACCCCTGCGCACGACCCCAACGACAATGAGCTCGGCAAGAAGCACGACCTCGAAGTCATCGACATGTTCAACCCCAACGGCACCGTAAATGCTGTGGGCGGATCATTTGAAGGGCAAGACCGCTTTGAAGCACGCAAGACGTTTACAGCAGCCTTGGATGCGGCAGGTCACCTCGTGAAAGTGGAGGACCACCCGAACAAAGTCGGCCGTTCTGAGCGCACTGGCGCGGTCATTGAGCCCCGCCTTTCCATGCAATGGTTCGTGGCCATGGAAGACCTGGCCAAGCCTGCGTTGGACCACGTCATGGATGACACCATCCAATTCCACCCGGCCAAGTTCAAGAACAGTTACCGCAACTGGATGGAAAACGTCAAGGACTGGTGTATCTCCCGCCAACTGTGGTGGGGCCATCGGATTCCAGCGTGGTACTACGAGGGAGAACCCACTGCTGCGGATGCCAAGTTTGTGGTGGCGGCAGACGCCGAGACCGCGGCCCAAAAAGCCTCCGAAGCCGCAGGGCGTCCCATCACACCAGCAGACCTGCGTCAAGACGAAGACGTCTTGGACACCTGGTTCAGTTCGTGGCTCTGGCCCATCAGCGTATTTGACGGCTTCTATTCCAAAGAAGAGGTCGACTACTACTACCCCACCAACGATCTCGTGACGGCACCTGAGATCATGTTTTTCTGGGTGGCCCGCATGGTCATAGCCGGCTACGAATACCGGCAAGCGCCCCCATTCAAAAACGTCTACTACACGGGCATTGTGAGGGACAAGCAAGGGCGCAAAATGTCCAAGTCCTTGGGCAATTCCCCCGACCCCATTGCGCTCATGCAGCAATATGGTGCCGACGGTGTCCGCGTGGGCATGTTGCTCACATCCCCTGCAGGGAACGACCTTCCATTCGACGAATCCTTGTGCGAGCAGGGCCGGAATTTCTCCAATAAAATCTGGAACGCGTTCCGCTTGGTCAAAGGCTGGGAAGTCAGCGAAACAGCGGAACAACCCGCTCACGCTGCTGCTGGCATCCAATGGTTTGAAGCCCGTTCAGAAGCCGTCTTGGCAGACATCGAACAGGCTTTTGCAGAGTTCCGCCTCAGCGAGGCCCTCATGGCGACGTACAAGCACATTTGGGACGATTTCTGCTCCTGGTACCTCGAGCTGGCCAAACCGACCTACGGTGAGCCCTGCGACAGTGCCACATACGCGGCCACAGTCCGCCTGTTTGAGCGCATGCTGTCGCTGCTCCACCCCTTCATGCCTTTCCTCACAGAAGAGGTGTACAGCCTGCTTCAGGAGCGCCCTGAAGGGACGTTGTTGTGTCAATCGCCTTTCCCCACACGTTCGGGCGAAGCCACGAATGACCAATTGCTCGCCGACTTCGACCTGACGACCCGCATCGTAGCCGAAGTCCGGGGCATTCGTCAAAAAGGCCACATCCCCAACAAACAAGCCCTCGACCTGAAGGTCATCGTGGACGCAGAAGGAAAACGATACCCTGCCGATCTCGAAAGCGTGGTCTGTCACTTGTGCAACGTCACCGAAGTCGAACGGATCTCCGAGAAGGTGACGGGCGCATTTGGCTTTGTGGTGGAAACCCACGAGTTCTTCATTCCTGCTGGGGACGCAGTTGACCTCGACGCCGAAAAGGAAAAAATCCGAAAGGACCTTGAATACCAGCAGGGCTTCTTGAACATCGTGCGCAAAAAATTGAGCAACGAAAGGTTCGTCAATGGAGCTCCAGAACAGGTCGTGGCCGCAGAGCGTGCCAAAGAGGCCGACGCCGCAGCCAAGATTGAGGTCCTACAGGCTCAGCTCTCCGCATTGGGTTAAGCCCCTACCGTCCAAGGCATGGGGGACCTTTCATCAGTGACGGTCATTGCCTTGACCGCTCCTTAAATCAACGTGGCCGTTGCAAGCGGTGGTCCACGCTGTATGCTCCTCCTCCCATGAGGGCGAGCACCAAAAACGGCACCAAGAAGAGCAAGGCGTGTTCCTTGTCTGAAATGGGATCGCCGGCATGCGCACCGAAAGCAGCCACCGCCATGGTGATGGCCGCTGGGATGGACATCCAACGGGTGAACAAACCGAGCACCAAAAAGGCCGGCGCTACCAACTCACCGAAAACAGCCAGCCCCAAAGAAGCCTCTGTTCCGATGCCCATCCAATCATAGAACTTGACCTCTCCGGCCTCTAATCCTGTGATCAGCCGGTTCAATTTGCTCCACCCGTGCGGCACCATCAAACCACCTGCACCTAATCGAAGCAACAATAGAGAAAGGTCCTTTTTCCAAGCCATAGTGGCAAAGTAAGCGCAGATTCTGAAAGACAGAGAAGGCCGTCCGACGTTTCGAACGGCCTTCCGTAACCAAAACCTAGAAGCTGTCAGTGGCGCCTCCGCAACCAACTGACAAGGTGAATCTGCAGTGTGATTCCCCACCCCCGACACCGGCTTCGCAGCCGTCCGCATGCTGTTCGCCAGCGCAAAAAGAAAGGCGCCCCGTGGGGCGCCTTTCCTAAATCTTAAACGGTGTTGCGTTATCAGTCACATGGCTGACCGAAGCTACCCAGCAAGAGCAGCAAGTCACCTACAGCCGTAGCACCATCTCCATCGAGGTCGGTGGGGCAAGGGTTGGAACCGCTCACCTCACAGGTGCCATCATCGACAGTAGCGGAGGCATTATAGTTGCTCGCGTCAGCGTATGTACAACCGTAAACAATGGCCGTAGCACAGCTTCCGTCGTCCGTACCTGCGAATGGATTGTACTCCGCACTGAACGGATCGGTACAACCTGAGCAGAGTCCGCACTCAGCGTAACACACTGCATCCAAAATCATGGGGCTGTCCGTCACTGTAACTGAGCGCATCGTGCTGCAGTCACCGGAAATGGATTCGGTCATACCACCATTGGTGTAGTTGAAGTCATAGCTTCCTACACCGAGTGTCACGGTCAACTCCCATACGCCATATCCCATGGACATCATGTCGGCTGAAGTACCACCGGTCACATCACCAGTCAGGCCCATCGCACCATCCACAGTCGTGTTGGAAGCGTTCACACGGAACGTGATCTCAAATTGGCAACTGCCGTCGTCGGTGTTGGCACCACTGTCGAAGTTGACAGCGTCCGTATTGGTACAACCGTTGTAGTTACAAGGACCTTCATCCGTTGCATTCTCGTTGTAGTTGTCCGCTTGAGGGTCAGAACAACCAGGAATCTCCTGGCAGTCGAGCAAACCGTCACCGTCGGTGTCGGTGTAGTCGCAGAGCAAGCTGATGTCACAAGGATTAGTGAATCCGCAAGCCGTTGGATCACCACAACCTGGGGTAAAGCTGCTCAATGGAGCGGCCCAGAGGTATTGTGGTCCGAGAACGGGGACAATGGTGCGCCACACTCCGTTCTGTTCGGCGAGGGTCAAAACATTGCCGAGCAAGTTGACCGTGAATTGTCCACCGCACATGCCTACTGGCGTAGCGCTGGCGAGACCAACCAAATCGACGAGCAAACCTCCAGTGGGGTCCGTCACATTGGACATCACGAGCGGTCCACCGGTGCCATCACCGAGGAACACACCGTTTACTGCAACGTTGGGGTTGACACCGCCGTCTGCTTCGCAACCGCCAGCGAGAGGCTCATTGTCCGTGCCAGTCAAGGTCAAGCCCACCAACCAAACGTTTTCAGCTCCCGTTGGCAATGTGGTGTCCATGTAGTCACATGATCCATCATCCTCCGTAGCAAAACCGTCATAGTTACAGGCAATCACATCGGTACAACCAGGCACCACCAGAGAGTTACCATCGCAGTCAAATCCATCGGCGGCGTACTCACAAGAACCATCATCTGTGGTCGCCAAAGCACTGTAGTTACAAGCCGTTTCGTCGTTACAGCCAGGACCGAGGGCAGCAACCTCCAAACTCACCGCCAAACGTGGCGCTGTATAGTTGGTGATCTCGTTGATCCAGTAGGCTGCCTCAGCAGGTCCCATGGTGGGGTTCAAAGTCAACTGAGTCGCCGCGATATTGGTTCCGTTGAGGTTGTCTACAAACTCCGTCGTAGCCACGTCCCACCACTGCCAAGGAGCTCCGTCGAAAGGCTCGGTAGGAGCACCGTCTACGTAGTTGTTGAGAACAGGGTACAAACCATCCCATCCCTGGTTTCCAAATGCAACCGCCGGATCCGGCAATCCAATCTCGGCGAAGACTGCGTTGTTGTTGTTGGCATAGCCATTGATCTCAGCGTGCACATCGTAGGCACCGCTAACCTCCACAACAGGCTCGTTGGTCGTAGGCACAACCAAAACACCTGAGGTGTAAGGCGCGAACTGGTCGTGCGGGCCATGGAAGCTCACCATCGGGACATCGCCTTCATCCAACCAGTTCAAGTCACCCAAAGCACCACCGAGGTTCATTTGGAAGTTGAACGCAGATGAAATGGGGTCGCCGTTCGCGTAATCCACGTGATTGGCAAGGCACATTGGGAAGCCGCCAATCTCTGCGGGGGCAAAACCATCGATCGTCGCGTTGGGGTCTCCATGAATGGACTCAATCACCATCGGAATTTGCTCTCCTGTACCTGGATCGTACCAGAACTTGGAGATGGGCGCACCCGCATCATCGAGGATGATGTCATTGTAACTGGAAATACCGGCAGAAGCCAAAGTGATGTAACCACCCGTGCCCTCTCCGAACATTGCAATCTTCTCGGTTGACACCCCCCAAGGGTTGCTGTCGTCCACCACAGACTTACGGAAGTAACGCACAGCCGTACGGCTGTCCTGCACACCGCGGTAGGCTGCCTGAATCAACTGGAGCGTCCGCTCATCTTGAGTGGCCGCCAAGGCATTCCATCCCAAACGGTAGTCACAGCTGGCCACGACGTATCCCTTCTTGGCGAACTCGGTACAGAGGGCAACAGCACAAGAGTCCGTGCGGTTACCTACAGGACTGCCATTCACGTATTGAGGCAAGAAGTTACCCGTGTGGAAGTACAAAATCAGAGGACGGTCAGTCTCAGTATCACCTGCCGGAGCATAGATGTCGCACAGCAAATCCTCCGGAGCAGGAGGTGCGCCTTGAAGCGCAGGGATGACCGTGATGTTGTTGCCGTAAACCACACCAGAGGTGACTTCGACGTCTGAGAACACCTCATCGATGTAGCGCACGCCATTGCTGTTGATCTGACCTTCCGTCAATACACCAAGCGCGAGGCCCATACGGGGCGAGTTGTAATCCACGATCTGGTCAATCCAGAACATCGCCTCTGCCTCGCCCATGGTGGGGTTCAAGGTCAATTGGGTGGCCAAGATGGTGGTGCCGTTGGCATCGTCATAGGCCTGGACAGCGGCTTCACTGAACCACTGCCAAGGAGAGCTGTCGAATGGCTCCGTCGCCACGCCGTCCACATAACTGTTCAGTACAGGGAAGAGTCCGGACCAACCGTTGTTACTGGCAGAAGCGGCATCGTCGATGTCCGCGTCTGCAAAGACAGCGTTGTTGTTCATCGCATATCCATTGATTTCCTCATGGACGTCATATGCACCGCTCACCTCCACAACAGGCTCGTTCGTGGTAGGCACAATCAAGACGGCTGTCTCATAAGGTGCATAGGGGTCATGTGGACACTGGAAGCTGACCATGGGAATGTCTCCCTCGTCCAACCAGTTCAAGTCACCCAAGGCTCCGCCCAAGTTGAATTGAAAGTCGAAGTCAGATGGGATCGGATCTCCGCTGTTATAGTTGACGTGGTTGGCCATGCAGAGCTGGAGCGGACCTGCCTCAGTAGGGGCATACCCGTCGTTGGTTGCATTGGGGTTTCCGTGTACGTCCTCAATGACCATGGGGATATCAGTTCCAGTTCCTGGGTCGTACCAGAACTTAGAAATGGGTATACCCGAATCATCGAGAATGATGTCGTTGTAGCTGCTGATGCCGGCGGAAGCCATGGTGATGTATCCACCGGTTCCATCGCCACCCATTCCAATCTTGGACTCATCGATGCCGTAAGGGTTGCCATCATCGGTGGCAGACTTACGGAAGAAACGCACTGCAGTGCGGCTGTCCTGAACGCCACGGTAAGCCGCTTGAATCAGCTGCTGTGTGCGCTCGCTTTGGGTGGAGGCCAGCGGGTTCCATCCCAACCGGTAATTCACACTGGCCACGACGTAGCCCATCTTGGCGTAACGCGTGCAGAGCTCCACAACGGCGCTGTCCGTCTTGGTGCCTTGCGCCCCTCCATTGAGGTAAGGTGGCAGGAAGTTACCTGTGTGGAACATGAGCAACAACGGACGGTCGGTCTCGCTGTCACCAGTGGGTTCGTAGAGGTCAAGCACCAAAGGCTGCGGAGAAGGCGGGAGGCCCTGCAACGTGGTGATGACGGTAATGTTGGTTCCGTACTGGATGTCGGAAGTAACGGTGACATCGCTGAACACCTCATCGAGGTATCTGGTCTGCGCACCGGCGGTCAAGCAAGCGAAAAACGCTGCAAGAAGGAGACAAGTTTGCTTCATGGTTTGGTCCCTAGGTTGAGAGGGAAAGATAGTTAAGTGCTCGAAACGGTGTACGAATTACACACAGCATTCCATCCACACGTCTTCAAGAAATTTGTAACTGTCGGAAATACCCCGGAAATCAATTCCGTGTATCCACTTCATACAAAAGACTGAGGTAGGCCAAACGGCCCACAGAAGGCCCGCCATACGCCTCTATGTGCCAGTTCTCCAGCACGTTAGAGGCCCCCGCCTTGATGGTCAAATTGACTTGATCAATGTGGGCGTTGGCCTGCACGTCCAACAAATCGAAGGTGGGAACATATCCTGTGAATTGGGGGGAGCCTTCAAAAACGAAGCCCTGAACCCACTTATAATTCACGCCGAATCCCCATGTGCTCGCCTCTCGCAATCGAAGGTCGCGGGTGCTTACCCCCAAATTATACTTATGCTCGGGTGTGTTGAATGCAGGGATGATGGGGTCATCCTCATCTGTCTTGACCAGTCGGTTCCAGCTGTAATTGCCGGACAGCATCCAATTGTCACCCACGTACCAATTGGCACCAATGGATGCTCCAGTCGTCCTCACGTCGTTGATCGAGTTGGCAGCGTAGCGAAACACATCCACTCCTGTCACCGCTTCCGGGAATGAGGGGTTTTGGAAGAGTACGTCCAAACCGATGTTGTATCCGATGAAATTGGTGTACTGGCTGTAATACCAACTTCCATCGAGATAGAGCTTGTCCCACAAGGTCGTGCGGTACCCCAGCTCCACAGACTGCACTTGCTCTGGACGCAAGGGCGCGATGTTGAAGTATTGCATGGTGTCGAGGTTACCAAAGGGCAATCCCGCTGCACTCGAAATGCTGTTGCGGTAATCCACAAAACTCGAGAGCGTAACAAGGCTGTCCCGCCCCTCCAAGTTTCCGACCAGCGTGGCGGGGCCGACATCGAGATAGAGGTATTGGTCCGCCAAGGTGGGATTGCGCAATGCACTGGAAAAACTCACGCGCATGTAGTCCTGTTCGCGCGGCTTCCACACCAACGATGCTGCCGGAGAGAAGACCCAATCGAAGTTCTGGTTCTTGTCGGCACGAATCGTAGCCGTCGTGATCACCTTGTCTTCGGCAAAACGCTTGCGCACACCTCCGTACAGGCCCAATTCCTGATTGGTGATGACCACGCCAGCGGTATCACTAAAAATGGTGCCGTCGCTGTTCGGGGTATACCTCCTGAAATTGGCGCCAAACCGCAGTTCTTCGAGACCCGCGGGCTTGAATATGCGCTCTCCGTGCAGGTGAATGAGGCTCGAACGGTCATAGAAGCGCGTTCCCCCCTCCCCTTCATTGTTCTTCAGCGCCGTGATCCGATCAAATGCTTCTTGAAACTCAGCACTCCCCGGCTCGAGATGGCCCAGGGGTTCCGACATCACATCACTGAGACTGGCATACCCTTCATTGGTCCACCCCTCTACAAGGCTGTGCCACGAATTCAGGTTGTTTGCATTGTTGCTGTACCAAGCAGTAATGCTATCGGGAGGAATGGTGAATGTGGGAAAAGAGCCAGAAGTGTCCAGAATACCCTCAGGCCAAGTCCCACTGATTTGTGGCGCAATGCTGTCGACCCAATAACGGTAGTAGACCTTGGCGTAATTGTAATCGCTGCGGGTCTCCTCTTGCAACCGCAATGCAGTGGCGTAGGGGTCATAGCTGTCACCGGCATCTTCACTGGTACGGTAAGCCCGCACAAACCACTTTCCAGGCTTGGACAACTGCAACTTGTGCTGATAGAACTCAATGTTCCGCAAGGAGAAGCGGTTGTCTCCTTGGTACACCGTGGTGCCAAAGCCGCTATTGAAACCGTAGACCAACTCCGCGGACTCGTAGGTCTGATCAGGTTGGAGACGCAAGTGGAGCGCCGTCGAGACCTTGAGGTTATTGGTACCGTAATCCACCAGATCGATTTCCCTGTACCCAGTTCGGTAGAAGGACCCAAGACCACGGGCATTCGAACTGTTGTCTCCGCTGTAGTCAAACACCGTTCTGTACTCGTCACCGTAGACGTTCACGGCATCATAGCGACCGGGATTTGAGGCGTCGACATCCGAGCCGTCAACGGGGTCATAATTGTCCGCCACCCAATCGTCCGCACTGAATCGAAAAGCGTTGATCTTGAATCCCAAGACGGGGTTCCCTGCTGCATTCTCGATGTAGTCCGCATAACGGAAACCGGTCTCTGTCAGGTTGCGCTCACCCATTTTCGCACTCACCGAAACTCCCGGGAAGCGGAAAGGCGACTTCGTCTCCATAGAAACAACACCGTTGAATGCACCTGGACCGTAAAATGCGCTGCTCGCACCCGCCACAATGTCCACCTTCATGACATCCAATTCGGGTGCGCCCAAAAAGTTGCCCAACGAAAAGTTGAGACCTGGACTTTGGTTGTCTACACCATCAATCAGCTGAAGTGAGCGCACCGGTGAAGTGCTATTGAATCCACGGGTATTGATGATTTTGAAGCCCAGCGATGCGCTGGTCATGTCCACCCCTTTGAGGTTACCCAGTCCTTCATAAAAGTTGCCACTCGGCGCCTCCTTGATCGCCAGCACGTCCATGGACTCCACCGTCAATGGTCCTTGCTTCTGGCGCTCGTCAATGCGCGAGCCTACCACCTCTGCTTCTTCCATCAACACCGCGTCGGGCTGCAGCACTGCGCGAACCTCTTCGGCTGCGTTGCGCACGTCGACAGTCAGCATGGCATATCCGATAAAACTGATATTGAGCCGAACCGGCAAAGTCGCCACCTCGAGGCGAAACCGGCCATCAAAATCAGTGGAGGTCCCCGTTGTACTGCCTTGGACCAAGACGCCAGCAGCAAACACGGGGTCGCCGGTCTCCCCATCCAACACTTGACCCTTGACCACCACTTGGGAAAAAGCAGGAAGGGACAACAGACTCAACAACAGGCAAACAGCCCAATTTTGGAGGCGCATCTGGCACATCATTCTTCGTTCAAATCGCAGTTTGGCACCATCCTCAAGGAGGAAGCGCCGGACAATATGCGACGAAATCACCGTTCCCCCCCTGAAATCAGGACCACGAGATATTGACCATCGACCACCACTTCGTCACCGACCAACAATTTTCTGCGGCGGCGAGACTCAGCCTCGCCATTGACCATCACACGGCCCTCATCCACCGTCCATTTGGCCTCTCCGCCTGTAGCGGAAAGAC
This sequence comes from Flavobacteriales bacterium, assembly GCA_022428205.1. Lineage (GTDB taxonomy): Bacteria > Bacteroidota > Bacteroidia > Flavobacteriales_D > Sanyastnellaceae > UBA8752. The sequence continues at coordinate 28,100 of JAKMCW010000068.1, forward strand.
CCGTGGCCTTGAGCAACTGCAGCAAGTCGATGTACGGCGTGCGCAAGGAGAATTCAATCCGCTCCACCGTTAGCGCAGGTCGGGATATGCCTGGGGGTCTTCTTCTGCCACCATGGCGTAGGCGCGTTCTACGATGTCTTCTACCGACGGCTTCGAGAAGTAATCACCGTCGCTGCCGTAGGCTGGCAAATGCGGGGCGGCCGACAAGGTCTGGGGCGCCACATCAAGGTGTTGCCACAAGGCTCCTGACGCCATCGCGCGCTCCATCATGTATGCCGTCGCACCACCAGGTACATCTTCATCTACAAACAAAACACGGTGCGTCCGTGCGACGCTTTGACCGATGGTGCCAGTCAAGTCAAAGGGCAGCAACGTGCGCACATCGACCAACTCTACTTCCACCCCGAGCTCAGCAAGGCGATCGGCCGCCACTTGACAAAGGTTGAAGGTGCTGCCGTAGGAAACGATGGTCAAATCACTGCCGGACCGGACCACTTCAGGTTGCCCAAGCGGGATCCGAAAGGCCCCCATGTTTTGGGGCTTGCGCTCTTTGCTGCGGTAACCATTCAAGCACTCCACCACCAAGGCGGGCTCGCCGGCTGCCATCAAGGTGTTGTACATACCTGCAGCCTCAGTCATGTTGCGCGGCACGCAAACATGCATGCCCCGCACGCTGTGAACGATGGCCCCCATGGGACTTCCGGCATGCCATATGCCCTCCAATCGGTGACCCCGCGTGCGCACAATCAAAGGAGCGCGTTGGGCGCCTGCACTGCGGTAGTGAACCGTCGCCAGGTCATCCCGCATGATTTGCAGGGCGTAGTAGAGGTAATCGAGGTATTGAATCTCGGCGATCGGACGCAAGCCGCGCATCGCAAGGCCGATTCCCTGGCCGATGATGGTGCATTCGCGGATGCCCGTATCGGCAACCCGGTCTTCTCCAAAGGCCTCTTGCATGCCCTCCATCGCCTGATTCACCCCGCCGATCCGACCGGTGTCTTCGCCAAAGGTGAGCAGTTCAGGGTGTGCCTCAAACAAGGCCTTGAAGTTGTCGCGGAGGACCATGCGGCCGTCGACCATCTCATCACTGAACTCAGGCGCCACGGGCTCCACTGCGGTGGCGTCATGGTGCCCCTCGATGTGCAGGCCTCCTCCGAACACTTGAGCACAACGCTTTTCCTGCACCTCCAACCAACGCAACAACGCCGTGCGCTCAGGACTGGTCTCACCAGCCGATTCATGCAAGGCTTGGCGCACACTTACATGGACATCCCGGCGGATGGGTTCCGACAGGGCCGACAGGGCATCGGCATGCCCTTCACATCCAGGCACGGCCCGCAGGAGTTCCACTGCCGTGTCCCGCTCGCCGTCCAAGGTCTCGCGCACCAACTTCCAAGCGGACTTCTGTTCCGCCCTCACCCACTGTTTGGCCTCTGCACGAATGGCTTCGAGCTCAGCTTCAGTGGCTGCGCCCTCCATTTCCAGGAACCGGCCCAACTGGCGGATGCAATCAAATTCTTGTGCCCAAGCCAGGCGCTCTTCGGTCTTGTACCGCTCGTGCGAACCGCTGGTACTGTGCCCCTGCGGCTGGGTGCACTCTTCTACGTGCACGAGCACCGGCACATGCCGCTCACGGCAAATTTTGACCGCGCGCTCGTAGGTGAGCAACAGCGATGGATAATCCCAAGCACGCACCTTGAAGATCACGATGCCGCCTCCGGGCAAGTCGGCCTCAGACTCTGCAATCGACACACCTCCATCGCCTGCGCCACCCGGCTCTGACCCATAGGCCATTCCTGCCAGTGCTTGTGAAATGCTCTCGCGCGCTGTCTGGTACTTTTTGGGGACGGAAATCCCGTAACCGTCGTCCCACACGCTCATGCACAGGGGAACCCCCAGCACGGCAGCGGCGTTCATGGTCTCCCAGAACATGCCTTCTGATGTACTGGCATCACCGATGGTTCCAAAGGCCACTTCATTGCCGTCACGCGACAACCGCTTGACCTTGAACCCCTCCTTTTTCATGGCCTTTCCGCGCGAACGGAAATGCTTGCTGGCATGGGCAAGTCCCAAGAGGCGGGGCATCTGACTGGCCGTGGGTGACAGATCGATGGAGCTATTGGGCTGTTGTGTCAGCGCGAGGAAATCGCCTTGCTCATCCACCATGCGCGAGCCGAAATGGCCATTCATCTGGCGGCCGGCTGTCATGGGCTCCCGGTCCGGGTGCGTATCGGCGTACAGCTGGGCGAAATATTGCTCTACGCTCATCAACCCTAAAGCCATCATCAAAGTCTGGTCGCGGTAATAACCGCTGCGGAAGTCCCCATCTCCAAACTGACGGGCCAGGGCCAATTGTGCGACTTCTTTTCCGTCTCCGAAAATGCCAAACTTGGCTTTGCCGGTCAGAACTTCTTTGCGTCCAAGCAATGACGCCTCTCTGCTGATGCAGGCCAGGCGGTAATCGTTTAAGGCGACCTTTCTCAGGTCCTCTCCGGTTTCAAGCGCGAGTGTTTGTCCCATGGGCGTTAATGGTGCGGCGCGAAGGTACCGCGAAGCCGCAGTTCAGGAAATGCCCCCCGTGATGGCCTTCCACAACAGGTCCTTCAGGCGATCTAGCCCTTCTCCCGTCACCGCACTGAAATAATGGTGCTGGAGGTCAGACAATTCCTGGGAGACTTCCTCACGCAGTTCGCTGTCCAACACGTCGCACTTGCTGATGGCGAGAACCCGGTCTTTTTTGAGCAAGTCGGGATTGTATTGCTCCAGTTCCCGCAACAAAATGCGGTAGGCCTCGGCGATGTCGTCGGCGTCACCCGGCACCAAGAAGAGCAGCACGGCATTCCGCTCGATGTGCCGCAAAAAACGCAACCCCAGCCCCTTCCCTTCGTGCGCCCCTTCGATGATTCCCGGGATATCGGCCATCACGAAACTCCGCTCACCGCGGTAGGCCACCATCCCCAGGTTGGGTCGGAGGGTCGTAAACGGGTAATCGGCAATTTCCGGCTTGGCGGCACTGACTACACTCAACAACGTCGACTTACCAGCGTTAGGGAAACCCACCAGGCCGACATCGGCCAGCAACTTGAGCTCCAGAATGCGCCACAACTCCTCACCGTCTTCGCCAGGCTGAGCATAACGCGGGGTCTGGTTCGTAGGAGACTTAAAATGGTCATTGCCGAGCCCGCCTCTGCCTCCGGCCACCAAAACCCACTCCTGGCCATCTTCTGTGATTTCACCCACCACTTCTTGGGTGTCGGCGTCTCGAATCACCGTACCAATGGGTACGTCCACAAACTCATCTTGGCCATCTGCACCATGGCGCCGATTGGCCCCTCCAGACTCTCCATGCCCCGCCTTGATGTGCTTGCGGTACTTGAGGTGAAGCAGGGTCCACATTTGGGCATTGCCCTTCAAGATCACGTGCCCTCCTCGACCGCCATCGCCACCGTCAGGTCCGCCCTTGGAGGTGGTCCGATCCCGGTGCATGTGGGTACTGCCTGGCCCGCCCTTGCCCGAGCGGCAACAGAGCTTGACATAATCGACAAAATTCTCGCTGGCCATGATGTCGGAGGCCCTTAAGCCAATCCGTCAATGGCAGTGCGCAACCGGTCGAAGATGTCCTCGATGCTGCCCAATCCCTCTACGCCTTGGTACTTCCCTTGGCCGCGATAATGCTCAGCAACAGGCGCTGTCTCCGCATTGTAAACGGCAATACGCTTCTGAATCACGGCAGGGTCGGCGTCATCGACGCGCCCACTCGTTTCTGCCCGCTTGGCCAAGCGAACCTTCAACTCAGCTTCCGGGACTTCCAAAGCCAACATGCCTTGGATGCTGAGCCCTTTTCCTTCCAAGAAAGTGTCGAGGGCTTCAGCCTGCGCAGTGGTTCTTGGAAAACCGTCAAAAATGAACCCCTTGGCCTCCGGATGGGCATTCACCGAATCCTCCAGCATGCTGATGGTCACGTCATCTGGCACCAACTTCCCTTGGTCGAGGTAGGATTTGGCAAGTTTCCCCAACTCCGTCTCTCCTTTGATGTTGGACCGGAAAATGTCACCGGTGGACAAATGGACGAAGCCGAAGTGGTCTACGAGCAGTGCACTCTGGGTGCCTTTGCCCGCCCCTGGAGGGCCGAATAGGACAATGTTCCGCATGGTGGGCGAAGATAACGTGTGGGGACTTGGACAAACCCACCCAAGGGCACCAGTACGTCGAGAAGAAATCAACCCTTCGGATCACCGAAAATGAAGCAACGGACCGACCCGGTATAAACGAGTATAAAATTTGTTCGATAGAAATATAAAATTCGTCGACGAAGCAAAAACGGACACAAAATTCCGCCCGTTCAATTTGCAATTGGAGCCTGTAAACACTGAAACAACGATCATTTTTGAGTAACCAATTGTTTCTAGCCCCGATCTTGTCATGCTGTCATTTCGCAACCTTATAATTCTACTAACGCTTTCCTTGACCAGTCCGATTTTCGGTCAGGACCTCGAAGCGTTGCTCTCTACTGAGCCCGCTCAGCTCTCTCCTTCTCAGATTGAGACGCTTGCGGCTTTCACTGTGACCATCGACACCATAGCTGAGGATGTTGGTGTACTCAGCGACGTCGACTTGACAGGATACAGCACCTACCGTTTGTACATCACAACGAACTCTGAGCAGGACAAAGTCTCCAGCATCTACGGCGACTTGGACGAGCCCCTCTCGGTTGAAACGACGGGAGACTTCTTTCAATCCTCTCCAATCGGCGGAGTAACAGCAGAAGGCATCATCCCATTGGTCTGGGGTACATATCCATCCAATGAGTTTGACAGCTACGTCACGGTGGGCATTGACGAGGCCCCATCAAATGAAGCAGGAGAGTTGGGCATCAATCTTTTGCAATCTGGCAACGACTCATGGGTCACCTATTTCGAACCGGAGGACGATTCCTATGGAGGAGACTTTGAGATTTCAGACTTGACCGGTGGAGGCTGGTTCGTTTTGCCCAGTGCCACCAATGGCATTGCAGGTCCAGAGAAGAGGGTGCTGATCGCCCAATTCACCACCAATGGCGCGCTTTCTGGCGTCATTAACGCCCAAATCTTCTTGGAGGGTGACAACATCAATGGTACGGTTTACTTGACCTTGACCCTGCCCGTTGAAGGCTGCGATGACGAGACAGCCTGCAACTATGACGAAGAAGCCACAATCAACGATGGTTCATGTCTGTTTGCCGATGCGCCTTGCGAGAGCTGCTTGAACGGCGAGCTCGTGGACAACGATTTAGACGATGACGGCGTCTGTGACGACGTAGACGACTGCGTTGGAACGCTCGACGCCTGTAACGTATGTAATGGACCTGGCGAGATCTACGACTGTGGGTGCGCTGACATCCCCGCTGGCCAATGCGACTGTGACGGAAACCAAGAAGACGCCCTCGGGGTCTGTGGCGGATCCTGCGCGGCCGATGCCGACAACGATGGCATCTGTGACGACGTAGACGACTGCGTCGGAACGCTCGACGCTTGTAGCGTCTGTAACGGACCTGGCGAGATCTACGACTGCGGGTGCGCCGACATCCCAGCTGGCGATTGCGACTGTAACGGAAACCAAGAAGACGCCCTCGGGGTCTGTGGTGGATCCTGCGCAGCCGATGCCGACAACGATGGCATCTGCGACGACGTGGACAACTGTACTGACCTCAGCGCGTGCAACTTTGACGGCACTGCTGGAGGAAGCGGCGATTGCGTCACCCTTTCATTGGAGACCTACGTTGTCCACACTTCAGGCAACCTGAATGGACAGACGACTTACCGCTTGTACGCCGTCCTTCCCAATAGCGATGACTTCCTGTCAGCTGTAAAAGGAGAAGGCCCCACGCCATTGAACATCACCACCACCACCAGCTTCTACCAAAACGAATTCGGCGGTGCGGACGGAACCAACATCAACGCACAGCTCTTCGGTTTCGACCCAGAATTGCAATATGACAGCTGGGTCACGATCGGACATGCGCCAGAAGACGGTCCCGCTCAAATCAACCTCACCACGGCCACCAGCCCTGGTCAAGACTGGATCAACATCTTCGAAGGCGGAGGAGACATCGTCATGGACGACACCTTTGGCGGCCTCTGGTCCATCCTCAACGATGGAAACACACAAGGCCTCGCGGGAGACGACAATAAGGTCCTCATCGCACAATTGACCACCGATGGTAACATCGATGCCCAGATTGAAGTCCAGTACTTCCCCAACTATGGGTGCTGCGCCAACGGCGGAGCCGACGGAACCCTGGACCTCAGGAGCCATGTTGACCTCTCCACAGCATGCAATGCCAACAACGACTGTGCTTACACAGACGCTTGCGGTGTATGCGGAGGAGATGGAACAGACGAAGACAACGACGGCATCTGTGACGACGTGGACGACTGCGTCGGCGAGCTCGACATCTGTGGCGTCTGCAACGGCAGTGGACCACAGCCCGGCTTCGACTGCAATGGAGACCCCATTGGGGACGGATGTTCACCATTCTGCCTGAGTCTCGATACTCCACTTGAAGACCAAGTGTTTGATTGCCCAGAAGACCTCGAATCCGTCTCTTGTCAAACCGACCTGACCGCTTCTAACTTCTGCAACGAAGAACCCGTTGGCGTCAGTTGTTCCTTGGCCTCGCGCCGCCTCTCCGAGACGGTCTGCAACGCCACAACCGCCTTGGGTGTGGGCCAAGATGGTGCCCTCGTCCTCTTCGGTATCGAAGGCTACGGTGTAGCATCGACTTATTACGAGCCCACGGCCGCAGGATTGACCCTGACACAGTATCCCAACAGCAACACCGCTGTTTTGGAAGGTGAAGTACAGGGAACCGCTGACCCCACCGAAAAGTGGTCGGTCTACATTACCTACGAAAACGCCGTGTCCGGAGCCGATTGGAACGGCGGATTTAAATCTGCCAATGAGTGCACCCCAACTTCCGACATCACAGACTCATGGACCATCTACACGATGAAGAATGACCAGAGCTTCTTGATGGGAACCGGTGCACTGGACGGCAGCTTGCTGTTCCTCAACCACGCCCCCATGAATGCTTACTTCGGCTTCCAGGTGGGCGAGATGGCCAATGACCGGAACTGCGATTATGGTGCCGGCGGTTGGTTTGCCTGGGAAGGCCAGATCAATGGCCAACCTGTAGCCGGAGCCAATGGTGACGTACTCGTCAACCTGGAGTGCAGCGAAAACACAGTTGCCCCTTGCGATGAGGAAATCATCTTGACATACTCATTGGTGGATACGGCTTGTGCCACTTTGACCAATGTCGAGCAAAGCTTCACCTTCCTCGATGACGTCCCCCCCACCTTTGACAATGCGCCCGCCGATGTGACCCTCAGTTGCAACGATCCACTGCCGGCCATTCCGACCTTGACGGCAACGGACAACTGCACAGGAAATCCCTCACCAGTGGTCATTTTCAACGGTGAAGCGGAGACGTCATACACGGCCGATGGCTGCCGCACCTTGGAGCGGAGCTGGCTGGCTACGGATGCGTGCAACAACACAAGCACCCATACGCAGACCATCACGATTGAAGACCTCGATGCGCCGGTCATCACCATGACCTGCCCTGCCGACGCCGCCCTGTTTAGCGATGCCGATTGCAACGCCGAGACAGGTATAGATGCGCTCGGAAGCCCGACCGTTACAGCGACGGACAACTGCACGGCAGACCCCGGAATTGAGCTTACTCATGAAGATGGAGCGACCACCAGCACCTGTGAAGGCCAGCTGACCTTCACACGGACATGGACGGCCACCGCCACGGACGATTGCGGCAACACCGCGATTCAGACATGCGCGCAGTCCATTTCTATTCAGGACCTCATCGCACCGACCATCGCAGGTGACACCATCGTCACGATGTCATGCGACGCCTATGACGAGGCTACCCTGTATGCCATCTCGGCAACGGACAATTGCAGCACTGCGAGCATCTCCGTTCTGTCCAACAGCGCCTTTAGTGGAGCCTGTGCAGGAACCGTCTTGCGCACCTATGAAGCCACAGACGACTGCGGCAACAGCTCCACATTTGAACAGGTCATTAACCTCACGGACGACGTCGCACCTGCCGTTACCATCGCATGCCCAGCAGGCGCTACGCTTGCGGCAGGACCTGATTGCACGGCCGACCTCTCCGTTGAGACCCTGGGCACTGCAACCGCCACTGCCACAGACAACTGCGATACGGCACCTGAAGTCGAAATCAGCCATACAGATGTCTTGATCGACCTGTGTGCTGGCAGCCAAAGATTGGAGCGGACCTGGACGGCCACTGCAACCGACCACTGCGACAATGTGTCCACAACCAGCTGTCTTCAGGTAGTCCTCATTGAAGATGTCACACCACCAAGTTTGACCTTGGCCTGCCCTGACGACGCTGCGTTGGAAGTGGACGACATGTGCACCGCATCCACACTGCCAGAAGTGACGGGAACCCCCACCTTCGAAACATCCGACAATTGCGGTGGCAGTGTCGCGGTATCGCTGAGCCATACCGACAGCGACACCATTCCGGGCTGTGGCAACACCTTCTCATTTACCCGAACCTGGACAGCTGTGGCCACGGACGATTGCGGCAATGCTGCAACGGCCACCTGCGCCCAAAACATCGCTTTGACCGACGTCACAGCTCCTGATTTCGGGGACGCGGCGATTTCCGTCAGCGCACCATGTGATCAATTGCTCGATCCAGAGGACCCCACCCTCGTGCCAGTTGAAGCCACGGACAATTGCTCCGAGGTGACCTACAGCATCGCCGCTACGGAACTTTCAGGCGGCTGCCCAGGCACATGGGAACGCGTCTGGACCGCCACTGATGCCTGCAACAACAGCAGCAGCTTTACCCAGTACGTGGCGCTCTTCGACACCATCGCTCCAGCGATCACTTGTCCTTTGGATACCGTCCTCTACCTCGACGCCAACTGCGAGGCAGCCCTCTCTACGGCGCTGCTGGGTATGGCTTCAGCAGATGACAATTGCTCCTCGGCAGATGAAATCGCCATCTCCTTTGCCGATGGCGCCGCCAGCCTCAGCTGCACGGGCGATGACGAGAATCCCGAGGGAAGCCGGACCATCGTCCGCACCTTCACCGCGACTGACTTCTGTGACAATGTGACCGCCTGTTCGCAGACGATCACCCTCCTGGACACCATCGCCCCACAGGGCAGCGTATCCAATGAAACCGTCGCCTGCGCTGAATTCGACAGCATGGTTGAATACGGAACAGCTTCCGCTACGGACAACTGCGACAGCGAGGTGGCGTACTCCTGGGTTGAGGATGGCATCATCAGCACCCTGTGCGAGAACAGCTATGAGGTTCAGCGGACATACACCTTCGTGGACGACTGTGGCAACAGCAGCACGGCCATCCAAGTCTTGACTGTGGTGGACGACACCGCGCCTGTGGTCATTGGAGACATGCACGCCAGCTTGGCATGCGACGCCTATGGAGATGATCCTGAAGACCCCGCCAACATCCTCATCACAGCCACCGACGATTGCGGAGAGGTGAGCATCACCTTTATGGACTTGCCGTTCAGTGGTGGTTGCGTCATGCCGTTCTCCACGTTGATGCGCCAGTACAATGTCAGCGATGACTGCGGCAACACCACGGTGTTCCTTCAGTTCATCGATCTGATCGACACGGTCGGGCCGGTCATCACCCTCGATGCCCCCGCTCCTGTCCAACTGTTCTCAGACGCCGATTGCATGTTCAATGCCGACACGAGCATCACGGGCGTGCCCGGCATCACAGCCTTCGACAACTGCAGTCCTGACGTCACATTGACCATGACAATGGAAGACGGACCGCTCGACACGCTTTGTGCTGGGTCCTACGTCTTCACCCGCACCTTCACTGTGACTGGAGAAGACTACTGTGACAATGCGACCGTGGCATCCAGCACCCAAGAGATCACCATTACGGACAACACGGCCCCCGTGCTGACCTGCCCCGCCGACCTGACGGTGGAGTGCGACGGTGCCGGCAACGCCACAGCACTCGCCAACTGGCTGGCTTCCGCTAGTGCTCTGGACAATTGCAGCGAGGCGACCATCACCAACGACTTTGTGGGATTGTCCGACGGGTGCGGCGCCACAGGTGCTGCCACAGTGACCTTCACCGCTATGGACGATTGCGGCAATGCGAGCCAGTGCAGCGCCACCTTCACCATCACGGACAGCACAGCACCTGTCGTTAGCCCTGCGGCCGACTTGACCGTCCAATGCGACGGTGCAGGCAACACGGCTGACCTCGAAGCTTGGCTGTTGGCCAACGGCGAAGCGACTGCACAAGAGTCCTGCTCTGACGCCACCTGGTCCAACGACTTCTCAGCACTGGAAGAAGCCTGTGGCAGCACGGGCGCTGCAACGGTGACTTTTACTGCCACGGATGACTGCGGAAACGCTGCATCCACTTCGGCCACGTTCAGCATCATCGACACCATTTCACCAGACTTCAACGGCTCTTCCTACACCTTTGAGATTGCCTGTGACCTCTACGACGAGACCACACTATACGGCCTCATGGTGGACGACGTGTGCGGACTCGATACCGTCTATGTGAGCGACATCGTCTCCGTGAGCGGAGGATGTCCCGCCGGATACCTGCGCACGTACATGGCACTGGACGCCTGCGGCAACAGCAGCACCTTCCAGCAAGCTGTCAACCTGATCGACACCGTCGCTCCGATGTTCACATCGGTGCCTGCGGACTACGTGGCCCTCTGCCATGAAAACCACCCGCTTGACGATGCTTCGGCCACGGACAACTGTGCCGAAACCTTGTCCATCACGGTGACCGCAGACACGACAGCTGGGGACTGCCCTCAGGCTTACACCGTGACGCGCACATTCACCGCAGAAGATGGGTGCGAGAACACCACAACGGCCATTCAAGTCATCCAGATAGTGGACACCTTGGCGCCGAGCTTCGCCGAGGCCCTTCCCGGAGACATCACCGCGGACTGCCACGCAGTGCCCACAGCCGCCACTTTGACGGCAACGGATCTCTGCAGCGATGTGAGCGTAACCTTCGCCGAGGACACCACACTCGGCGACTGTCCCCAGGCCTATGTGCTGACACGCACTTGGAACGCTGCTGACGCCTGTGGCAATGCCATCTCACACACCCAAGTGGTCAATGTGCAGGACGTAACCGCGCCCAGTATTGATACACCCGCCATGGACCTCACAGTGGAATGCGACGGACAAGGCAACGTGTTTGACTATCTGAACTGGCAGTCTTCACAGGCCGGAGCCACAGCGTCAGACTTGTGTGGAACCGTGACCTGGAGTCATACCGTGGACAACACGTCGGACGCCTGTGAAGGCGCTACCGGCAGCAGCACGGTGACCTTCACCGCCACGGACGAATGCGGCAACAGCGCATCCACGACGGCCACCTTTACCATCGCAGACACACAAGCGCCCATCATCACGGCTGAGGGCCTCGTAGAAGTCATGTGCGCCGATTACAGCGCTGAGGCCGCGTATGGCTTCTCCGCAATGGACGCTTGTAGCGACATCAGCTTCACCATCGCGGACACCGAGGTGGAAGGCTCATGTGCCGGCTCCTTCGAACGGATTTACACCGTCACCGATGCCTGCGGCAATGAGGCCACAGCGACCCAAATCGTGCACTTGTATGACAGCATCGCACCGGTATTCACATCGGTACCCGACAATGCCGACCTCCAATGCGGCAGCGACTTTGGCACGGATGCCTTGGGCATGGCGGCCGCCGAGGACAATTGTGACGGCGACGTCAGCATCACCTACCTCGATGCCATTGCGGACAGCACCGGCGCAGATTGCTACACCATTCAAAGGGTGTGGACCGCGACGGACGCTTGCGGCAATGCAAAGAGCGTGACGCAGACGATCACCATCTCAGACGATGAAGCCCCCGCGCTGTCGGTCAGCTTCCCTGCCGATCTCCAACTCGAAGCCGATGCCACTTGTAGTGCGGCAACCGGAACGGATGAAACCGGTGAGCCTAGCGCAAGTGCAACGGACAACTGCGACCTGGACGTGCTCGTCTCCATTGCGCACAGCGACAGCATTGCAGACGGATGTGAAGGCGCCTATACCATCTTCCGTACTTGGACGGTCAGCGCTGCGGACAACTGTGGAAACAGTGCCTCTGAATCTGCGGTGCAAACCATCGCCGTTGTGGATGTCACTGCACCAACCCTGGCGGTCACGGGCCCTGTGGATCAGGTCTTGGATCAGACAGCCGGATGCGACCTCGACACCAGTGTTGACGCATTGGGAACGGTTGGTTTCGAAGCCAGCGACGCTTGTGACCCCAATCCGGAGGTTACCGTAACCCACACAGATGGTCCTTTGGTGTACAGCTGCATCTCCGATGACAGCATCGCCGAGGGTGACTACAGCTTCACACGGACCTTCACGGTGACCGCGACGGATGCTTGCGGCAACGCAGAAACGCTGAACATAGAACAAACCATCTCTGTCCTCGACCAGTTACCCCCCCAGTTCACAGAGACTTGTGGCTTGGATAACGGCGCATCGGTCAGCGTATGCTGCGACGACGCGGAAGGTTCTGTGATCATTCCAGACTCATGTGCTGTGCAGTTCCAGGACAATTGTGACTCCGAAGTCGACCTGACCTACACCGAGTCCTATGTCGGGGCATACGCACCTACAGCTGACGTGATTTCCTTCTGCTCATCCAGCCTGCCTGCCCCATTTGAGGACGGCGAGACATGCAATGGCATGGACCCCCACAACTTGAGGCTGTTCAACCTGCCCGGAGGCGAGGCCTTGTACGCGGCTGTCACGCCGGGAACAGTGGAGCAAAGGGCCGATGGCACCTGGATGCTTTCACAGAGCGTGACCGCTTTGGACGGCTCTGGAAATGGCTGGGACATCGAAGCCACCTTTGATGCGGCACTGGATTGGAACTCATGGGACAATCAGGACTTCCCCACCGGCTACAAGCGGGACTGCAGCGCGCTCATTGACGGGCACGAGGAATGGGACTACCGCATCATGCAAAGCGGCACCCTGACAGGAACTGGCGGCTATACGGGCTCCACCCTTTCGCTCACCCACGCGCCTGCCAACCAATACTATGCCTTCCAGATTGGCATGGCCGCCAACAACATGAACAACGCCTATGGGTACAGCGGATGGTTCGCCTACAGCGGAACATTTGACGGGCAAGCCGTGATCGGTTCAGGAGACCTGTTCGGCGACCTTGATTGCTGCCTCCCCTGGTCCATCGAGCGGAACTACCTCCTCCTCGACGACTGCGGCAATGCGTCTACCTTCGGTTACACCATCGCGGTCAACGGAACAGACTGTTCCACCTCCGGCGACGCTGAAGTATCAGGTCAAGGAGACACAGACCATACGCCCGGCATCATTGGCGGCGCGGGAGACGTGGTGCTCGGCAAGAGCCCCATCCGCGTGACCAATCTGCAGCCCAACCCCACCAATGACTGGAGCCAACTCGGCTTCGAGGTGTCGGGCAACATGCGGGTACAAATCAGCATGTTCTCCATGGACGGGCTGCTCATCGCCGATCTCTATGACGGAGTTGCAGCACCCGGAGTCAACCACTCTTTGGACATCCCCGCGGATGATCTGCAGAGTGGCATGTACCAGATTAGGCTTTCCAATGCCCAGTACATGGTGGTCAAGAAGCTACTGGTGACCGATTGAGGACACTGAGGCCAAACAAATCGCTTGACACGGAAAATGCCGCCTTCGGGTGGCATTTTCTTTTGCCCGTTTTTGGACTGGTGGAAAAGAAATGCATTGAATTCGTCAGCGTTGCCGGTCATGTGGGCAGAATTCGCAAGATTTCTTTTTTCTAATGGACCACCACAATTGCATGCCTATGAGACGCTTCCTTCTCACCCTCCTGACCTTCAGCATCCTCATCCCTACAGGTTTCGGCCAGAATTACAGCCTTGAAGAAGAAGTGGTTAGCGCCGATATCGGCTTGCTCGTTGGTGCCCTCGGGATCGTAGACCTGACCGGATACAGCTGTACCCGGTACTATGTCAACATGGAGAACGCCGACGACTTCATGTCTTCTGTTTCAGGTGATGCGACCAATCCCACCTACGTCAATACCACCACGAACTTCTATCACGCGACGCTTGGAGCAGCAACACCAAACGGGATCAACAGCCTGCTGTTTCCCGTTTACCCCGATCTCGTCTATGACAGCTGGGTCACCATCGGTCTCGAAGGCGTGCCCAACGCCGCAGCAGGCGAGGCCGCCGTGGCCACTGTACAATCCACAGACAACCCCTGGTCGACCAACTTCGAGCCTGGAGGCGGATTGCCAGGCAGCAACATCGCGATTGATGATGCCATCGGCGGTGCTTGGTATGCCCTCAACGGCGATGCCAATGGTGTTGCAGGTGACGACCTCAAAGTATTGGTCGGTCAATTCACGACCGAAGGAGACTTGAGCGGTCAGCTCTACTGTCAAATCTTCATCAATGGTGACGGATCTGACGAGTACCGAGAGACCTTCTACATCGGAGCCCCCCCTTCCGTTCCAGGCTGCATCGACGAGACAGCTTGCAATTTCGACGCAACAGCCAACGAGGATGACGGGTCCTGCACCTTCGCTGATCCAGGACTCAATTGTGACGGCTCATGCATCACCGACACCGATGGCGACGGCATCTGCGACGGCGATGAAGTGCCAGGCTGCACCGACGATACGGCCTGCAACTACGACGACACCGCGACCGACGACGACAGCTCATGTACCTATGCCGACCCCGGACTCAACTGCGACGGATCGTGCATCGAGGACACCGACGGTGACGGCATCTGCGACGGCGATGAAGTACCCGGTTGCACCGACGATACAGCGCTGAATTATGACGAAACTGCCACGGACGACGATGGCTCCTGTGAATATGGATGTGCGCCGGAATGGGGTGATCCCGTGACCTTGCCTTCCATCGCAACTGTGTTGGCCCAAGTGACCATTGCTGGCGAAAATGCCGCGTCAAATGACATCGTGGGCGCGTTCATCAACGGTGAACTCCGTGGAGAGGGCAACATCATCGAGTACGAAGGCGGCACCTACATCAACATGACCGTCTATCTGGCGGGAGGCGAAGAGACCATCACATTCGCCCTCTTCAATGCCGAGGAATGCAGCGTCTGCAACATCGACGGTGAACTGACCTCCATGGGCTTCGGAGAATACGGCAGCTTTGATGACCCCCTCATGTTGGACGCCAACTGCACGGCCAGCACATTGGAGGTAGAACTCATGGCGGGCTGGAACTACGTATCCACCAACGTCACCCCTGACAACTACGCCATATCTGCGCTCTTTGAAGACAACCTCGGAGACAACCTCCTCAAGGTGTTGGGCGATGATGTCTTTGCACTTGGACAGAGCTACACACCCGGTATCCCAAGCGTATTCAACTCCCTGCAAATGCACATGGACGCTGCAGGTTACGTGATCAAAGTTGAAGCCGACGGCACCTGGTCATCAACCGGCGATCCTGTGGATGTTGCGACCACACCACTCGATTTGAACGAGGGCTGGAACATCATTGGTTACCTGCCACAGGCGGCCATGAACGTAGACATGGCCTTGTCTTCCATCGAAGGAACCATTGGAACGGTCATCGACGGACAGAGTGGGACGGTATGGAACCCTGCCAACCCCAATGAATTCAACAGCCTCACTGAATTGGAGCCCGGCCGTTCCTACTGGGTGCGCATGTTGGAAGCCAGCACCCTGGTGTACCCTTCAGGTGATGCACCAGAGGACGGCAGTGGCATGACGCTTGCACACACCCGCACCGGCGACAACGCTGCTGAAATGGCCACCGGCTGGGAGGTCGTGAGGCTCCCCGGAGCCGCTGCCCTCGCGGCAGAAGTTCGGTTGGATGAACTGCCCGTTGAAGGCGAAGCATACATCGGAGCTTTTGTGGGAGAAACCTGTGTTGCAGCCCGCACTGTTCTGACCCTCAGCGCCAGCACCGCTGCGCAAATGGCGATCATGCTCGAAGGGCCGAGTGAAGTCTCCTTCAAGTTGTGGGCCGATGGCATCGTCTACTCAGCGCAGGAAACAATGCTATTGGAAGCGGGTGATGAAGGTGGCCAAGGAGGAGACATCCTCCCCATCATTCGTTTCGCATCCGAAGCCAACAGTGTGGCCATGCAAGACTGGGTGCAGTCTTTCTCCATCGCGCCCGTTCCTGCCAACGGAGAAGCCTGGATCAACCTCGAACTCGCGCAGGGAAGCCAGGTGAGCATCAGCATCCTCGATGCGCGTGGCGCCATTGTCGACGTGCTCCATGATGGATACCTCAGTGCAGGCGCGCGGCGTATCGGACTCAACGCAGAACAATGGGCCGCAGGAACCTACTTCGTAAAAGGGGTGAGTGCGAAGGGCACATTCAGTACGCCGTTCATGGTGCGTTGAAGCACGCAACCATGCGCATCAAAAAAGGCCCGCCAAATGGCGGGCCTTTTTCGTGGAACGCATCCTTGAAGTAGCTCAAGGACACAGTCCACCGAATGCCGAAAGCATGGCCAACACATCCGATGCTCCCACCAACCCGTCGCCATCAACATCTTCAGGGCAAGCCGGATCGGCAATGCAGAGCTCAAGGATGGCATCCCAGACTGTGCCGGGACCACAGAATTGCGAACCATCTACATCGGGGCCGCCATTATTGGTGCTGCAAACATCACATTCACCAAAACACACCACAGGGAGGGCATTCAATCCCGCCGATGTGGTCAGAGCCCGGTTGTAGCCGCCCAGCCCATTGTCCATTCCGCATTCAGCCGGCACGTCTTCCGCCAGCGCCCATTCCGGACCGGCCAAAAACTTGTATTCCAAGGTATCATTTGCCGGCACATTGACCTGCAAAGTCCACAGTCCGTCACCGGCATCAGACATCAAGGTTGCCGCGACATCCCAACCTTGGAAGCTCCCTGCGACAAAGACAGAAGTCGGGGCAGGATCCACATTGGAAACGTCCACTTGGAACACCAATGGATACACACAGCTGCCGTCGTTCACATTGGCCGTGCCGTCATAGTTCACTGCTTCTGCATCCATACAACCGGGGTAATCCAAATTGGAAACACACGCTGCACAACCACCAAAACACACATAATTGTCTGCTGAACCAGCCCCGGTGACGAGCACTTCTCTGTTGTAGCCTCCAAAACCATCGCCAGCACCGCATCCAGCGGGCACCGTTTCTGCCCCATCCCAAGTATTCCCGTTGATAAACTTGAATTGCAGCAAGCTGCCCACTGCCGCCAAGATGGTGACTTCCCAACGGTCATCCCCCATATCGACCAAAGCAGTCCCACTCGGGTCCCAACCTTGAAAGGAGCCTGCCACATGATAGCCTGATGCAGAGCCAAGGCCCGCGGCCTCCAAGTCGGTCGCGTCCAAAGCCAAGGAGACTTCATAAATGCAATCGGCTTCCTCACCAAAGTTCACAGCGGCAGCGTCATTGCAAACGGATTCCAAAGGCAAGGGTGCTGTCGGTGACACTGGAACGACGGGCGTGTCCATCCACAGATGGTACTGACCTGGCGCGAAATAAAAGGCAGCACCCAAGTCCGTGACCTCATGGGTATCACCGGTCAGGGCGTCAGTCCAGGTTCCAAGGTGGGGGAATCCCGGCACCATGCTCAAACCCACCACATCGAAATTGCCACACAGCACCGCATTCTGACCGGGCGAATACAGGTGCAGTCGCTTGCCCATACCGCCGAAGTCGATGTTGTAATCGTACGTGCCAAAAACAGGCTCCTCCCGCTTCAGGTCACAGACATTCTTGATTTTGCGGGCCAAGCCCTGCCGCTCGGCAACCAACGCACGATCCTGCCAAGGCTCAGGTTTCTCATCCAATTTGCACGACTCTGTATACGTGCCATTTCCGCAATCGAATATGGATACATCATATCCAAATTCGCCCCATTGGTACATCATTTTCGGACCGGGCATCGCCATCAAAAAGGCGTGCCCCATGGCCAAACGGTCCATAGCGGTGCCCAGCGCTTTGGCATCGTAGCCGTCAAATGCATTGCCATAGAGCAAGAGGTCATGGGCGACCCGCTGTTCATCGTGACTCTCCATGTAGGCGACCAAGTTGGGCCAATTCCACCCCCTCGCCTGCCACGAAGCCCAAGAGAAGTCTCCACCATATCCAAGGATGGCCTCGGCAAATGAAGAAGTCGATTTGCCCCACAGCATAAACCCTCCGTTGGCCAATGCCGTCTCCTCGGCATTGTCTCCGAGGTGCTCCAAAATGAGGTATGCCCCTGGATGCTGCGCCCAAATGTGTTGGGCATAGTCAAACAGGATGTCCACCCTGCTCTGATCGTAGACATTCCAAGCCCCCACATTGCCCAGCGTATTGCTTTGGGTGAGGCCTTTGGAAAGGTCAAAACGGTAACCATCAATGTGGAATTCATCCATCCAATGGTCCATCACACGCTTCCAGAATTCACGGGTCCAAGGATCACCGTGATCGAAATCAAATCCGAGGCCATACGGGTGAATCTGGTCCTCGTTGAACCAAGGATTACCCGAAGACACGCCACCATCGCTGTCCTGGTACATCCGCACCAGGGGGTCCAGTCCAAAACTGTGGTTGGGCACAATGTCGAGGATCACTGCGATGCCCCTTTCATGGGCAGCATCGACCAATTGTTTGAGCGCTGTCGCTGTTCCGTAGGCCTTGTCCACTGCAAAGCGCGGCCCCGGGTTGTAGCCCCAACTGGTATTGCCATCAAACTCGCTGACGGGCATCAATTCGATGGCGTTGATTCCCAACCATTCCAGGTAATCCAAGCGTGACAAGACATTCCCGAAATCGCGCTCAGCGTCCCAGTCTCGCACCAACAGTTCATAGATGACCAAACGGTCTTGGGGGTCACGTTGGAATTCCGCATCCGTCCACACGAATTCAGGTTCCACCGTGCGGAAAGCGGCCACCGGCCAAGCAGCATACTCCCACGGAAAACCAGGGCATGCTGGAAAAGTCTCCGCAGGGACATAGCCATCGTTCCAAGGGTCCAGAATGACCGGCGCATAGGGATCCGCAACCTCAACCGTATCGTCTATCAAGTAGTGAAACCGTGTCCAAGCGCCAGGCGTCAAGCCTTCCAGTTCCATCCACCACGTATTCCCATCCACCGACCGGTTCATCAAAAAATCTGAAGAGATCGACCAATCGTTGAAGTCGCCGCGCAAGTGGACATGGTCCTTTGCAGGCGCCCGGAGTTGGAAGTGCGCTCGGTCTGGAGACAACACCGTAATACCGTCTACCCTACCTGCTGGAGCGTCCAGGATCAACCCCTGGGCCGCCACCTCCAAACCCAAGCTCAAAAGAGCCACAAACAGCACCACAAAACCGTGTATACGCGGGTAATGGTGCCGTTGAAGCACAGCAATTTCACAATAAGGGGTCCAAAGCCTCATAGACCGTAAGATACGACCCCTATTTTCGCATTTGAAACGAATGGAAATGAAGTACGACATCGTAGTACTCGGAAGCGGCCCCGGTGGATATGTCACCGCCATCCGCGCCTCCCAACTTGGCTTAAAAACAGCCGTGATTGAAAGGGAAGCCCTCGGTGGCATTTGTCTGAACTGGGGATGCATTCCCACAAAAGCCCTGCTCAAGAGCGCCAACGTTTTTGAGTACATCGAACACGCTGAAGACTACGGCATTAAAGTCGCCAAGCCCAAAGTCAACTTCGACGGCATGGTCAACCGCTCCAGGGGCGTAGCCGACGGAATGTCCAAAGGCGTCCAGTTCTTGATGAAGAAGAACAAGATTGACGTCATCATGGGCAATGGCAAACTGATGCCCGGCCGCAAGGTGGAAGTCACCTCTGAAGATGGAAGCCAACAGGTCGTCGAGGCCAACCACATCATCATCGCCACAGGAGCGCGAAGCCGAGTGCTTCCCAACCTCCCACAAGACGGCGAGAAGATCATCGGTTACCGAGAGGCCATGACCCTCAAGAAGCAACCCAAGAAGCTTGTGGTGGTCGGCTCAGGCGCCATTGGCGTGGAGTTTGCCTACTTCTACAACGCCATTGGCACGGAAGTGACCGTGGTGGAGTATCTGCCCAACATTGTCCCCGTCGAAGACGAGGAAGTGTCCAAGCAATTGGCACGCAGCTTCAAAAAGGCGGGCATCAAAATCATGACCTCTAGCGAGGTCACCAGCGTGGACACTTCCGGTTCAGGCGCCAAGGTCACCGTCAAGACCGCGAAAGGAGAAGAAGTCATTAATGCCGATGTGGTGCTCTCCGCAGTCGGTGTTGTATCCAACATCGAAGGCATAGGCCTTGAAGAAGTCGGAATTGCCACTGACCGCGGCAAATTGATTGTCGATGACTTCTACAACACCAATATTCCCGGGTATTGTGCCATCGGTGATTGCGTGCCAGGGCCCGCTTTGGCGCATGTCGCCAGTGCAGAAGGCATCCTCTGCGTAGAAAAGATTGCCGGTCACGATGTAGAACCCATCGATTACGGCAACATCCCAGGCTGCACCTATTGCTTCCCAGAGGTGGCCAGCGTCGGCAAAACCGAGAAAGCCTGCAAAGAGGAAGGCATCGACATCAAAGTCGGCAAATTCCCCTTCAGTGCAAGTGGCAAGGCCAGTGCCGCAGGACATAAGGACGGATTCGTGAAGCTCATCTTTGATGCCAAGTATGGTGAGCTCTTGGGCGCGCACATGATTGGAGCCAATGTCACCGAAATGATCGCTGAGATTGTCGCCATCCGTAAACTGGAGACCACCGGGCACGAAATCATCAAGACAATCCATCCTCACCCCACACTCAGTGAGGCCGTGATGGAAGCTGCAGCAGCGGCCTACGACGAGGTCATCCACCTGTGAGCTGAACACACCAAACAATGCAACATGAAAAAGGCGCCTGAGGCGCCTTTTTTATTGGTTTGGTTCAGAGGGACATTAAATCCCTTCGACGTTTAAAGGCTGTAATCGAGGTTCCTTGCCATGCAAAGGACGAATCTCTGTCTCCTTCTTTGGCAATGTCGACCTGCGGTTGGATTTCCGGTACTTCCGTTCGCGGCGCTCAGCATATTCTGCAATGCGATCCATGTGCACCAAAAAGCGCACTGCGCTCCCAAAAAACAGCAGTCCTACGAGACCAGCCATAAAACCAAGGCCGATTTCAGCCATCCACAACTCGACAACGGGCTCTGTGACCCTGCGGTAAGTTCCATCCGAAATCAAGGCTGTCCCCAACAAAAGGAAGGCAATTCCGACCACCCCATGAAAGGTCAACTGTTTCCTAGCTCTCTGCAAATCCATCTGTACAAACTTCGTGTCAGGCAATTCTTGGAGCCCTCAAAGTACCTCGACAAGACGGCAGAAAACCGTAAGAAAAGTCTGTTGTTCTGTAGGTTATCAACTACAGTTTCAAGAGTTGTGAAGCCAATGGAGCACCATTCTCGCCAAAGAGAACGATGAGGCCTCGACCATGGCTGACAAACTGTCCGTTGTCCACCCGCCCTGATTCAAGTGACCGGCCTGCGGCATCGTACCGGATCCAAGAGTGGACTTCAACATCCACCAAATGAACATGCCGCCCTTCCTCCAAGGGAATCACCCCCCAGCTTGGGCCTTGCGGCGTCTCATCAGGCGCAATCGAAGACAACCCTCCCGCATCGAATTCTGGAACCACAATGCTGTAGACATCGTCCATGAAGTCATCCGAAGAAACCCCCTCTGAAAACACTTGCAGATTGAGGTATCCCGAAATCACACCGTCCGTTGTGAACTGACCGACCAGCACCTTTAAGTCTTCACCAGCCGTTCCGTTTGAACTGCCAAGGGTTACAAACCAAGCGCCGTCTACATCCATCACAAGGTTTTCACCGGCCTCGAAAGCATTGACCCAAAACTCAGTCTGGGGTGGAAACAAACCCACCGGGATTTCACCAGCAACCCCATTTGGCGCCGACTCAATACCTATGGTCACCCATGAGTCCCAGCGCAAGCCAGGAAGCAAGTCAAACAACAAGGGGTTGTTGTTGTTGGGCGTCGCCCAGCCATCAGGGTGCTGATAAAATGAGGTCGTAGTGAAGACAGCACCCACCATGTCGTCCCACCCCGAAATGGAGGTCAAGTAATCCGTGGGGTTGACCAATTTGGCATACAGCCTGGCCGTGGTCATGCCCGGGATACTGTCCACTGCCACCACTTCCCATTCCAAAGAATAAGGAGCGGCAGAAGACTGAGATTGGACCTTATTCAAGGCCATCATACAACACATCAAGGGCAGAATGCGGAACAGCGTTTTCATGGAGTGGCAAACCAAAGGCACAACTTCAAAACCAAGGAGCGAATGCCCTTAAATGTCAAGGATCAGGGGTGTCAACCACAACAAGTCCATCCATCCTTACTTCTTCGAACAGGTCGTCATATCCTGTCACCCGCCCTTTGACGCGCAACAGGGTGCCTGCTTCCAGCAGAGGATGCGGCCGGGTCGTGTCCCAGGAAGCCACCACACCGCCCTCAAAAGACGCCCTTTTGCCATCGTCAGCGTCCACGACGGCGTAGAGTTCCACGACACTATTGAGGTAGGGCGCTGCCACAGAATCACCCTGCGACAACATGCTGACCAATTCGCTTGGCACCATTCGAAAGGCCGGCGCTTCACCGCCGACGTCTCGGTGTGGCCGCTCCATCATCAGCCAACCGACACCCGCCATCAAGCCCCCCACCACGGGAAGGACCACTCGCCAAATTTTCCTGTTCTGCATGCTTCGAATCTATTCCAAAAAAAAGACGGCCCGGTACGCGTTCGTACCGGGCCGCCAAACCAAAACCTGTCTTGTAATGCGCTAAGCGCACTGCCAATGTTCAATAATGAATGTGGGCAGACCGAAGCCCCTTCAGACTGACCACCGTCAGTCCACGCGATGACATTTGTCACCTGTATGACGGGGCATCTTGAAAATCAGAGGCCTAAGCCCACGGTCAGGCCAAACCTCCAACCAGGACCACTGTCACTGTTTAGAAATGTGGACCAGCGAGAAGGATTGAAGAGCCTGTCCTCCAAGCTGTCATCTACCAACTCTCTTTCCTCCGCCGACAACTCTCCTTCATGGGTCCAGCTGCGGGAATAACTCCGAAACATCGGGCCTGTATACACCTCGATGCTGATGCCATTGTCAGAATACCATTGGTAACCAACCAACACGCCTCCTCCCCAATGGAATTGACTGAAAGTGCCGTCGAGTTCTCCCTGGTATTGGGATTGAGACAAGCCGCTCAGGTCATCGACATCTTCATCGAACTCGAGGTTCCATTGCTCCAACCGCCCCATGATGCTCACGAAGACCCCTTCAGGCATGCCGCCGTACACCCATGCGTAACGGCGCAACTCAGGGGTGATCCGCCACCCCGTATGGTTGACCTCCACGTCCGTCCACGAGTCCATGCCCGCGAAATTGTTGTAGTAGTAACGGCCATAGTCCTCTGAAGCTCCGATCCCCGCGAGGGAAAACTGCACCGAAGTCGATTCATTCAAGACGTACTCATATCCCAATTCGTAACGCGCGAAATACCAATCGCTCAGGTTCAATTTCACGAGGTTGCGGGTTTCAATGTCCTCGCTGACCTGCGCTGTGCCGGAAGTCAGCGCCAAAACGCCGACCAAAAACAAAATAACCGCCCTCACTGACAATCCTGCATTGTGTAGGTGACCCCAGCAATGAGCCAACGGCCTTGATCGCTCTTGATCAGCTGAAAGGCGTCGTGCCCACAATGGCTCAACTCCTCTCCAATTCTGAATTCATATGCCGTCCATACGCTGGCCATGGCATCTGAATACTGAACAACCGGGTTGTCTATGCTTTCAATCAATGGTGGCCCCTTGTAGGCCAATTCATCCAGCCATTCGGCTGAAGGCGTCAACTTCATTGTCACTGAGTCTCCCCTCAAGTCAATGCTGGTCAGCATGGCATCCGGGTGCAGCACACGCTGCAGTCGAAACTTCTCACGCGCTTGGAGGGCCTGCAAGAAGTCCTGCACCGAAGTCAGGACAAGCTGGGTTTCCTCATTGTGGGCAGCATCTTGCTGTCCTCCCTCTCCACACCCCGCAAAACCCAGGGTAGACAACGCCACACAGGCCATCAAAATCTTTCGCAACATCATTGCATCCATGTTTTGCGTGAAAATACAACCCCTGATTCGGTCACAGTATGGGCGATAACCAGCCCTTTGTGTGCACAGTGTATACGGTGTTGACCCGTCCCAAGGCTCCCTTCATAAAGCATCCGTCCATCCATACTGAGGAGGGTGGTCGAGTGGGCTTCAAAACAATCCACAGTCAACTGACCCGTGGCCGTTTGCATCAAAGTGAAGCGCTCATCAGCGAGGGCTTCCACTCCCGTCGTGCCTTCCGTGAATACAAACTGCGCGGCCTCGGGACTGTCACCGGAAGACACGCCGTTTCCATTGGCCGTCACTGAGGCGACGTACACACTGACCGGACCACTGCCCGCCTCAGGCGCCACCCATTCGATCTCAAAAGTGCCCGAAGCGCACAGGTCATTTTGCTCGAAAATGTGGCGTCCTTCCACCACATCCAACCAAATACAATCGTTGGGGTCCTGGTCATTGAAACTGCCCGCATTTGACCCATCGGCAAGAACTGCTGTTCCGTGCACACCATAACCCGATGGAGCACCCGTCGATGTCACATTGACCACAAGCGTATGGGTTCCCCCAGGAATGTATTCACCCGACAATGCGATATCGCCTTCCACCACCATAAAGGCATCCAATTGGGGCGCAAAACTTCCACCTGCATGACATTGCCCACAAGTATTGTCGCTCCCAGGAGCGCCAGTGCGGTCTTTGTTTTGCTGGTGTGCCACACCATTAGAATTAGAGAGAAAGGTGATGGCAAACACCCCCAGCATCAAGGCAGAAAGAAGACGGAATTTGTATGGCATGTTATTGAACTCGTGTTGCAAACTAAACCATCCATTTTGGACCACGGTTGCAGGAAAGTGACACACATCATAAAAGTCATTGACAAACGTCATTGGCATGGATAGATGCTTCCCCCATTTTCAGGGGGCTTCTCCGATTCACACCACCACTTACACCGAATTGCCATCACCATGACCAGCGCCCCTACCACCCTGCCCAATCAAATCGACCAGATGTGGGCCGATCGCCTGACACCAGCCCTCAATGCACTGTTGGCTGATTTTGAAGTCTTTAGGTTTAATCTGCGCGGGGCATTGTGGAATGGCTGGGGCGAGCAATTCACTGTCATGGTCGATGTACTGCCCAAGTACATCGGGCATGCCGAGGGCGCAGTCAGCGCGCTCGGTCGCAGGGTGCGTTGCCTCGAAGGCCACCCTCCCAGTACGATGGAAGCCATGATGGAGCTAGCACAGCTTCGTGCACACGATGGCACCTTTCACCACAGGGCTTGCATGCGTATGATCAGGGAGTCACTGTCTCACATGTTGAGGGCTGAGCGGGAAGTCCTGACCTCCGCACAACACGCAGGCGACGAAGTCACCGCGCAGTGCATCTCACAAATGATGGAGTTCCAAGAAGAAGCCCTTTGGCATTTGCGGTCTTCCTTGCGCCGAAGCGCATTCGAGTCCAATTACCTCCAGGGCGACCCTGTCTGATGGGTTAGCGCAGGATCATCAGCTGGCCCGCGTGCTCTTCGCCTTCTGGCAATTGCAACACGAAATAATGGGTGCCGTCGGCAGCACCTTCTCCTGACCAATCGTTGTCATAGCCCTCAGCTTCGTACACCACCGCACCATTTCGGTTGTACACGGTCAAGAAGTTGTCAGGGTACAACTCGATGTACTTGAACACCAAGCGGTCGTTCTTGCCATCTCCATTGGGTGTGAAGATGTTGACCAACTCGACCGCACAGGATAGGATTTCCAGCACGTGGGAGTCCGTATCGCCACAAAGTCCTTCGAGAACATGATTGACCGTCACCGTACCTACGCCAGCGGCCTCCAAGTCCAACAGACCCGTCACGGGATCTATGCACTCATTGCCCGATGCACTGCTCGCACTCCACACACCATCGGCCCAAATCGACCCCAACTGCCACTCCTCTACCCCGATGCACAACTCATCGTTGGGCACATCGACCAGAATCGCAGCGTCACGTTGCGGCACCACGGTGACTTGCACGGCATCGACATCCGAACAGACATCCGTAATGGTGTAAGTGATCGTGTAGTTGCCTGCACCAATGCCGGGATCAAAGCTGCCAGCTGGGGTAATGCAATTGCCACACGAAGCTGTCCAAGTACCCCCTCCATCGGCCGCACCAAAGACCTCAGTACCCGATGATTCACAAAGGTCTGGAATGGCATCAATCGAAGCATCTACAGCAGGCGCCACCAGAATCTCAATCGAAGCTCCTGTACTGCAACCCACTGGGTCATTGTAGGCGATGGAGACCGTATGCGTGCCTTCTCCAGCATCGCCTGGATCGAAGACACCATTGCTGCTGAGGCAGCCGCCGCAGTCGCTCGTCCACACCAGATTGGGCACATCCGACCAGACAGCCTCGGCACTCAAGTCCACATCTGAATTCAATGCCCCTCCGGAGCTATTGACACAGAATGGATCTTCCTCTTGGAGTGTGACGCTCAAAATGGGCAATACCTCCAGCGAGAACGAGGCGGAATTCGTGCAAGCCCCATTCTCCACTTGGTAATTCAAAACATTCACACCGAGCGGTGCAGCTCCAGGGTCGAAACTGGCTCCGTTCAAGCCTGCGCCGGATGCTGTCCATGTCCCGCCAGGAACGTCTGCCTCGAGGCTGAGCGCGGTGGCATCCACGCATACCACGTCGGGGACGTTCGAAGAACCAATGGGCAAACTCTCATCTACCGTAACCGTCGCCTCACTCTCAACACCACAGCCCGCACCGGGCAAGAAACTCACTGCATACGCACCTGGCCCCGGGGGCGTGAAGGCCCCAGAGTTTTGAATGCAACCGCCACAATCAGCGGTCCAAGTACCTGCTAAACCGTCTCCATCCAATTGGATGCTGCCTACAGACTCGCAATAATTGACATCCTCCAATGAGGCGGCCACCTCCTCTCCTACATTGACCGCAACCGTACCTGTGGAGGTACACAACGTGCCAAAGGTGTAAGAGGCCGTGTAGGCACCAGCACCCGTTGATGGATCAAACAAACCGTCCGGAGAAACACAACCGCCGCAGTCAGCTTCCCAGTTGCCCCCAGCAGGGGTTGCCACCAGCTGCACAGGGTCAGCAAAAGGGCACAACCCACCAACACTACCGGTGTTGATGTTTGGCGTCAAGCCGACCTGTATTTCCTCAACCTCAGTGACCTCTCCACAATCACCGAGCAAGGTGTAGCTCACCTCCAAGATGCCCGGTGGCGTCTGGCTTGGATCGATGGTTCCACCCTGATCAAGACAGCCCACACAATCTGCAGCCCACGTGCCTCCAGGTGCATCCGGAGCGAGCGTCACCGCTTCATCGCCGCTGCACAAAACGTCGAGTGGATTGCCATCCATGTCGAGGATGGCAAATTGGGCGTTTTGAGACTCGAAGGTGAATTCTACCATAATGGTGTCCGTCGCCATGAACTGGGACGTATCAGGCTCCTCAGGCTCGAGATTACACAGGTAAAAGAGGGTAACAGACCCCTCGAAATTGACATTCGCACCTGAACCACCCCAAGCGTTTTGCACGGTCAATGTCCAATCACCGTCGCCCTCCAGAAGGTTGCCAGGCACCGCGAAGCACGCTTCGTAAAACCCACCAAAAGTGGTGTTCCAGTTAAAGGGCCAATCTCCGATCAAAACACCAGGCAGGTCGAAACTGAATCCCTCGATGACACCGCATGACCCCGACGGATCACAAATAGACATAGACATGTCACCAGGCCAACTTCCGCCAGCTGGTGACCAATTGTTGGTCACCGCAAAGCCGAGCAATTCACCTTCAAAGGGAAAATCAAAGGACCCGGTCTGGTTGGCACTGAGGTTGAAGTCATACCCCATGACCGTATCACACGCTTCTTCAGGAATAGCGTCACAACTGCCCGCGACAGGAGGAGGAGGCAAAATCTCCGGGAAATTCGCGCCAATCACAAGCTCGGTGGTCCCTTCAATACACAGCGAAATGCTGTCTCCTTGGCCCACGATTTCATCTCCCAGGAGGTACACCAACTGGGTTTGGGTCGCACCATTGGGTGAATACTCAAAGGACTCATTGGAAATCGTGAACTCCCCGGTATCATACTCTGCCGGGCCAAATGCACCTTCACCAGAACCTCCCTGGATTCCTACACAGGCCGTAATCCCCAAGCAAGACTCGAATTGGCCAATGTGCATTTCAACTTTGTTGGAGGTCTCGTGCAGCACCACTTGCGTCACCAGCTCATTGGAACCGCATCCCGTTTGCGGCAAGTTCTCCCAGCTAATGACGAACTGTCGGCAAGGGAATTCTCCCAGTGTAGCCGTACGGACCTCCCCTCCACTGTTACTGATGTAAGCGTACGGAGCCATGATCGAGTTGGAAGGCAGTGAGCCGGAGCCCAGACTCTGGTTGGGGTAATTGTAAGTGCCTGTCAGGTTGGTGTTGAAGGTCAAGAAACCCTTGCGGCTCACTTTGATTTCAAAGAAGTCCGTATCAAAGAAGCTGAATCCAAAGGGCAGGCTAATGTCACCTGTGAAACCGTTGGTCGCAGTGGACTGGACCGTTCCACTTCCGACGGCCAATGGTGGCGCATAGGCGATGGAGTCCACGTCGTATCCCGTGGTCTCCGCAGCACGCTCAAAGTCAGGGGCTACCCAAACACAAGAATCGAGGCACCCGGCGGTGAGACCCTCCGGTCCAGTAAGGAATCCACAATCCGTTTGGGCAGTCGAGACCAATGAACTTAAGACAAGAACGACCAACAGGCCGAGGCCATGGCCTGGAGCTGCCAAGGACAAGAAATTGCGCATGTCGAAAATTAGGACAAAGACAGCTTAATCCACTGACCTTCACTCACACGAATCGCCGTACGATGCCAACAACTCAAGAATGTCCCCCACTCCTACTGTACCGTTGCCATCCACATCCCCTTCGAGGTTGCTCCCCATTTCTCCGAAATCTGACAAGGTCTCCAACAAATCCGTCGCACCCACCACACCATCACCATCAATATCTAAGGGACAGGAAGCAGGTCCACCGAAGTATCCGGACACCTTGAAAAAAGCCATATCAGCCACCTCTACCCCGAGCTGGCGGCCAGGAAAATCATCCGCTGGCGGATGGATTCCTCCCCAGATGCGCGACAAGCTACACTGGTCAGAAGCATCGCGATAGGTGGCCCATTGCAAGCTAAAGGTCTGGCTCGGCCCATCTTCAAACACCAAAAACTGGTTTTGCAGCACTTCAAACTCTCCCATTCCTCCTGGAAAAAATGGGCTGCCCGTCACCGCTGTCAAAATCTCTGCCGCTGCCCGTGAAAATGTGCTGTGGCCACTGACATATCCAGCAAATGGTGGCGTAACAAAGCTCGGCCTTTGGTAAGGCCACCATTGCTCTGCCAAAATCCAGCCGACCTCGGCTTCGTCCCAAGTGGGTGAAATGATGGCATCAGGCCCTTGCCAAGCCCACACTTTAATCTTGCCTTCATTGCCTCCTGCAGCCAAGGGATCTCCGGCTTCCACCAGTTCAATCCGCCCTTCCACCAGAGGAAGGCCCCCTGGATCATATGAGGGAAGTGAAGCATCACTGCGTTGTCCCAATTCCGCCATGTATCGGATCGCCGACACTGGACGGATGTAGTCATACAAACCTTTGTGCGACCAAGCTGAGATGGCCGCATCATGCATCGCTCCACCAAGAGCGAGATAGGCACGAACGGTATACTTCAGGGGGTCCAAGTCTTCCCCTTCTCCCATCCATTTCGTGTTCGAAGCTGGGTGGTCCATGACACCGTTCAGCAGCACGAACCAGTGCCCTGGAGGCGTTTCACTCTCTGGACCATCGGCCCAAAACTCCGCCAAGACACGCGCGTAATCACCACGCGGTACGACGTTCTCAGAATAAGGAGCGCCTGTCGCGGGGTTTTGTAAATGGCCCTCACTGAGGTCACCACCTTCCAGCCAATCGTAGAAGGTGTCCATTTCTTCGAAACCATCAGGTCCTGTCGAAGAGAGGTTTCCAAGACTTCCGGGGCCGATGTCCATCATGACGCCGTCCGAAGGGTGCAAATGGCCACTCCACAGTGCCACCAGAGCAAAGCCCCATGCGTAAGGGTCTGCCAGACCTCCTACCTCTTCCCCTTCTCCGAAGTATGGCGGCGCACCACAGTCCATGTAAAGCGGCCAGGTGATTCCGTTTCGTTCAACTTCAGTCAACACGGTATCAGAAAGCGCAAAAGGAAGAACACTGCCCCATTCTGCACCTTGAAAGTCTGGTGTCTCACTGAGCACATTGCCCGACTGATCAACAAAAACTGGAATGGACAGGGGCTGCCACGCATTGGGGTCCACCAATCCTGAATTCCCGGAACCTGCCAGCTCCAAATCTGGGTTTACTGAACTGTAATACTGATTGGCATAGTCGGCTGCTTCATTCGAGCCATCCTGAAGACCAAAGGCAATCAACTGCTCACCAAGATAATTTCCGATGGCAGCAGGCCCTTCTTCGATGTTGACAGACGTGTACCCGGGGCTGTACCCCAATTCTGCCATGAAATTGGTAAAAGAGAACAACACCTCAAGGCCCCCTGGACTGTTCGTGAACCGGTGGTTCAACAGCCTGAAAACAGCGTAACTCATGACCGTCTGTACTGCGGCCTTGCGCAGCGCCTCGTCCTCAGGGATATCGATGAGTGAGGTGTCCAAAGGGCACGCGAATCCTTGCCATGTCTTGCCCAAAAAAACGGTCTCATCCTGCCCATCGTAGAGGGCGTGAGCGTCATACATCGCAATTGAAGTATGGAACAGGTTTCGCGCATGAACGGTAGGCCTCGCGAAGTCTGCACGGATGGCTTCGAGCAAGAGCTCATTCCACTGCCTGGCCAGCGTTTCTTCCACAGCCTGGCTCCGGGCTTCTGCTGAAGAACCATACCGAGTGGTGGGCATGGATGCAACCTGGCAGACGAGGTCCATGGGGACCAGCATCAAAAGGCCTAAAACGACGGAAAAGAAGGCACGCACCATGGATAATTAAATATAACAACCCCCAGCTCCACCTCAAGTTCCATATCCCGTCTAATCAGGCAATGGATTTGTATTTGGCGGCCATAAACGCCCCCAGAATGGCATCAGTCACCCTCCCCCAATTCATCCAATACCTTCTGTACCTCCCCTTCCGCGGTCCTCAAACGATCGCCACAAAATGCAATCAACGCCGCCGCTCGCTTCACTTTCTCCGCCAATTCATCCACGCCGATCTCATCTTGCTGGAGGCCTTCGAGGATGGCTTTCAATTCTTTGAAGGCTGCATCATAGCCCTCTGGTATATCCTTTCCGCTCATGTCAATTGTCCGTTTGTGTAGTAGAATTTGCGACCACAGTGGATTCTACTGTACCGCTTGCGAGGTGGGTCACAATCTGATCTCCCGGTGAGAGCTCTTCTGCCCTGCGCACAGCCTTTCCATCCTTCCGGGTAATCGAAAAACCCCTCCGCAAGGTGGGCTCTGGCCCCAGCAAAGAAAGGGTCTCCTTGATCCCTCCCATCCGCTGCTCATGCTGGCGAATTTGCCGTGTCGATTCCTGCCGGATGCGCTGCTCCACTTCCGCAAGCACCGCTCTTTGTGACAAAGGGAGACTGGTGGCATGGGCCGCAATACCCGCCCGCATTTGGCCGACGAGCGCCGACTCATCGGACAGTCTGAAACGCGTGCTGCGCACCACGGCATTGGCTCCGACAAAGAGCTGGCCGCGCAAGCCGCGCAACAAGGCCAGGGGGCGCTCTTGAAAAAAGGTCGCGCATTGTCCAAGCCAACCCTTGTTTTCTGACAGTTGTGCCCGCGATTCAGCAGCGATGGCCCGACCCTCTCTTCCCACTTGTCCCTCAAAGTCCGCCAGGCGCTCCACAATGAAGTCTGCGACTGCAGTTGGGGTCTTGCATGCGGTATGTGCGACAACTTCGGCCAAGGTGTTGTCGGTCTCATGTCCCACACCCACAATGACGGGGATTTCCATGGCAGCAATGGTGCGACAAAGGGTGAGATCATTGAAGACATCCAGGTCCAACTTGGCCCCACCTCCACGCAATAAAATGACAGCGTCCAAGCGTGACCGCAATGCCATACGCCCAGCCTTGTGCAAAGCATGGACCAGCCCAATGGTAGCGCCTTGGCCCTGCACCGCCGTATCAATCACCCCGATGTCCACTTGATACCCCCAGGCATTCTTGTCAAGGTGGGCCATGAAGTCCGTAAACCCTGCCGTCCCTGCTGATCCGATGAGGATGACACGCTGGGGCACTACAGCCAATGGAAGTTGGGCATTTCTCCCGACTGCACCTTCCTTGCGCAGCGCGGCCAGCGTCGCCTTCCTGCGGCGTTCCATCTCGCCCAACAAGACATCCAAATCAATGTCTTGGATGTTCAATGCGAACCCATACACCGCATGAAATGACATGTGGGCACTGAACACAATTTCGCGCCCTGGCTTGAGCACCTCATCAAACTCCTGTCCGAGCGAGCGTCGGATCGCTTCCAGCCTCCCTGACCAGATGGTGCCCCTCAATTGGGCCATCCTCTTGCCGGATTTTTCCTCCACCAAATCCAGGTAAGCATGCTTCCCTGAAAAACTGCAATGGCTGATCTCGGCCCGAACCCAAAACAACTTACCCCCGGCTTGCTTGTCCAGCATCTGTCCAACCGCTTCCGTGACCAAACTCAAGGGGTACACCTTGCGCTCAGGCCCATTGGGCATGGTGGAAGAATGGAGGTCTGTGGTAGAAGTCATGGACACCGGAAACTTACCCATAAATGAGCGTCCTAAGGCATATCCGAGAAGACCTCTTTTGCCCAGCTCTAAGGAGCCAATCTGCACGGCGGTATGCCATCATGACCGGACCTTTCATGTCACCAAATTCCACCAAAAGCAGAAGGCCGCCCCTTCCGGGACGGCCTTCCAAATTCAGTGTTCCTCAGCGGGAGATTACTCGCTGACGAGGAGCTTCTTGACCAACACGTAGTCATTGCTCGACATGCGGATCTGGTACATACCGCTAGACAATGTGCTAGCGTCGATGTCCATCACGTATTGCACATCCTCGCTGGCGTTGCCATCAAACAACTCGGCCACGTATCCACCGCCCATCGTGTAGAGGTCGATGCGGAGGCGCATGTTGCTGTTCACCACAAACCCGAGCGTAGAGATATCGCTGGTTGGGTTTGGAGAGAGGCCCGTGATACGGATTGGATCCTTCAGGTTGCTCGTACCTGCAGTGAGATCCACAGGTGAGTGACCACCGCTAACCGTGCTGTTTGCACTGTTACCGAACGTACCCGTTCCGAGGTCGGTGTAGGTGAAGCCGTTGGAGTTTCCGCAGTCGTCCACAACGTTGTAGCTGTAGTCGATCTGCCATCCGAGGCAGCAGTCGAGGTCCATGAAGATGTCACCGCTAGAAGCCATAGCTCCTTGGCTAGCACCATCGAGGACATACTCACCGGTCCAGAAGAACCAAGCGCTAGCACCGTAGTTCTCGTTCTTGTTGTTGGCGCCTTCACCAATCTGCAAGCCATAGTAGGCATTCAGAGGCTGGTGCTGGAGCGCGAACTCAGAACCTGCGAAGCGACCCGTACCGCTCATGGTACCACCGTCCATCACGTAGTACAACCACTCCGTCCAGATCTCAACACCGGGGAAGATCTCTGCACAGTCTTTCTTGTAGTTGTGCAAGCCTGGCAGGGCGAGCCACTCATTCCAGTCGTGTGCACCTTCGTAGATAGCGTCGAAGATGAATCCGGCATCACCTGCCTCATTCTGTACTTCGAGCACGATGTGCATAGAGCTGTCCTGCATGACCTCAACGATGCTGCTGCCACCTTCTACGAGGGTGAAGGACTCACCTCCAGAGAAGTTGAACAAGCGGATCGCTTCAGGAGCGCGGTCGTCACAAGTCTCACCGTTGGCGAGGGCTTCGACGTCACTTGGCATGCAATAGTTGGCAATGTCGCCTGTGGGCACGTAGCCCATCGTGTCAGCCGTCATCGTCAACGCCACGTCGCTGTCGCAGTTCTCGATGTACGAAGGAGCGCAAGCTGCGGGAATCTCCGTGAAGTCGAGGACGTCATTCACTCCGTTACCGTTGTCATCAGCGCAGGTGTACTCTACCGTCTCGCCGTTCTCAATGTCACACGTGTTGGTGAACTGAGGAGCGATGGTGTCGAGCACCACGATGTACTGGTAGGAGTACTCCGTGTTGGAGTTGCCGCAATCGTCCGTCACCGTAGACGTCCACACACGTGGGAAGACATAGCTTCCTTCGATGTTGTCGTCGTCGCCGGAACAACCGTCGCCGAAGGTGATGGTCCGCAGCTGCTGCTGGCTTCCATCTCCTTGTGGGAAGATTTGAGCGAAGATTTGACCGTTCAGGTCACCGTCAGTGGTGACTTGAGCAACCAACACCTTACCGTCAGCATCAGCATAACCATTGGATGCGCCGTTGAGCATGTAGAAAGCACCGCCGAACAGGCTGCTGATCACTACATCTTCTCCGTTCTCGAAACGCGTGTACCACTGATCTCCCGCGGTTTGAATCGCAGCAACAGGCTCCTCTCCGAGGTCTGCATTTGGAATGGAGTCCAAACCGATCGTGATGTAGCTGTCGTACTCCAAATCAGGGAAGGTCTCGAAGAGGTCGTGGTTCAGGTCGTTTGGCGTATGAGAGCCAATCGGGTGCTGATAGAAGCTCGTGCTCGTGCGGATCTGGGTGCTAAATGAACCCTCTCCACTGACTGAGCTCAAGAAGTCTCCAGCAGCAGGAAGCACTGCATAGATGCGGTAAGTGCTCATACCAGCGAGTTCGCCCGTTGTGTGCACGGCCACCGTATCAATTTCAACATTCGCTGAGCCGAAGAGGTCGTCGAAGTTGGCAGGATCATCCTCATAAGACACCTCAATGGCGACATCGCTGTCACAGTTGTCTGCAGCCTCCACACCTGGCTCCATCGCTGGCGTCACGTCAGCCATGCAATCCAAGTCGAGGTAGAGCGTGTCCGTAGGCAGGGTAGCCAAGGTCTGCGTTGGAGCCAAGTCGTCAATGACGGTGATGGTCTGGTCGCAGGTCACACTGTGGCTGTTACCGCAGTCATCCGTCGCCGTAGAAGTGAACGTACGCACGAAGCTGTATGATCCGTCGAGTTGGTCGTCATCTCCTGCACAGCTGTAGCTAGGAGCAGCGTCTGCATAGGTGATTTCAATCGACACCTCGGAGTCACAGTTGTCAGTACCAGAACCTGTTGCCATACCGAGAGCATCAGTGCTCAGGTCAGCCTCACAGTTGGCATCCAACATGACCGTTTGATCATCAGGACAAGAAATGCTCGCCTCAGGTGCGATGTTGTCTTCGACCACAATCAGCTGATCACAAGACTCCTCAGAGACGTTGCCGCAGTCATCAACAGCAGAGGCCGTCCAGGTACGAACGATTTCGTAACCGCTGGTTCCGCATGTGTAGGTGGCAGCACCATCGCTGTAGCTATAGGTGATGGTCACATCCGTATCACAGTCATCCGTCGCCAAGGCGAAGGCACTTCCTGTGATGGAAGGATCGAGATCGGCCATGCAATCTGCATCCAGCTGGACCGTAGCCGTGTCTGGGCAGGTCAGCGAGATAGACGGACCAGTGATATCGAACGTGTTGATTACCTGCGTGCAGATCTCAGTAGTGGAGTTGCCATTGCAGTCAATCGCCGTCACCGTGAAGGTCCGTACGAAGTTGTAGCTGCCCTCTGGATTCGCATCCACACCGACCAAGCTGCAGTCAAACTCAACTTCATCGCTATAGGTGTAGCTCACATCCAGATTCTCATCACAGTTGTCAGTGGCAATCCACTCAACCTCACCCAAGGCAGCCAAGCTTGTATCCAAGCTCGCGAAGCAAGAACCAACGAGGTTGGCACCGTTCGGACAATCGAGCGTCAACTCTGGAGCGCTGTTGTCAATCACCGTGATCACCTGATCACCGGAGGCAAAGCCTGAGTTTCCGCACAAGTCGATAACCGTCACTTTCCAGGTACGGGTAAAGGTATAGGTGCCTGTCTCCTCACCACAGTCGTAGCTAGGAGGACCGTCGAGGTATGAGATCACAGCATTAGGATCGGGGTCACAATCGTCGGAGTACTCGATGGTACCATATCCAATGGCATCAGGACTCAGGTCCGCTTCGCAGTGATCGTCGAGGTAAACCGTAGTGGTCGTTGGACCACCTCCGCTTCCT
>JAKMCW010000074.1 GCA_022428205.1 Flavobacteriales bacterium
AGCGGATATGATGCTTCGGCCACCCATGACGATGGCAGCTGCGTCTACGCCGATTGCCACGGCACATGCGGTGGGTCCGCCATCCTCGATCCCCAATGTGGCTGTATCGGTGGCGCCACCGGAATCCGCCTCGAACAGTGCGCAGGTGGGGCACTGCAAGAAGCCTTGACGCACGATGGCGAAGCACCCTGCTCCGCCACGCTGGCCGGACAGACGTTCACCATGCCTGCCGACGGGTTCTTGACCTTGGCCGCGTTCAACGTTCTGCTTTCCGCTGGGCAAACCGTGGAGCTCTATCGCGAGGACGGCCCCTTGGCCGGCGCACTCATGGGCACCGCGAGTCGGTCCGCCGACGGCACCGCCTGCCTGGCCGGCACCCATGACTGGCAATCGCTGGATTTCGGGGGCATTGCCATGGAGGGCGGCCGCCAGTACCGCTTCACCTTTACCTCTGGCAACGCCCGGCGCATCTGCTCTTCCGACTACCCAGGCGGCAACGGCGTCACCTCGGCCGGAACCGCTTCACCAGAAGACCTCGCCTTCCGCATCATTCACCGGACCCCCTCCGCAGGAGAACTTTCCTGGGGCTGTTCCGACCCTTCCTTCTGCAACTACGACCCGTCGGTCACCCATGAGAATGGCAGTTGCGCACCCATCGATTGCCATGGCGATTGTGCGGGCAGCGCAACTGTTGTTCCGGGTTGCGGATGCGTGGGAGGCAATACCGGGATTGACCCGGCATCGTGCTTTGGATGTATGGATCCTACAGCCTGCAACTATGCCCCCGACGCCATGATCGATGACGGGTCATGCGGGGTATATGATTGCCACGGAACCTGTGGCGGCACCGCGGTAAACGACCCCATATGCGGCTGCATCGGCGGCGAAACCGGGATCGACTCCACGCTCTGCCATGTCCCGCATTGTCAGGGCGCCACCACACTCAGCACCTACTCCGAAACGTTTGACATGAACTACATCGGGTTTGCCAACAGCGGCCAAACCTTTACCGCTGAAGCGACCACCTTCCTTTCCGCGGTGCGCCTGCGCCAACTCGATGACCCTGCCGCTGCGCTCACCGTGGAGCTGCGTGCCAACGACGGCGTTGATGTGCATACCGGCACCCTCCTGGCTACCGGATCTGAAACGCTCTGGACGGACACTCCGGGAGAGGGCGGCGACATCCTTGTCAACTTCAACACTCCGGCCGCATTGCAATCCGGCACGACCTATATCCTACAACTGGTCGGTGGAGACTGGAAAGCCATAGGCCCCTACCTCAACCTGCTCGCTGGCGGCGGGGCCTTTTCAGGTCTGGATGCCGCGGCCAATGAACACGACCTCTATTTCGAACTGGTGACCTGCTCGGACTTGCTGGGTTGCACCGTCAGCTCGGCTTGCAACTATGACGCCAGCGCCACCGTGGACGACGGAACGTGCGCCTATCCTGCAGCCGGCCAGGACTGCAGCGGCAACCCCTGCGCGGCGGATGCCGACGGCGATGGCATTTGCGAAGCCGTTGACCTCGATGACAGCGACCCCTTCGTTTGTGTGGACAGCGACAATGATGGCTGCGACGACTGCATCAGCGGCACCTTCAACCCTGCCGATGACGGCGATGACATCGATGGTGACGGGCGATGCGACAGCGGTGACCTCTGCACCGACCTCTCCGCCGACAACTACGATGACCCCGCCAATGGCGTATGCCAAGGGACGTGCGACAACGCCCCCGTTTTTGAAGGAATCGAAACCACTGACCCCGCCTCCGGTCCGGCAGTTCCCGACGGGCGGGTGGCCTTGACCCTGTCATCTGGAAGCTTGCCTTTCACCCCCGCCGCCTCCTTCGAAGCCACTACCCTGGTCCTCACCGGGATCAACGGGTCCGACAATTACACGCTGTCACTTGATTCCGATACGGTGTCGGTGTTGCCCGGATTCTACTCAGCCGTCGTCTTCAACGAAGAAGGCTGTCCTGGTGTAGCATCGGCTCCTGGCGGAACTGCATTCGGTCAATCTGCCGTCGAACGGACTGTCATCGTAGCGTACGCACAATGCTGTGGCGGCGTATGCGGCGTATATGATACGGATACCGATGGCATTTGCGACAACGAGGACAACTGCACGGACCGCACTGCGCCCAACTTCAACGACCCCGCAAACGGTCCTTGCGATTGATTCCCGCCACATCCCACGGCGCCAAGCACGAGAAGATTAGATCAGTCGAGCCAGCCCTGCTCGCGCATCCAGTCGTCGTTGTAGACTTTGCCTACATAGCGCGAGCCGTGGTCGTGGAACAGCACAACGGCCAAATCCGTAGGCTTGAGTTCATCCTTCAATTGGCGCAGCCCTTGAAAAGCTGAACCACAGCTGTAACCGAGGAATAGGCCTTCTTGCTTCGCAAGCTCGCGGGTGGTGAGCGCACCGTCCTTGTCGGTGACCTTTTCAAACTTGTCGATGAGGTCGAAATCGACGTTGGCCGGCAGGATGTCCTCGCCGATGCCCTCCGTGATGTAGGGGTAGATCTCCTTTTCGTCGAACTCCCCGGTTTCGTGGTACTTCTTGAAGACAGAACCATAGGAATCAATGCCCCAAATCTGGATGTCGGGATTCTTCTCCTTGAGGAACTTGGCCGTGCCGCTGATGGTGCCGCCCGTGCCGACCCCCGTGCAGAAGTGGGTGATGCGTCCGCCGGTCTGCTTCCAGATCTCCGGGCCTGTAGTTTCGTAGTGGGCCTGGCGGTTGGCGAGGTTGTCGTATTGGTTGCACCAGACGCTGTTGGGCGTCTCCTTGTGCAGGCGCTCCGCCACGCTGTAATAGCTGTCCGGATGGTCGGGTTCTACGTTGGTGGGACAGACGTAGACCTCAGCCCCAACCGCGCGCAGGATGTCGATTTTTTCTTTGGACTGCTTGTCACTCATCGTGCAGATGAGTTTGTACCCTTTGACGGCACAGGCGAGTGCGAGGCCCATGCCCGTGTTGCCACTCGTGCACTCGATGATGGTGCCCCCAGGCTTGAGTTGCCCGTTGCGCTCAGCCGCCTCCACCATGCCCAAAGCCATGCGGTCCTTGACACTGTGGCCGGGATTGAAGTACTCCACCTTGGCCAAGACCGGACACGGAATGTCGGCCGCAACCTTGTTGAGGCGGATCATGGGCGTGTTGCCAATGGCACCTAGAATGTTTTCATGGATGATCATGACTGCGGAATTACGGTAGAGCAAAGATACCCGCTGCTTCAGTCGAATCTCAGCGATTCGACCGGGTCGAGATGCGAGATATACCGAGCGGGCAGGGCCATGGCTGCAGCACAGACCAACAAAATGCCGAGTTCGACCGTCGCAATGCGCACCAGATCGAGTTGAATCGGCACCGTTGAGAGATAATAACTCTGCGCCTCCAGCGTCACCCATCCCGTCTGCTGTTGTAGCAATGCCAGACCGAAGCCGACCGCATTGCCCCAAGCCAAGCCCCGCAGCAAAATGCGCCCGGCAAGACGCACGAAGACCCGCATCAATGGTGCATCGGCCATGCCCACAGCTTTGAGCAATCCTATGGACCTCGTGCGTTCAAGCATGAGGAGCAGAAGCGCCGACGCCATGTTCAAAATCGCAATCATGACCATGAGTCCGATAATCAGCTCTACGTTGAGGTCCAGCATCGTCAACCATTGGAACATCTCAGGGTGATCATCCACCACACTGCGCACATCGAGGTGGTATGGCACGGCGAAGTAGACGCTGTCCGAAATGGTCCACAGCGCATCGTAATTGTCCACCCTCAATTCAAATCCCCCAACGTAAGCAGCGCTGCTCCCACCCGCGTGTCGGATGGTGGGCAAAGCAGGGGTCTCTGCGTCCCATTCTATCCACGCCGTATCCGGCACCGTCGCCCCGCCATCGGAAACAACCACCTGGGCAGCGCCCCTGCCGGTCAACGGATGGGGGCCTTGCCCCTTCCAGTCCACCCCACTCCAACTGTATTCTAGGCGGTCCTGCCCTCCTGTCGCTGAGACGTCAGCGTACCGCACGGCGGGCACATCATCCACCACGAGGTCCGAGACGCGCATCCGCGCCGTGATGCCCCAGCCGCTCAAGTCTTGCAAGTGGTGCAGGGCACAAAACACGAATTCAGCATCGAATTCCTGAAGTCCTGTCTCATAGGTTCCCGTGATGGTAAAAACCCTTGGCCGCAGTTCTCCGCGCGCGTCCGCCAAAAGCAGGCGCACCCGCTGATCAGGCGCCAAGCCCAACGCACGCGCTTGCTGGGCAGAGACCAACAGCTCCAGTGCTTCCCCACCGTCGGTCCAATTGGGAAGACGACCAGCCCGCAATGCGCGTTCCAAGAAGGTCAGGTCTGCATCGGTGCCCAGCCCCTTGACCACGACGCCATCTACTTCCTCTCGGGTTTCCAAAATGGCAGGACGCTGCGCAAAAGCTTGAACATGCCGCACGCCGTCAACCGACCTCAGGGCAGCGGTATCCACCTCGGCCCAGGCCACCCGATCGGTGGATTGGGTGCGGCCTTGGTCTGCTGCCACCACCCTCAAGTGGGCCCCGAAGCCCACCACAAGTTCTCGGACATCCCGCTGAAAGCCCTGTACTATGGCCAAAGACAAGATGATCAGCGCCACGCCGATGGCCACGCCCCCCTCTGCAATGCGCACCACAGGGCGCGCAATGCCGTTGCCCGTCGGATCAACGGTCATCCGCCGCGCCAAAAACCGAATGGCTGTTCGAGGGGATCGGGACATGCGATGCAAGGTAGCGGGCGCGTTACTTTGCCATCATGCGTTCCGCTGCATTCCTCCCCGTCCTTCTGTGGGTATTCGCCATCCCCACCATTGCACAGGTCATTCCAGGCGATGCACGCACCGCTGCTTACCTGCCCCTGCTGGAGGGACAACGCGTCGGTGTCGTCTGCAACCACACGGCGGTCATCCCACGGGCAGACGGAACGCCGGTGCACCTTGTGGACAGTCTGTTGCAACTGGGCGTCAACGTGACCGCAGCCTTCGGACCGGAACATGGATTCAGGGGGGACCTGCCAGATGGCACCACGGCCCCCGACGGAACGGACCCGAATTCAGGCATCCCGGTATACTCCCTGTACGGCACCCACAAAAAGCCCACCGCAGCCCAGCTCGCCAACCTCGACGTGATGGTCTTCGACATCCAAGATGTCGGGGTGCGGTGCTACACTTTCCTCTCCACCCTCATCCTCGTCATGGAGGCATGCGCTGAGCAGGACTTGCCCTTGATCGTGCTCGACCGCCCCAATCCCAATGGCCACATCGTGGACGGCCCCATGCTGGACACCACTGCCGTGCGCTCCTTTGTGGGGTTCCTTCCCATCCCGCTCTCGCATGGCATGACCTTGGGCGAACTGGCGGAGATGGCCAATGGCGAAGGATGGCTGGGCGGTGGTTATTCGGACACACCCGACCCCAGTTTGCACTGCGCGCTGACGGTCATTCTTTGTGAAGGCTGGACACGCAACGCGCACTGGTCAGTCCCCATTGCTCCGAGTCCCAACCTCCCCAACGCAGCCTCCATCCAACTCTATCCCCACCTGGTATTGCTCGAGGCCACCACGGCCAGTGTGGGTCGCGGCACTTCAAGCCCGTTCACAGTGGTGGGGTTCCCTGGCTTGGTGCGCGGCTCCATGGCCTTCACCCCCGAACCCAATGCCGCCTCCAAATACCCCAAGCATGCCGGACAAGCATGCCAGGGCTTCAGTGTTTTGCGCAGGCTGGGCAGCTGGCAAGCCCAAGGCACGGACAACCGGTTCCAAACAGAAGTCATCGAGGAGCTGCACGCGGCATGGATGAACACGCCAGCTGGCGGCCAGAGCCCATTTATCGACCGTCCAGAATTCTTCGACCAGTTGGCAGGTGGCCCCGCACTGCGCACGGCCCTCGAATCTGAGCAAGGGCTGGATGACCTCCGCAACATTTGGGGCTTGGAGCGCGCGCGCTTCATCGAAAAACGAAGTGATTACCTTCGCTATCCTGCCAGTAACTGATTGGCGGGACCACAACATCCGTTCGAAGACCATGAAGCGCATTACTTCCTTGCTCCTTCCTGCCGCCACGGCCCTGCTCCTGACCGCTTGTTCAAGCTCAGAAGATTACTTGCCCCCTGTCTACAAGTGCGACTGTGGCACCCTCGTTTTGGATGGGGATTCCATGGAAGTATTGGGCGCTGAGTTC
The DNA here is from genome assembly GCA_022428205.1 of Flavobacteriales bacterium. Classification (GTDB taxonomy): domain Bacteria; phylum Bacteroidota; class Bacteroidia; order Flavobacteriales_D; family Sanyastnellaceae; genus UBA8752. The sequence continues at coordinate 6,212 of JAKMCW010000074.1, forward strand.
GTGTACCTCCAGCAAGCAGACAGCCTGTTTTCTCGCCGCTACTTCGTCACGGCCGATGCCCGCACCGAAGATGAGTCCGATGAGCATGGCGTCAGCCTCATCCTCGATGTACCCAATGTGCAGCAAGGTGCCATTTTCTACCCCGCTGATGGGGTGTTCAATCAGGTCGATGAGACCAACTTCAACGTGAACTTCGATACGACCCAGACCTTCCGCATCACCAATGGCGTTGCGAGCGTGCTGGCGGCTCCGCTCACCGGGGGCGAGGAATCCGTGACCCTCGATTTCCTCATCCGCCGCGAACTCGATGGCGAGCTCGTCGGGTTCGAGCGCACTTTGAAGGGCAACTTCAAGCTGGACATCAACTGATTCCCGGAATTCTGCGCGTAAAGCGTATCTTGTAGGAGATGCCATTTCGCTTGCTGCTTTCCGTAAAAACCACGGTTTTCTTGCTGTTTTGTGGGGTTTTCATCCTACCCAACACCACCTTGGCCCAGCCTGAGGATTGGGTGACAACGCCCAGTGCTTACGAGTTCAGCATGACACTGACCTTTACCATTTCGGTAGACGGACTCATCGGAGCAGGAGCCAACAACGCTGCTGGCATTTTTGACGCCGACGGGACCTGCCGAGGCTGGGGCACCACCGATTTTCTTGGCGCCTCGGGGTACTACACAGGGCTCATCTTGGTGTATTCCAATGTCGCCTCCGAACCGGGACTGGAAGTCCGCATTTGGGACGCCGCATTGGACAGCCTGCCCCAATGCCTCGATCAGGTGGACTTCGTCGCCAATGGCATACAAGGAAGCCTCTCCGACCCCATGGTATTTTACGGCGTTTACGACCCCCTCGTCGGCTGCACAGACATAGAGGCGTGCAACTATCTCTCCACGGCCATCGTCGACAACGGCAGCTGCATATATCCCGGTTGCAGCGAACAAGCGGCCTGCAATTATGTGGCCTCCTCTCCCTGTTATGATAACAGCACCTGTGTCTTTCCAGACGTGTACCTGGATTGCAATGGTGACTGCCTCAACGACTTCGACGGAGATGGCATCTGTGACGAACTGGAAATTGGGGGCTGCACCGACGACCGCGCATGCAACTTCAATCCTGCCGCCACAGACGATGATTGCAGTTGCATCTTCCCCTTCTACCCCCTTGACTGTGATGGCAATTGCTACATCGACACGGATGAAGACGGGGTGTGTGAAGCCGATGAGGTTGCCGGCTGTGACGACCCGTTTGGCTGCAATTTCGACCCTACGGCGACTGACAATGATGGCTCCTGCGAATACTGCTGTTACAGCATTTATGACGCTTCCGCAGGATTCAGCGTGGCCGTCGAAAAACATGCGGGGCCAGGCACGGAAGTGCCTGGACTCGAGGGGCTCACAACGTATCGGGTGTACATCACTTGCTCGGATCCCGCGGACCGTGTCACAGCCGTTTCGGGATCAGGCGGAAACTCCACATTTATCGGCGCAGGGTCCAATTTCTACCAAGCCCCCAATGGAGGGCTCCTCGTGACCGAACTCGATTCCGCACTGTTCGCAACCGATGCGTCGGTGGCCTTGGATTCTTGGCTGACCGTGGGGTTAGACCAACCGACAAGCCCAACGGGCGATGCAGACATTGTGGCCACTTCAGGGCTGTGGTCCACCCTTTTTGAACTGGGCGAATCCTTGTTCGTCGGTGGCGTTTCCGGAGATGGGTGGAGTATTTCTGAATCCAGTTCGCACGCCCTGGCAGGAACAGATTTACGCGTTTTGATTGGCCAATTCACCTCTGCTACCCCCATCGAAGGCTCACTCAATGTGACCGTCATCCCCGCCGGAGCCACAGCGCCCATCACGATCACGCCACTTTTCGTTGCCCCTCCTTGTGGCTGCACCGATGCTGAAGCATGCAACTTTGATGCCGCCAACAACTACGATGATGGCTCATGTCAATATCCCGAACCCGGTTTGACCTGCAACGGGCTTTGCACTTCAGATACGGATGGAGACGGCACCTGTGACAGCGATGAAATTGAAGGGTGCACAGATTCTAACGCGGCCAATTTCAACCCATTGGCCACCGATGATGGCGATTGTCAATACCTCGGCTGCACGTACCTCGGCGCCGAGAACTATGACAGCGGCGCCAACGACGATGACGGCTCGTGTATTTTTTCGTTGACCAGCTCCTGTCCGACTGACCTCAACGGCGATGGTCTCACCGCTGCCGGTGACATCCTTGAGATGTTGGCCTTCTATGGTCAACCTTGCCAGTAAACCACAGACGCTGCGGGTCTTCTAGACTTCGATGACGGCCTCTCCCGTCATGGCAAAAACGCGGTCATTCGGTGCCGGATCAATCACATGTGTCCCAGTAAAAGCGCCGTAGGCGGGCATCACGGCCTGCAGATGAGCGAAGTGGAAACAGCGCAGTCTCAATGCCTGGCGCCCGCCTCCACGGAGCCGGATTCCCGGATGAATGTGGCCACAGATGTGATAGCCAAAGTCGGGACCCCGGTCCGCGGGGTCATGGGTGAAGGTAAAAACGCCCTCGTCCAACCGGTCCACTTGCCGAATTCCTGACGCGCGCAACAAGGCTTCGGGTATCAAATCGTGATTGCCCTTGACCAAGACCCATTCTACCGCTGAAAATTCAGCACACAAACCGGCAAACGGCTCCCATTCGCGGTTCATGTCACTGTGAAACAGGTCGCCGAGCAACAACACCCGATGCGGGTTGAGCCGCATCAAACCTTCCCGCAAGCGGTGCAAGGTTTCCAAGGTCGGCTCTGATCCAATGGGCACCCCATGCCGGCGAAAATGCGCCGCCTTTCCAAGGTGTAAATCGCTGAGCCACAAAGTATCAGTAGCAGCCCAATGGACGGAACCATCAGGCCATAAAGTGAGCGATTCCCCCTCTACTTCGATGGCGAGTTCGCCGTGCAGGCCTGCTGCATTTACTGGCGCCACCCCAGCAGCATTCCAAAACGGACGCCTGGAACCCAGTCACC
>JAKMCW010000139.1 GCA_022428205.1 Flavobacteriales bacterium
GGGTGGGCTGCTCCGGACTCAGGGCCACACCCACGCCGTTGACCGATAACCCCGACAAGGACGTCGGAATCCGCTCTCCATTGGTGAAGTGAAAACTCAGCCGGTAATGCTGCCCTACCGTGAGTGGGGCTTCGAATTCCTGTACCAAGTATTCACGGGACAGTAGTTGCCCGGCTCCATTCCTCTTGATGACCGCCAATCCGGCCACACCTGAACCTTCATAAGGCTGTACCATGGCCACTGGGGTTTCTGGTAAGTCGCCGCCCAATGTCCCATTGGTGTGAAAGAAATCGGGAGAGGAAAGGCCACTCAGCGCATTGTTCCAACCCGGAAGAAGGTGCCACATGCCCGGGGCAGACGGCAGGCTGGAAGACACTTCAAATCCAGGGTTCACGAGCTGAGCATGTGCCTCTGATTGAACCCCACCCCACAACAACAGTGACCAGGCCAAACCGCAAATGCAGCCTTTAATGTGTTGTTGTGGTCCCTTCATGATTGCAAAATAACCAATTGCGACCACTATAAATGAGAAGGAGCCCCGCGTTCGGAGCTCCTTCACCTTAACCAAAACAACTTGAACCAAATCTTCGCTGTGTCTGCAGGTCGCTTGAGCCTGCATAGAATAGACGCATCAGAGGCCAAGAATGTTGTTTGAGGAGTTCCCAAAAGGTGTCAATAGGTGTGAACTCACCGGTTCACCCAGCGTTTCTGCAGCCCCACAGAAGCCGCCCATCTGGGCGCACTGCCTCCAGACCAGTCGCCGATCACAACGCACTCCCAGCCTTTTCGACCCAGGGGCACCGCCCATCCGGCATGCAGCCCCACCGCCCAATACTGCGTGGATTCCCAATCATTGCGGTCTGCGCCCAATTCGGAGGCGGGCGAAGGCAAAGCGCCCTCAGGTATGCGGTTGACTTCTCGCTCTGTTCGGGCTGAGCGCACCCATTCTCCCCTGGCACCCATCCACCAGCGCGACCCCACACGCCTTGAACGTCTCCCGACGTCTCGTGCACCCCCCAAACTCACAGCAACACCCAGTGCTTGAACCGGCACTGATGAGAGCGGCAACGACAAGGTGTCCAATTCTATGCCCAAATCCGGATAGGTAAACCTGATGCGCTGCTCTAAACCGCCCATTCCATCGGCACCTAAACTGTAAATACTGTCGTTTAAAGCGTCCGTCGAATAGGCCTGCTCCGTCCATCGATTGGCCTCAAAACCCAGGCGCACGAAGGGTCCGGCACCCCTCCATTCCATGGCCAAGGACAAAGTTCCGCAAGCAGTGGAACCGCGGCCAACAAAGGGACCAAGACCTGTGCCGACAGGACTTGCCAACTGACCGCCTACTCCACCAGTAAGCCCCAACAGGATGTCAGGGGATGTGCCCCGCCTCATTCGGGCCTTGCTGTTTGATTTGGATCGTGGGGCCACATCGGGACCTTTGGCTTCTTCGGTACTCAACGCCAAATTGAGCTCCAAGGGCATCCCATCGATGGTAATGGTGTCTTGCGACAAGGTCAACTGTGGGGCACTCGTACCCAAGTTAACCACCGCCATCAGCAAAATCTCAACCCCGCTCATTCACGCGAAGGTGGGAAAGAAGGTGGACAGGCGCCACCCTCGGGTTTCCATGATTGTGAATCGCAGCGGCTTGTTCACCGCATCAGTGTTGCCCACCGCCTGATGGCAATGTAAGCGGCAGGGTCAATTGGGGCTTGGACTCCGCAGGAACGGCCTCTTCTTCTGGCCCTTCGGCATCGGGCAGAGCAGCGCCTTCATCAGGCAGTTCCGCAGCATTGCGCCCTGCTTGGGGTTCGGCGGCCGTTTCTTTTGCCTCTGAAGTCAGGCTTGAATTTGCAGGGGTTTCTGACTCCAAGGCAGCCGTCTCGTTCGTTGGGACTTCTTGCGCCAAAATGGCTTCCTCGGAGGCTGTCGCTTCCGATGACGCCTCGCTCACCACAGTTGGCGTGGTCAAAGCCGCTGTCTCCCCAGGGACATCAACAGCCTCTGTGGCTGGGACGGAGACCTCCTCTGTGGCGACCTCATTGAGTGGCATTTGCGCATCGGACACGGCCACATCGGATACCTCCAATACTTCGATGGCCTCAGTGTTTTCTGCGGCCCTTGCAGCTTCGGAAGTGGGCACTGCTTCTTCTGCATTCTTGCCCAACAAGGCCACTCCTGCAGCCAACAGCAGCACTGCCCCGCCTGCCATGCCCCAACGTTTCCTTGGAGCGGGAGCCTGGACAAAAAGGCCGTCGCCCGGAGGTGGGGCGGCCACCTCCTTGTCTGCCAAGAGGGCGTGACAACGCGCGTCGAAGTCGGCGTCTGTCTGGGTCATATTGAAGTCGTTTTCCTTCATGATGCGAAACCTGCGTTTCCGGAGGCGGTGCTTGGTGTAGACTGTGCTCGGGCCGAAAGGGTTGCAAGCACACGCTGTAAATATTTTCGAGCCCGGCTCAATTGGCTCTTGGAGGTGTTCACGTCAATGCTCAATTGCTCGGCAATTTCATGGTGCTTGTACCCTTCAATGACATACATGCAGAAGACGGTGCGATAGCCCATTGGCAACTGCGCGATGGCCAATTCAAGCTCATCGGCGGTGAATTCTGGATCCGATTGGTTTTCCAAGTCCCTGGGGGTCGCGGGGATTTCTGCAATGTCCTGGTGGTGCTGGTGCTTGAGGTGCTTGCGGTAGTGGGTGATGGCCGTATTGACCACAATCCGCCGCATCCACCCCTCGAAAGAGAAATCCTGTCGGTAACTCTTGATGTGCTTGAAGATCTTGACGAAGCTGTCTTGCAAGACATCCTCAGCGTCCTCCCTGCTGTTGGTATGGCGCAGGGCTGTGGCAAAGAGTTGGCCACTGAAACGGGTATACATCTGGCGTTGTGCAGCGGCTTTTTGTGCCTTGCACTCCTCGATGAGCAGTTTCAACTCTTCTGATGACGCCATTCTACTGATAAACGCGGTAACGCGGGTCGGGGTTGCTTGTTCAGGCCTTGGGGCCAAATCTTAATTCCGGGCGCTATTCGAACCTGGATTTATCCAGGCCCAACCACTCGAGCGCGGCTCCATGAAAAATGGCGCGATGCTGTGCATCCGTCAGGCTCATGTCCGTCTCGATGTACCGGCCAAACTCCAAGTCTCCAAGAGGAAACGGATAATCTGAGCCCATGACAATGCGGTCTGCCCCTTGCAGATCGAGGACGTACTCCATCAATCGGGCATCGTGGGTGATGCTGTCCACCCAGAACTTGCCCAGGTAGCTTCTCGGATTGTTGGGGTTGTCCACCGCGACGAGGTCAGGACGACAACGCCAACCGTGCTCAATCCGACCGAGCGTAGCCAGGAAGGCTCCAGAGGCATGCGAAAACATCACACGCAGCGCTGGATAGCGGTCAAACACACCAGCAAATACCATGGAGCACGCCGCCCGAGACGTTTCGGCGGGCATGCCCACCAACCAAGGCAACCAATACTTGGTCATCATTTCCTTGCCCATCATGTCCCACGGGTGGATCATGACGGCCATTCCCAAACGCTCACATGCCTCCCACAGCGGGTTGAACCGAGGCTCGGAGAGGTTGTAACCATTAATGTTCGAGCCAATTTGAATGCCGGAAAAACCCAGGGCCGCGCAGCGCTCGAGTTCCACAATGCTCAAGTCCACATCTTGCATGGGCAAGGTGGCGAGCCCCACGTAGTGTTGGGGGTGGTCCTGAATCGTCCGCAGCAAGTCATCGTTGAGGAATCGGGCGATGTCTGCGGTGTCTTGGGGTTTGGCCCAGTAGGCAAACAACACAGGAATAGTGCACACCACTTGCACCTGCACGCCGGACTTGGCATACTCCTCAATCCTGATTTCGGGGTCCCAACAGTTGGCCATGACCTCCCTGAAAAACCGGTCGCCTTGCATCATGCGGGCGGCACCCTCTCTGTGGTGTTCCAAGTGAATGAAGGAACCGTACCCCAGTTTGGAGCTCCAATCGGGGAGCTGCTTCGGCATGATGTGCGTATGCGTGTCAATCTTCAGCATGGGTCGACAAGTTAGGGCTGGTCGCTGTGGGCAGGCTGAACGCGACGGAGGTCCAGCCGGTTGGTGGGACTCACACGCCACCCCTTCCATTGGGTAGACACCAAGTGCACCACCTGATCGTGCCAAAGCGGAATGACGGGCATTTGTGCGAGTACCGCGCGTTCTGTCTCGCGCATCAGGGCCTCTCTTTCCTTCCCGGGAACCATGTTGGCAGCGGCGGCCAACATCGCCGTCACTGCGCTGTCGGAAAAGTGCGTGTAGTTGGGACCATTTGGGCTCCAGCGGTCAGGGTCAAACAGGCCGAGGAAATTCTCCGCATCCGGATAATCGGCCAGCCAAGACTTTCTGAACATTGGCACTTGACTGCGGGCCACCCGATCCGCATCGATTCCACTCGGGGCGATGTCGATGTCCACATCGATGCCGTGGCCTGCCCAAATGTGTTGGAGCGCTGCGGCCAAATCCGCCATTTCAGGTTTCGTCCCAATCACACCGGCCCGTAGGCGGCGCAGCGGGGGCTCGGGACCAATGCCGCGGCTTGCAAGGATGCTGTCCACGCGCTGCGGCCGCCATTCGAGGTGTGGGTCCAACGTGCGCGATGCAGTGTCAAACCCCGGCATGCCCGGTGGTACGAATCCAACCGCAGGCACTGCTTCACCCGCCCTCAATTCGCGCACCAAGGTGCTGCGATCCAAGGCCATGCTCATCGCTTGGCGCAGCTCGGCGCCTATGTGCGGAAATCCTGCCTCCTCCAAGGCCAACGGGTCCACCAAGAACCCGATGTAGTCCGTCTTGAGGTAAGGCACTTCGTGGACCTCAAATTTGCCTTCCCAGTCGGAGTTCCACTCCCCCTCTTCGTCGCGCAATGCCTGCGCCCATTCGGGGTCAAGGGCGGAGACAAAGGCGTATTTCCCCTGCTTAAAGCCCAGGAATTCTGCGCCGGCCTCTCGGTTGAATTCAACCCGCACGCCATCTATGTACGGCAAGGGAGCACCCAACTCATCGGACATCCAATAACCTTCAAACCGGTGCAAAACCATCGCCGTTTCCGGCAGCCACCCCCGCAGGGTAAACGGCCCGCTGCCGAGGTCTTCCACGTCAGGCCTGCCTTCACGCCCTCCCCGATACAGAATACTCGCATGTGGGGTGGCCAACAACCCAGGAAATACGGGCTGCGGCCGGGACAGAACCAGGTGAAAGCTATCCGGACGGATGACCTCTACTCCGTCTGCTTTTAAGTCGGCCAACACCCATCGGCCAGGCAGTGCAGCGGTCCCGTCGCGCAGGCGCTCAAAACTCAGGGCGACGTCGGTTGCACTCACCGGTGCACCGTTGTGAAACGACGCTCCAGCGCGCAACCTGAACGCATAGGTCAACCCGTCATCTGACACCTTCCACGCCTCGGCCAAGGCGGGCTGGAGCTGAAGCGTTTCGTCAAATTCTAGCAGCCCCTCGTAGAGTTGATCAACGACCCACATGGACTCCAGGTCTGTGGCTTTGCCCGGGTCCAAGGACCGCACCCCGTCAGATGCATTGTAGGTGAGCAACACCGGGACGTCAAGGGGCTCTCCCTGCGCACACGAGACCAACAGAAAGGCCAAGGCAGCACCGAAGAAGGCACTCCAGCCGCCCACGGAAGGCCGATTCGAGGGTGTCAGGAAGTGGATGCTCATGTCGCGCCCAAAAGGATGTGGCAAAAGTTAAACCTCAGCGCCCTTTCACGGTTCTACCTTCGACATTCGGCATGCAAACGCTACCATTTCCGCTTCGCTGGGCCCTGGGCCTGCTCTTCCTCACCGCCACGTTGGCTGCACATTCTCAATCCACTACTCTGAGTGGCAGGGTGGTAGACCAGACCACCGGAGAATACATCCTTGGGGCTACCGTCACGGTGGACGGCACCACCACCGGTACAGCGACCAATATTTATGGCTTTTACAGCCTCTCCTTGCCCCAAGGCCGGTATGATTTGACATGGTCATTCATCGGATACACGGCCTTCAAACAGTCGGTGAACCTGACGGAGAACACCACGCTGGACGTGGAGCTCTCTCCTTCGGTCGTAGCGGTGGCGGCGGCCGAGGTTGAAGCCGACCGGTCCTCCAACACCGAAAGCACGGACATGGGCAAGGCTGCGGTGGGCGTTGAGACCATCAAATCACTGCCCGCCCTGCTGGGAGAAGTTGACGTCCTCAAGGTTATTCAGTTTTTGCCCGGCATCCAAAGTGCCGGTGAAGGCAACAGCGGGTTCTACGTGCGCGGCGGAGGGCCCGATCAGAACCTCGTTCTGGTGGACGACGCCATCGTCTACAACGCCTCTCACCTCTTTGGGTTCTTCAGTGTGTTCAATCCAGATGCCGTCAAAGACATCGAAGTCACCAAAGGGACCATGCCCGCACGATTTGGAGGACGGGTTTCTTCGGTATTGGACATCGGCTTGAAGGAAGGCAACGCCCGGAAGACCACCTTGAGTGGCGGGTTGGGGCTCATCAGTTCACGGCTCACGCTGGAAGGCCCCATCAAGGAGGACACCTTGAGCTACATCATCAGTGGACGGCGGACTTACATCGACGTCTTGACCCGTCCCTTTGTCAATCCGGAAAGCGCCTTCGCAGGATCGGGTTACTACTTCTATGACCTCAACGCCAAGGTCAATTGGCGGGCATCTCGCCGGGATCAATTCTACCTCAGTGGCTATTTTGGTCGCGACGTCTTTGATTTTAAGTCCAGCAGCGCCGATTTCGGGAGCCGAATCCCGTGGGGCAATGCGACCATCACTGGGCGTTGGAATCACCTCATCAATGACCGCGCTTTCATCACGACGACAGCGACGTACAGCGACTATGAGTTTGCCTTTGAAGCCCAACAAGACAGCTTCACTTTTGGCTTCCGCAGCGGAATCGATGACAGGGGCATCAAGAGCCGACTGACCTTCTACCCCAACCCCCGACACACAGTGCGTTCAGGGGTTGAGTACACCTACCACACCTTCCTGCCCACGGAATTCTACGCCACCTCAAATGGGGTTGACTTCGACCTCGGAGAGGCTGTTAAGACCCGGAGCCATGAAGTGGCCGTTTACCTCGAAGACGAGTTTGACATCACCGATGCCCTGCGTGTTCAAGGGGGCATCCGATTCAGCAACTTCATCCAAACTGGCCCGTTTACGCGATACATCAACAACCCTGATTCAGACCCCCTCAGCGCCGCCTCTGAAGCAGGAGAAATCCGCTACACCAAAGGGGACATCGTTTCCCGCCACGGCGGATTAGAACCCCGGTTTTCGATGCGCCTGAAGACAGGGCCGCGCAGCTCGTTCAAAGCGGGTGTTGGTCGCAACCTTCAATACATCCACCTCGCCTCCCTCTCGCCCACATCGCTACCCGGTGACATTTGGCTGCCGAGCTCGGACGTGGTGGCGCCCCAAGAAGGCACCCAAGTTTCGGCCGGCTGGTTCCGCGATTTTGGCGCAGACCGCAACGTCGAAGCATCGGTGGAGGTGTACCACAAGTGGTTGTCCAATCTGGTGGCTTACGCCGAAGGCAGCCAACCCGACGACAACATCCGCAACAACGTAGACAACAACCTCGTGTTTGGATCGGGGACCAGCTATGGCATGGAACTCTTTGTCAAACGGCGCCGCGGTGTGTGGACTGGATGGCTGGGCTACACCTGGAGCAAAACAGACCGCCTTTTCGAAGACCTCAACAACGGCGACCCCTTCCCTGCCCGCTATGACCGAAGGCATGACCTGAGCGCCATTCTGGAGTGGACACTGAACGACCGATGGAAGTTGGGCGGCACCTTCATCTATGGCACTGGAAACGCCATCACGGTGCCCTCGCAGCGGTATTTCGTAGACGGCAACCTGCTGGATGTTTATGGTGCGCGCAATGGATTCAGAATGCCGGCCTATCATCGGGCAGACATCGGCGCCACCCACACTCCTCGGCCCAAAAAAGGCAAGAAACGATACGGAGAATGGGTGTTCTCCGTTTACAATGTCTACAACCGCCTCAACCCTTACTTCATCTATTTCGGGAACGAGGGGGACATCCAAGAAGGCACGCTGGACATTCAAGCGTACCAAATCAGCCTCTTTCCGATCCTTCCGTCGGTGACCTGGAATTTCAAGTTCTAACTTCGCTGCATGGGCGCACTCGCGGCACTGAATCCCTTTTTTTGGAAGTACCGCGGTCGGCTGGCCCTGGGCATGCTGTTTGTCTTCCTGACCAATGCCTTCTCAGTCTTTGCGCCCGTGGTCATTGGTGAAGGGATCAACCTCCTTGAATCCGCCTACACGGACTTTCTCGCGCCACTTGATGACGGCCTTCCCACAGAAGACGTGTTTTCCAAAGCGCCCCTCGCTGCGCCGCCCACGCTCAGCGCACTTTCGCGGTGGACGGGCGCAGGCAATGTCCCTTTCGACGCCCCTCAATCGCGAGAGGAACTGGTGCGGTTCGTCACCTTCATTGCGGGCATGCAGGCCTTGCTTTACATGTTGGCTTACCTCTTGAAAGGAGTGTTCTCCTTCATGACACGCCAAACCATCATCGTGATGAGCAGGCTGATTGAATACGACCTGAAGGAGGCGATTTACGACCAATACCAGCGGCTGCCCTCGGCATTCTACAAGCAGAATGCAACGGGCGATCTGATGAACCGGATTTCGGAAGACGTCTCCAAGGTCCGGATGTACCTGGGACCCGCCGTCATGTATGGCATGACCCTGGTCACCATGATGGTGTTGACGGTGGGTGTCATGCTCCGAATCGATACCGTGCTCACACTGTGGTCGCTCGCCCCACTGCCCCTGATGAGCCTTGCCGTCTACAAGGTGAGCGCCCGCATCCACCAAAAAAGTGACGCGGTACAATCCCAACAGAGCCTGCTCAGCGCCAAGGTGCAGCAGGACTTTTCAGGCATCCGCATCCTGGCAGCACACCGCCGTGAAAAGCGGGCCACTGAACGCTTCGAAGCCGCAGCCGACGAGTACAAGTTTCGGACGCTCGACCTCGTCAAAGTGGACGCCATGTTCATGCCCATCATCGTGATGTTGGTGGGACTGAGCACCATCCTGACCATCTATGTCGGCGGACTGCGGGTCTTCTCTGGAGACCTCCAGCTGGGACACATCTTCCAGTTCGTGTTTTACGTCAACCTGCTGACCTGGCCTTTTGCCTCAGTCGGTTGGGTAACCTCGCTTGTCCAGAAAGCCTCGGCCAGCCAGGCCCGCATCAACGCCTTTCTCGAGGTTGAACCCACCATTGCCAACACGGCAGAGGCACCTGCCGAAATCGAAGGTCGGATCACCTTCAAAAACGTGGGGCTCACCTATCCGGATTCGGGCATCCGGGCTTTAGACGGTTTGAGTTTCAACCTCGAGCCCGGTCAAACCCTGGCCGTGATTGGCAGAACAGGCAGTGGTAAGACCACCCTGGCGCAGCTCGTGGCCCGGCTTTACGATCCTTCCGACGGCACAGTTGAGGTCGACGGCCAACCCTTGAAGTCACTGCACTTGCCCAGCCTCAGAGCGGCGATCGGCTATGTCCCCCAGGATGTTTTCTTGTTCTCGGACACCATTGCCGAGAACATCCGCTTCGGGGTCGACCATGCCACTCAAACAGAAGTAGAGCAAGCGGCCAAAGACGCCCATGTCCACGACAACATCACTGGATTCTCCGAGGGGTACGACACCTTACTCGGTGAGCGGGGTGTCAACCTGAGCGGCGGTCAAAAGCAAAGGATCTCCATCGCACGGGCGGTTTTGCGCAAACCGCGCATCCTGATTTTTGACGATTGTTTGAGCGCTGTCGATACCGAAACAGAGGCCATCATTCTCGGCAACCTGCGCCGCATCATGGAGGGAAGGACAGCCATCATCGTCTCACACCGGGTGTCCACCGTGCGGGACGCAGACTTGATCTTGGTGCTCGACGAAGGGCGCATCGTGGAGCGCGGTACGCATTCTGAACTCCTGGAAGCACAGGGCTTGTACGCAGACCTGCATCAAAAACAAGAGCGGTCCTCTTCTGAGGGAGGAGACTAAAACGGCTCAGCAGATGTTGCCGAGCAAGCCGAGCATCATCAGCAAGTCCGCCACGCCGACGTGCTGGTCGAAGTCCAAGTCGGCCTCGAGGAAGCCATAGGAACCAAAGAGGTTGAGAAACTCCAGCAGATCCTGGATGTTGACCATGCCATCACCATTGAGGTCACCGGGGCACCCCCCATCCTCCTGCTCTAGACCGAGGATATACCCATTGCAGTCGTTGTCCACACCGACCAAAGTGGGCGGTGCTCCAGGATACATGGTCGCATCGAGGTCATTGCAATCCAATCCTGCTTCGGAGAACGCAGCAGTGGGCGGAGTGCACGACGAAAACTCAAAATTGCCTGCCACACCATCCCCGTCGAGGTCGAGATAGAATGGGATGGACACCCCGTCCTCGTCGATGCTCTGGTCGCAATCGTTGTCTATGTTGTCGCAGAGATCAGTGAGCCCGGGATGGATGTTGACATTGTTGTCATTGCAATCCCCCCCCACGTGGGCGTACCCAGGGCCGGGACTGCATCCCGACAAAGCGCCAGCATATGTGCCGTATCCATCGCCATCGTTGTCTGGGTAATAGGTGGCGTCTTCTGTGACGTCGACATAGATCCGGTAGGCATGGACCAATCCACTGCCCGACATGCGCAGCGTGAGCCCTTTCATGTCGACCCAATCAAAGCCCGCCAATTCCAACGGCCAAATTCCGGGTCCGGGCAAGCTGTCTTCAGAAACCCAGCTCACACCATCAGGTAGGACAACCTCTACGGGGCCCGCCACGCAAGAATCAAGCGACACCAAAATCCGCATGGTGTCCGCAGGGCAGACGGACAGCACTTCGGGCCAAGCGCGCATGAAACTGGTCCGCAACAAGAACAGGCCTTCTGATTGATCGCTCACAGCGATGGTGCCCGAATCGAAAAAGGGATAGTTGCTCCAGCTGCCGTTGAAACCCACACCATCATCGTCTGGCTGGGTGTCAAAGAAGGCCTTCTCCTGCAGCACACTGCCAGTGGCATCAGGATTGAAATCCTGCGCCCTGAAGCCATCGGCGTAATTGCTCTGAAAGACGAAGCTTCCCCGGGTGTACATGTTGTGGTCAGTCCCATCAGTCCCCAAGTTGACGGCTTCGAGCAGCACCGGGTTCTCGAGGTCTTGAACATCCCAGACGTAAGTATGGGTATTGCCCACCAAGTCCTGGGTCTCATCGGTCTCATCGCCCAAGAAGAAGTACCGATGGTCGGGTGAAAACCACCCTTGGTGTATGTACCCATGCGGTTCATGCGCCACGGAGGAGATGGCCTCCATGTCTTCAGGGTCGCTCACATCCAAAAACTTGAGGGACCCAGCGCAGCTGACGGCCCCAATAAGATGGTCGGTGAATGCCGTGTCCGGGCCCGCATAGCGGATGATTTGCGCATCGTGGACGTAGGCCTCGTCCCAGCTTCCTGCGATGTACGGGTGGACAGGATCACTGAAATCATACGCCAGCAAACCGCCAATCCCATTGGTGCCGCACACATACGCCAGTGGGACATCGGGGGCCGTGGCCAGGTTGTGGGCTTTAGAAAACCCGAGCATAACAGTATCGGTGGAAAAGGTGATGGGCACACCAAATTCTGTATGGTTGCGGAGCCGTGTCAAATCGAAGGTTTGCAACCGGGAGTTGATCACTTCGCTGACGACCACCATATAGTCGTTGACCACCTTGATGTCGCGCCAGAGGCTGTTGGCCAAACCAATGGTCGGCAGTTTCCCCACCACCCTTGGATCATAGGCTTCCGTGACTTCGATGAACCAAGTGCCATCGCGCTTGCCGAGCAAGACATACTCCCTGCCATCTTCCGGGTCCGTCCAGCCCCAGAGGTCGTTGGCCGCCATCCCACCAGTCGAACTGTTCGGGATGTGGGCCAATAACTCGGTTTTCTCGCAAGGCCACGTGTCGTTCACCATCCCGCTGACACATTTGCCTTGCCCCTTGGCAGCCCCGCATACAAGCAGAGAGAGCATCAAGGTCAATCCAACCCCACGGGTGATGTTCAGCAAAAGGCGCACGTCAGTGGTCAATGTGACAAAAATAAGCTTTCGTCTTTTATTTTACGCTATTCATTTGCAGTAATTCTTTTTTTGTCGCACCACCTCCCATCTGCGCTTTGAACCAAACACATCACCATTGGTTCCTTCACCAGCCCCTTTTACTCCCTGAGCTTTGGCCCCAACACCTACCATCCTGATTACCGGCGCGACCGGATTGGTCGGCAACGCCTTGGTTCCCTTGCTCGCCGAGGCCGCCCCATCAAGGCGCATCAGTGTTCTCACCAGAAAACCCGAGAGGATCCAAAAAATAGCCGGCGTCCCCGTGCGGGCTTTTGGTTGGTCTCCCTCCGATGGACAACTCGACAAACGGGCGCTAGAAGGGGTCACGCATGTCATTCACCTGGCAGGTGAACCGGTGGCTCAACGGTGGACTGCGGCCAACAAACAGCGGATCCGCGACAGTCGGACGGGCGGACTTCAATTGTTGCGCGCCGCTTGTATGGCGCAGGACATTGCCCCTAAAGTCATCTCAGCCAGTGCGGTGGGCATCTACGCACCCGGACCTGACCTGCGCACCGAAGACGCAGACCGTGGCCCTGGATTTCTGGCCGATGTCGTCGCTGATTGGGAAACCGCCACCACCGAGTTCGGCGCTTTGGGCGGCGGGCACGTCTCTTTCCGGATTGGCCTCGTGCTCTCGGCTCGAGGTGGCGTGCTGCAAAAGCTGCTGCCCATCTATCGGTTGGGCCTTGGGGCGCCACTGGCCAGTGGCCGGCAGTTCCAAAGCTGGATCCATGTGTCAGATTTGGCCAGGTTGTTTGCGACCGCTGTTGAGCGAGAAGATTGGACAGGCCCGTTCAATGCCGTCGCTCCGACGGCCATTTCCCAGCGCACCTTCAGCGAGACCCTTGCCAAGGTGCTGCACCGGCCCCACCTTTTGCCCCCTGTCCCCTCCATTGCCTTGAAGCTGGTGTATGGAGATGCAGCGGCGGCCCTGCTGGCTTCGCACAATGTCTCAGCTGAGCGGATAAAGTCAGCAGGCTTCGACTTTGAATTTGAGCACTTGGAGGCTGCTTTAATGGATGCTATCCAACATTGAGCCCCAGTAAAACCGGCTTCTTTCGAGGCGAAGCCCCCAAATTCCGAAACGCAGTGAACATCTCCTTCCCCTTGGTGTTCTTTTCGTGATTCCTGTCGAGGAGTCCTTGATCAGTAAGGTGTTTATGATCACGTTTGATTTGCTGGCGGCCTGGGGATTTCCCCGGGCTGCCTCTTTTTAGCCCATTTCGAATCCATGTCTACAGTTTCCATCTTCTGGCACCGCAGGGACCTGCGCATCGACGACAACATTGGGCTGGCTGCTGCCCGCAATTCCGGGCACCCCGTGGTGGGTATCTTCTGCTTTGACCGGCACATCCTCGAGCGCCTTTCAACCTTGGACCGCAGGGTTGGCTACATACACCACCACGTCACTGAGGTTCAGGCCGCATATCGCAAGGACGGCGGAGAACTGATGGTGCGGCATGGACATCCGCTCTCGGAACTGCAGGCTGCCATTGAGGAACTGGCCCATCAAGGTGTGCGCGTGGCGGCCATCTACACCAACCGCGATTATGCGCCCTACCCGGTCAAGCGTGACGCTGAGGTCCAGGCATGGTGTAGCGCGCGTGGGGTCGACTTCCAAATGCATGAAGACCATGTGATCATGCCGCCCGAATCGGTGCTCAAGGATGACGGCACACCCTACACAGTGTTCACACCCTACAGCCGCAAATGGCACAAGGTCCGGGAAGCCATGTCCGTATCGCCCTTGGATTCGACCGACACGCTGGGCAGCGGAACATGGGCGGACATCTCCCACACGCCTGTCCCTTCTTTGGAG
>JAKMCW010000145.1 GCA_022428205.1 Flavobacteriales bacterium
TCCCTTCCGTCATCAACCAATCCCAACCCGGCATGGGTGGCGGTTTGGAAGGCAATTCCGGCAACGCCGGATACAGCTCAGATGTGGCGGGAATCTTCAACGTTTCAGGCGCGCTCAAAGACGCCGACTGGATGCAGGCCGGCGATGCGCCATTGGTCTCCGTGCACGGCACAGCTGACGGCACGGTGCCTTACGGTACAGGCTCTGTGGCCCTGCTCGGATTCAATGTCACCGAGGTCGATGGCAGCGCCACCCTCCACGAGCGGGCCGAAGAGATCGGGCTCACCCATTGCTTTGTCACCATCGACGGAGCCGGTCACGTGCCCCACGTCACCAACGCCGATGCCTATGACGTCACCCTCTCAACGTTGGCGGGCGCCCTCTCCTCTTGGATCTGCGCCGACTACCCGGACCAGTGTGGCGAATACGACTACACGAGCGACATCCGCGAGCAGCTGGCCCAGGCGGTGCGGATGTACCCGAATCCAGCACAAGGTGGAAGGGTCACCCTCGTGCATTCTGCTGCCGACGGTGCTTGGCAAGCAAGCGTCCGCGACGGCCAGGGCCGGGTGGTCACCACCCATACTGACTTTGGTCCTCAAGCCACCCTCGACTTGAGCGGATTGCCGAGTGGCCTCTACTTCGTGGAGGTCGCTGAATGGGCTTGGCGCAACCCCCTCATCGTACACTGAGCCATTGTACAATGGGTATCTTGGCCCACATGAAGTACCTCTTTTTTGCGGTTTGCACCACGGCCCTGATCGCCACTGGCTGCACGACCACCACCACGAGAAGCACCCAGCTCGCCGAGGGTGTGGCGCTCCTTGACATCGAGCCCGTCAAGGCACGCTGCGTGGTCGACACCACACAAACCCTGCAAGCCGTTTCCCAGACGCGCACCGTCTTGGGCTTCTTCCGCTCCGGCGACCGGGAATTCGCGCAATACCCCGGCATGGTCTTCCGCCTGGGCCCGGCCATGCGGGAGCGCCGTGCGGCTGTGCACAAGGCCTTGAAGGACACCGACTTCGACGTGATGGTCAACCCCAAGTACATCGTGCAGACCAAGCGCCGTCCCTTTGTGCGCACCGTGACAGTGCAAGTCGCCGGATACGGCGGTCACCTCGTGTTTGAGCAGCCCAGCGAAGAATGACGATGCGCGCATTCGGGGCATTGACCCTCCTGCTCAGTAGCGGCATGCTGTGGGGGCAGAAGCTCGACGACAGCCTGCTCAACCAATCCCAAGACCGCGCGCCGCGCGCATGGAGTTGGGGTGAAGAAGAAGCCGGCGTTTGGAACGTCTGGATGGAACTGGATGCCGGGACGATTGAACAGTTCGAATACGGTTCCGACAACCACATTCGGCGCGCCGCCACCCTCGGCCACTCCGAATGGAGCGACAGCGAGCTCACTGCCGCCATCAATCGCATGGGTTCCTCCGGATTCAACAACGCCGTCGACAACCAGAGCCGCTACCTTCCGGCCGCCGTCCGCATCGGGGCATCCCGGCAAATCTGGAACGGCATTTCCGCCGGCCTGCAACTGGGCCGCGCCTGGACACCGGCGTATGTGAATTGCACGCGTGCCGACGGCGAGCCTGTGGTGGCCAGTTGGAACCAAGTCCGGTTCGGCGACTTCGTGGACCAGTACCTGTACTACGACGACCTCTACAACGGCGACCAGTGGCGCTACCAAAACTTCGGCGAATTCACCGAAGGCATCACCGGCTGGCGCGTGGAAGTGGTGCTGCAACAAGAGCTCGCCCACGGCCTCGGATGGACCGCCAGCCTCGGCACCACGATGGGCCTCGACCGCGAGATCCAATCCCAGTCCTCCGCCTTTTTCGGCAGCCAGGGACTCCTTCCCGAGGACGAACCCGGCGCCACCCTCACCCCCACCTCAGTAGCCAAAGCCCCCACCTCGGCCTCCCTTGGCGGCACCTACAGGGTTGGGCCTGTCGTGGTCGGCCTGTCGTGGTCCAGCGCCTTCGTCAGCGGAGCCAAGGTCAACGAATGGGTCGCGGCTGGTGCCGATGTCATCGACCCCATCAACCAGATGCGGCTGCGCCTCGGCATGACCTTCTGAAGGTCCTACGCCCAAGAATCAGCGTTTCCGAGCGCGGATGGCGTAGCAATGCGGCAACCGCTGCGACGTCCGGTCCGCCAAGACAAATTGACCCGGCGCACGCTCCACCATGCCAGCCAGCGGGTACGGCGAGTGGTCGTATTCCTCGAAAAGCGTGACCTCCATGTCCGCGGTCCTTATGGCCGACAGCACGTCTGAAAGCGTGTGGTCCCAGAAGCAAGAGGTGATCTCCACATCTTCACCGCCGTCGGTATAAGACCCCATTTGCGTCTCCACATCGGGTGCAGCCGAATGGAAATAATCCACCGGAGCCTTCTCATCGAAGAGCCAAATGAGCGGGTGGAATTCCACCAGAATCACTTCGCCGCCCGGAGCCAAATGCCGCGCGGCCACCTGCATCCAATCCGTTACATCCGGAATCCAGCCGAGCACGCCATAGCTCGCAAATACCGTGTCGACCTTCCGCCCGAGGTCCAGCTCAAGCACGTTGGACAATACAAAGTCCGCCGGCAACCCGAGCTCTCCGGCCGTCTCCCGGGCCACCTCAATGGCGGATTCCGAGAAGTCCACCCCGGTGACTACCGCCCCCATGCGAGCCAGCGATAGGGTGTCCTGTCCAAAATGGCATTGCAGATGGAGGATGGAACGCCCCGTGACATCGCCGAGCAGCGCGCGTTCGAAAGGCTTCAGCGAGGACTGTCCCCCCTTGAATCCCGGCATGTCGTAAAACGCCGACCCGACGTGGATACCCGTCCGCCGATTCCAACACTCCCGGTTGATGTCGATGAAGTCTTTGCGGTCACTCACAGCCCCAAAGTAAGCGCAAGCCCGTCCCGAGGACGGTAAATTTCACATAAGGGTAACACACTGAATAAAACAGAGTTGGTCAAATCGGGCACTACCTTTGCCCGCCTTTTCAAAAATTCCACTACCATGAACGTGATTGGAAGTATCGAGTGGTGCCGGTTCCCCAAGCTGGGGGTGCCCGCCGTGAAAGCCCGGGTCGACTCCGGGGCCAAGACCTCCACCCTCCAAGCTGACCGCATCCAGCTCTTCACCAAGGACGGTCAAGAATGGGTCAAGTTTGACGTCAATCCCATTCAGGACAACCGGAGCATCACCATCCCATGCGAGGCACGGGTGACCGGCCGCAAAGCGGTCAAAAACACGTCGGGCATCACCGAGGAACGTCTCGTCATTCAGACCGCCATGACACTCGGCGAACACAAGCTGACCGTGGACCTCACGCTCGCCAACCGAGACGCCATGGAGTTCCGCATGCTCCTCGGTCGCGACGCCTTCATGAATGGCTTCCTGGTGGACGTGGCCCAGGAATTTGTGCAGGGCGACATTTCGGACGCGGAAATCACATCCTTTTACAAGGCATTTGACGAGGAGAAGACCGGACTGCGCATTGGCGTCCTCGCCTCCAACCCCAAGCTGTACAGCAACAAGCGCATCATGGAGGCCGGCGCGGCGCGGGGCCACGAGATGGTGTTCCTCAACGTGGAGCACTCATACATGAAGCTCGACGTGCACTCGCCGGAGATCCGCTACCGAGGCGGCAACATCCTGAACCAATTCGACGCCATCATTCCGCGCATCAAGCCGGCAGTGACGTTTTACGGATGTGCCATTCTTCGCCAATTCAAGCACCTCGGTGTCTACTGCCAGAATTCAGCCGACGCCATCACCCATTCGCGGGACAAGCTCTACGCCTCCCTCCTGTTTTCGGAAAATGACATCAACATCCCCATCACAGGATTCGCCAAGTCCCCACAGGACACCAAGGATCTGATCCGGATGGTCAACGGGGCTCCGCTCATCATCAAGCTCCTCGAGTCCACCCAAGGGCGCGGCGTCGTAC
>JAKMCW010000147.1 GCA_022428205.1 Flavobacteriales bacterium
AGTGGAACAACGGACTCTTCGACGGAGACACCACATGCAGCACGTACGGATACTTCGACGGATACTTCAACGACATCGCCGGCTTCACCGGGTGTGAATGGCTCTACTTCGACGGATCCAACGAGTACGGTCTCTTCGTCCAATGGGACAGCCTGCCCGACGCCAACTTCCAGTTCAATTGGATCAATGCCGAACTGTGTGGTAACGGATACATCTACGGTGATTTCTCAGGAGGAACGCCCGGCTACTACCAAGGACAGTTCGTCATCCAGCCACAAGAGTATTGCCAGTCCATCCTCGTGCCCTTCTCCTTCACCATTTCGGAGCCTGACCCGACCCCTGTCATCGCAGAGGTCGATTGGGACGACCAACTCTTCGTGGATGGTACGACCTGCGAGACCAGCGGATACCATTACGGGAACTTCGACAACCCCTCTGATTACGATGGATGCAATGAATTCTTCAGCGATGGCTGGGGCTCGTACGGCATGTGGGTGGAGTGGGATTCCATGCCGGAAGGAAGCTCCATGGAATTCACTTCCCTGTACTCCGTGATCTGCGGGGATTGGAACGAAATCGGCATCGAGTATTCCGGGGCATCCGAAGGAATGTATTCTGGGAACTTCGTCATCCAACCCGAGGCATCCTGCCAGCTGATCCACATCCCGTTCAGCTTCACCGTCAGTGAAGCCCCCCTCGAGGTGGTCACGGCATGGAGTGCCCCACTCAACGGGGAGACCCTCTGCACCGGATGGGGCACCTCGGTCACCGAATTCGAGATGCCCACTAACGTGCCTTGCGGCGAATTCAATTGGGTGGATTCTGAATTCAGCCCGCTCGACATCGTGTGGACTTCACAAGCTCCGCCTCCGACCATCGTGTCCGCCGGAATTGATCATTGCGGAACATCCTCAGCCCATTTCGCCTTCACGGACGCGCAATCGGGGGTGCACTCAGGCTACCTCCGCCTGGCCCCCAATGGTCTGTGTGAAGTCGTGCACATCCCGTTCAGCTTCGAAGTCGTGGAGGACGACCCCACCTCCCTCTCCCTTGCACCGGACTGGACCAGTGGCTTTACTGGATCGGAGTGTCTGTTCGAAGGCAATGGACAAGCGAGTTTCGCCGTGCCCGATGCCGCCTACTGTTCTGCCCTGCCCTTGACCCTGAACGGTGGGGTCTCGCTCGGCCTCGATGTCATCTGGACAGAGATGCCGGCCGGGAGCCTGATGCACATCACCGGTGCACAAGCCGAAATCTGCGGTGGTGAGGGCACGCTTCATGTCGAGTACGCGGGTGGAACCGGCGGGCAATACGCTGGCGAGTTCATCCTGTCTCCCAACGACACCTGCCTCGAATTCCGGGTGCCGTTTGCCTTTGACCTTCTCAACCCGACAGCCGTTCTCGAGATGACCACGGAAGGCATGACACCCAATGATGATGGCCATTTCGCCGTGTGCCCACCGATGACCCTCAACTTCACCGGAGCTGCTTCTTACAGCGAAGATGGCCAAGGATCCATCGAACACTGGATCTGGTATACGGACGATGGCCAGACCGACACACTCGACGTCGCCACACCCTTTGATTGGATCGTGAATGAAGCAGGGGTCGAGACCGTGAGACTTTCGGTGGTCGATGAGGCCGGCTGCAGTTCCCCCTTGACGGACGCCATCGTTCTCCTGGGCAGCCCAAGTCCGATCGTGGAGTTGGACTGGAGTGAGACCGTATGTGCCGGGTCTCCAGGCTTTGCGGAAGTCCTCTCCCTCCATCCGGGCGGATGGCAAAATGGCGAGGTGAACGTGGAGTATGACCAACCGATCTACAACACTGATTACGGCCAGTTCGACTTCACATTGGAAATCGACCAATACTCGGACAATGCCGTGGTCAGTGGGTGCAATGACCTCGCCGTGAATCTCACCATCGAACACAGCTATCTCGGCGACCTCGACATCCTCGTGACCTGTCCGAACGGCACTACAGTTCCATTGCTCAGCTACCCCAATGGCGGTGGGAGCACCTTCCTCGGAGAACCGGTGGATGACGGTTCGAACACCCCGGGAACCGGATATGACTACATCTGGTCGACGAACCCGGACAATCCATCCAATGTCAACTCCTCTTCCAACTGGACGAACACCTCCTACACAGACAACGCGGGGAACCTTGAAAACTCCAACATCGTCAATACCGGCAGCTATACGCCGGAAGGCAACCTGTGTGACTTCACCGGTTGCCCGCTCAATGGAACGTGGACACTGACCCTGATCGACAACCTCTACATTGATGATGGAAACGTCTTTGGATGGGGCATGGACTTCGGTGTCGAACCCTTGGGCGAGCCCCTCGTGACCATCCAACCCTCGATTGGATCCGGGGCGGACAGTGCCGCATGGAGTGGTGTCGGACTGCTGGAGCAGGACTATGCCACCTGGCATGCCGATTTTGTCGTGAATGAACCTGGCTTGCATGAGTTCACATTCACCACACTCAACAACTTCGGTTGCACCCACGACACCACGATCCAGATCACCGCCATCGAGCCCCCCGAAATGAGCATCAGCGCCGGCGAAGACCTTTTGTGGTGCGGCGAACCCTTGACCCTGAGCGGGACGGTCGGTGACGAATCACCTTCGCCCTGTTCCAACTCCGAGGAAAGCGTGTCCTACTGCTATTCCAACAACGAATATGCGACGTGGACCTATTGCCCGGATGATGCCGGGGATGGAACCATGATGTCCCTCGTCTTCGAAGCGGGCGAGATCGAAGGTTTCTTCGACCACCTATACATCCATGATGGACTCGACGAATCAGCGCCACTCATCATGGACTTGAGCGGATCGTGGGAAGCGTTCAACGTGACCGCCACAAACGACTTTGGCTGCTTGTATGTGGTCCTTACTTCGGATGGAAGTGTAAGTTGTTCAAGCGGGGCATACTCAACGCCCATTGAATGGTGCTCGTCCTGCGGCACAAGCAATTGTGCCTACGATTGGAGCTGGGAACCCTCGGATTGGCTCAATGCTTCAGACGTGGCTTCCCCTCAGGTGGAAGGCCTTATTGAGACCACCACCTTCATCGCAACGGTCGAGCCCGTGAGCCTCGAGTATTGCTCGGTCACCGATACCGTCACCGTTCAGATTCCAGAGTATGAATGGGAATGCGACGGCGGGTCCCCCTGTTTGGACGGGTCCATTTGGGACGACGGGATGGGCCAGTGCGTCCACGCCGACCCGTGTCCGTGGGACCTCACGGGAGACGGTCAAGTGACCACGTCGGACCTGCTCTCCTTCCTCGGCTCCTTTGCGACATACTGCGAGCCGGACGAGACGGTGTGGCCAGAGGAAGCCGCCTACTGCGGGCCCGGGACCACGTGGTCTGCAGAAGACGGCGGATGCATCCCCGACGAAGCCTGTCCTGCGGACTTCACGGGCGACGGAATTGTCGGCCTCGCCGACCTCCTCCTCCTGCTCCCCCAAATGGGCAACTACTGCGAATAAGGCGGTGTGCGCTTTTTTGACATGAGCACTGCGGCATAAAAAACACGCAGTCCCTCGCCAAGGAGCAGGAAGTGCTGATGCACATCGCCGACATGATGATCTGGACGTACACCGCCGAGTCACTCGTCCTCCGCGTACAGAAGCTCGCCGGCCAGCGCGGCGAAGACGCCGTAGCCCACGAGATGGCCATGATGAAGGTCTACTGCTACGAGGTGGCCGAGCGCATGCACTCCGCCGGCAAGGAGGCCCTACTGGCCTTCGCCGAGGGCGGCGAATTGAAGGGCATGCTAATGGGCCTGTAGCGCTTCACCAAAACGGAGCCCTTCAACACCACCGCCGCCCGCCAAAGCATCGCGGTGAAGCTTATCGAAGAAGGCAAGTACTGCTGGTAATCGGCAGCCTCCCATAACCGCTGCCCCAAAAGGCAGCCCAAGAAAAACCCGGCTCAGGCCGGGTTTTTTGATGCCTTCAATCAAGGTTTAGAAACAACGTCAATGAGAATGACTAACCACACATCACCGATTTGCGAGAGTCAACAGTCCTGACAATTTCAAACCGTAACTTATTGCGGATGCCTCATGTGAGTCAATTCTATATCTGTTTCGCTTTGACGGTCCTTCCCTTATTGGGCATGTCAACAGATTTCTGCTTTAACAAAGTCATTCCAAACAGCAATGTCACTTCTTGCCCTGATTCCAATTTCACGGTGGTTCAAGACGGAATCTGTGGCTCTGAAGGGATTCAATTTGATATTACACCTCAAACTGATGTGACCTACTTCTGGAACTTCGGAGATGGAAGCACATCGACACAAGCACAACCCACACACATTTATGCCCTTGATGGCGGAGGAACTCAAGATATTACCGTTACCCTAACCGTTATTCAGGATGCAGCCAATGGCGGTTGCTCAACCACCTCTTCTCAGACCATCACCGTCCTGCAGAATCCCAACCCCGGAATCGACGATCTGGCTCCACTGTGCCTCAACAACCCCGATTGGCCGAACTATGAGCTCATCGCCAGCCCCCAACCCTTTGGCAACACTGGCATCGCGAATTGGGACGTCGATTGGGGCAATGGCCAAAGCACCAGCTTTGCCAGCAATGACGTATTCAATCCTCCCGCTACGGCCTACGACAGCTACGGCTACTACACCATCACCGTGGACCTGTTGGGCAACAACGGATGCACCACGCAGGTGGTCGATTCGGTCTTCGTTGGAAACAACCCGCAAATCGGATCGGCCAACCCGGGCAATACGGATGGTCTGTGCAGCCCTTACCTGCTCGAATTTCCCATCACCAACTACGAGAGCAACGGGGAGGGAACGACCTACATCCTCGACTTTGGAGACGGGTCCACAGAAACCCTGCTGGAC
>JAKMCW010000157.1 GCA_022428205.1 Flavobacteriales bacterium
CAGAGGGTGTTGTCGGTGTCGGTAGTTGGATCGCTGTCGTAGTTACAGGCGGTGGGGTCAGTACAACCGTCTACTTCTGCACTGTTGCAGACACCGTCGTCGTCGTCGTCATTGTCTACGATTGCCCCATTGACACAGGTTTCGCAAACGCCATCGACGTAGGTACAGAGGGTGTTGTCGGTGTCGGTAGTTGGATCGCTGTCGTAGTTACAGGCGGTGGGGTCAGTGCAACCGTCTACTTCTGCACTGTTGCAGACACCATCGTCGTCGTCGTCATTGTCTACGATTGCCCCATTGACACAGGTTTCGCAAACGCCATCGACGTAGGTGCAGAGGGTGTTGTCGGTGTCGGTAGTTGGATCGCTGTCGTAGTTACAGGCGGTGGGGTCAGTACAACCGTCTACTTCTGCACTGTTGCAGACACCGTCGTCGTCGTCGTCGTTGTCTACTATGGTGCCTGTTCCAGTGCCATCGGAGCAGGTGTCACAAATGCCATCTAGCAAGAGGCAGGCTCCATTGGCGGGATCTGCATAGTTGCAAGCTGCGGTGTTGGAGCAGTTGTCACCAGTATCGCAAAAGCCATCACCGTCGGAGTCCGCGCCATCATTGGCTGGTGTGTTGTCAGCCAGAGGTCCGAAGCCGTCTAAGCCAATGCTGCAGTCGTCACAACCGTCGTCGTCGCTGTCTTCACAGACATTGGGATCTGTTGAATCGTCGTCGTCGCCGTCCAATACGCCGTCGTTGTCATCGTCGGTGTCTTCTCCGTCGCATGTGCCATCACCATCTGTATCGGTTGCCGTTACGATGACATCAAATTGTGCGCTGATGCTCCTGCCGTTGACGTCCGTAGTGGTGTAGGTGACCGTGGTGGTGCCAAAAGCAAAGGAGTCCCCTGAAGAATGTGTACTCGTGGTAGAGGCAATTCCACAGTTGTCCGAAGCGTCAGGTGCTACCCAAACGACACTTGTGCTGCAAGAATTGGCATCTGCTGCTTGGGTAATGTCGCCGGGAACGTTGTCAAGCTCTGGATCCTGGTTGTCAATGACCGTAATCGTGAAGCTCTCAGCTTCCAGGTTGCCTGACGCATCCATCGCGGTGTACGTCACCAGCGTCGTGCCTACCGCGAAATACGAACCGGGTGTAGCTGAACCTACGAAACTCATCAGGTTGCAGTTGTCCGTCGCTGTAGGCAACGTCCACGTAGCAGTGGCCCCGCATTGGTCTGCGTCGGCGTTCAATGAGAGATTGGAGGGCATCCCTGCAATGACCGGCTTCTCCACATCGGGAGAGCATTGGCCCAAGAGGGTGGAGGGCAAAGAGCCCAAGAAAAGCAGGCAGAGGCCCGCGGAAGCGATGAAGACGCGCATCGATACAGAATTTGGCACACGCAAACTACTGAGAAGTCTGTATAACGAGGCAACTTTTATCGGCACTAGCCTGAGCTTAGTCTCATTATACTCTACGCCTACAAATTGGTGACCGTATAAATGAAAAGCCCCACGCGAGGTGGGGCTTTTCTCAATGAGGGATATTGCGCCTCTGAATTACGCTTTTTCGCGGCTCAAATCGACCACCGTTGGTGTGGCGATGAAGATGGAGCTATACGTTCCAACCACGACGCCGATCATCAAGGCGAAGACAAATCCTTTGATGTTGTCTCCTCCAAACATGAAGATGGTGAGCAACACCACAAAGGTGGACAAGGACGTATTGATGGTACGGCTCAACGTGCTGTTCAGCGCCAAGTTGAAGACTTCCTTGCGGTCTTTCTTGCTGCCGTAGAGCGTGAAGTATTCACGGATCCGGTCAAACACCACCACGGTGTCATTGATGGAATAACCAATGACCGTCAAGATGGCCGCAATGAAGGCCTGGTCAATCTCCATGGTGAAGGGCAGGACACCCCAGAAGATGCTGAACAGCGACAGAACGATGAGTACGTCGTGGACCATAGCAACGAGTGCACCCAAACCGTACTGCCACTTTCTGAATCGAATGAAGATGTACAGGAAGATGACAATCAAGGAGAAAATCGTAGCGTTGGCTGCTCCGCGACGGAAGTCGTCACTGATGGTGCCATCGACCTTGTTGTAGCGGTCCACGGTGTAGTCCATTCCAAGGCTACCGAGGCCATTGGCAAGCGCCGCTTGAATGAGCTCATCCTGATTTTCAGCTTCGCTTTCGATCATGAAGTTGGACATGATCCGAACCTGACGGTCGCTTTCCTTTGTCTGGACCAAGGGATTACCCGGGGTACCGTCTTCAGTAAAGGCGACGCTGAGGGCATCTCGCACCTGCTGAACGTCTACGGTTTCTGCGAAGCTCACGTCAAACGTGGTGCCACCAGAGAATTCAACCCCGTAATTGAGGCCTTTGGTAGACAAGCTGGCCATGCCACCTGCGATGACCAAGGCGCTCAAGATGTAGGCCGATTTCCGACGGGCGATGAAAGGCACGGCCGTCTTTGTAAACCAGTTTTCCGTCATCTTGGACGAGAAGGACATGCCCTTCTTGTTTTCCATGCGGCTGTAGAAGACCAGACGGGTCAAGACAATTGCACTGAAGAGTGAAGTGAAAATACCCACCATCAGGGTCGTGGCGAATCCGCGGATGGCGCCGCTACCGAAGCTGTACAGAATGATGGCGGTCAATAACGTTGTGATGTTGGCGTCAATAATGGCGCTGTAGGCTTTAGAATAACCTTCTTTCACCGCTCCGGCGAGGCCTTTTCCTGCGCGCATCTCTTCACGAACACGTTCGTAGATCAGAACGTTTGCGTCCACAGCCATACCGATGGTCAGCACGATACCTGCAATGCCAGGCAAGGTGAGTGCGGCCCCGAGCGAAGCCAATGCGCCGATCAAGAAGAACAAGTTGGCGATCAAAGCGATGTTGCTCACCACGCCAGCACCACGGTAATAGAAGATCATGTAGACCAGCACCACGAGCAGCGCAAACACAAAGGAGCTGAGTCCTGCACGGATGTTCTCTTCTCCGAGTTGAGGTCCCACAGAGACCTCGTCCACAATGCGGGCAGGAGCGGGGAGTGAACCGGCTTTCAAGAGACTGGAGAGGTCTTCTGCTTCAACCAGCTTTTGCTCGGCACTCTGACCGGTTCCGAAGCTGATTTGCGAGCGTCCATTCAAAATGGCGCTGTTCACGTTGGGTGCTGAGAAGACCAAGTTGTCGAGGACGACCGCTACGGCGCGGTTGTTGTCTGCTGCGGCAGCCTTGGTCATCTGTCCCCAGATGCCGGCGCCTTCACCATTCATGGTCATGTTACAGACCACGTCACCGATTTCATCATAACCGACGCGGGCATCGACAATGCTCTTGCCATCCAACTTGGCTTTTCCACGACCGCTTTGGTCCTGAATCGCATACAAGGTGGCCACACCGCCGTCGGACTTGGCACCCCACAAGAGGCGCACGTCGTTGCCAAGGGCAGACTTGAATTCGGGCAACCCGAGCACATCGTTCACCTTGCCTGTGTCCGTATCCATGGCAAAGCCGACAATGCTCGTCTTGGCCTGCTGGTTGGGCTGCATCACGGCAAACAGCGGGTTCTTGGCCCGAAGGTCTTCTTGGCTCAAGGCGCTGTCTGCGGGAGCGGCTTCTCCGAAGAGGTCAGGACGCATCGCGCGTCCAGCTGCCGTATTGGCATCTGCGAGACGTTGGACGATTTCATCATTGAACCACGTTTCCCAAAATTCGAGGTTTGCCGTGGACTTCAACTGCTTCCTTGCACGGGCAGGATCGTCGATGCCAGGCAGCTCCACCAGGATGCGGCCGCTGAAGGACAGCTTCTGCACGTTGGGCTGGGCTACACCGAGTTGGTCAATCCTCTTGCGGATGATGTTTTCGGTGTTGTTGATCGCTGTCTCTGACTCAGCGCGAAGAATGGCGAGGATCTCTTCATCGGAGCTCTTCTGTGGGAAGAGGTCACGGCTCTCCATGTTGTAGAAGATGCGCCAGAGTTCACCTGCATTGCCGTTGGTTCTCCAGGCTTCACCGAACAACGTGACAAAGTCAGCGTTTGAACTCTTCCGGGCGCTTTTGGCCTCACTGATGGAAGTGCGGAACGCTTCGTTCGTGTTGTAGTCAGCAAGGGCGATGATCAAATCGGGGATGGAAACCTCGAGGGTCACGCTCATGCCACCACGGAGGTCAAGGCCGAGGTTCAGCTCGCGCTCTTTGGCTTCCTTGTAGGACTTACCGAAAATGGGTACGATGGCTGAATCACCTTTGGAGCGGAGGTAGGACTTGGCCTCCTCTGCGGCGGTGGCATCGAATGCATCCTCGGAGATCGTGCCCGCTTGGAGCATTTGTTCTGCTTCGTAGACGCCTTGTACTTGTGCTTCTTTCTCAAACTGACTTGAGAAGTAGTTAAAGCTCAATGTGTACAAGGTGGCCAATGCGAGCAGCACCGTAAAGATCAGGACGGCACTCTTGTTCTGCATGGTTCAGGTGTTTTTGAAGGTGCGCAAAGATAGATAAAACCGGTCGGCTTGAGCGGCGGGTTCTACCAATGGGCGTGGGGTTTGGATTAACTTCGCCAACATGGGGCAAGCACTCGGTTTTCGAGGACGGACAATACGCCGTGTTCAGGCAGAAGGTTACAGTCTTCTCAAATTATTTTTGGTCGGACTTATCGGCAGTTTTTCGCCTGTGGTTGCGGTGCATGCGCAGGCAACACAAGTGGCTGTGATGCAATACAAGGGTGGGGGAGATTGGTATTCAAATCCCACGAGCGTGCCCAATCTGGTGGCGTTTTGCAACGAAAATCTGGGAACGCGCATCGATGAGGAAGTGCCATATGTGGAGGTGGGCTCGCCTGCGTTGTTCAATTATCCCTTTGTCCACATGACGGGCCACGGCAATGTCGTGTTTAGTCCGTCGGAAGCGCGCAACCTTCGGACGTGGCTCGAGGCAGGGGGGTTTCTGCACATCAGCGATAACTACGGCATGGACTTGTTTGTCCGCAAGGAGATGCGGAAGGTATTTCCCGACTTGGAGTGGGTCGAGCTGCCTTTTGAGCATCCCGTGTACCACGCGGCGTATGACTTCGATGCAGGCCCGCCCAAGGTGCACGAGCACGACGGAGACGCCTCCAAAGGGTTTGGGTTGTTGTTGGACGGTCGGTTGGTTTGCTACTACGATGTAGAGTGCGACCTCGGCGACGGCTGGGAAGACTATGCGGTCCACCGCGACCCCGAGGCGGTCCGACGCAAGGCATTGGAGATGGGAGCCAACCTCGTCACCTTCGCCATGAAAGGCGGACGAGACGATTGATCCAAAAGGTGTTTCAGACTTCCTTTCCTGTAAAAGGCGGGTAGTCTGGGGTCATGAAGTAGAGGTAAGCATTGATGCGCATGCTCCAGCGCATTTGCTCCACGAACCAATCAAACCAACTTTTGGGATAGCGCTTGGTGAAGAGGATGGACCAGAAGGCCATCAGATTCAGAAGAAGCACCCATAGGTTTCGTATGCCCAAGATGAACAAATGCGGGATAAGCAGGATCGGTCCGAAAAGGCCAACAATGATCGTGTGGCTGCGCGAAACCGTCTCTGGATAGGGGATGTCCAGGTGAACGTTAGGGTGATCGGCTGACAGCCCAAAAGCGGGGTAACCATCAATACAGTTGAAGATGGATGCTGTTAACCGTGCATTCCAACTCAATAATCCCACTTGCATGTCGAACCACGCCCGCGGGTAGCGTCCTGTAAACAGGATGGTCCAAAATGTCAGAAACAGCAGTATGCTGCTCAGCATGCTGACAAAGAAGAGGGCGATGCCGTGGGGAATCACCAAGTAGAACACGCCGAAAAAGGTGCGCAGCAGCAATTCCTTGCGGGAAAATTGCGCTTGGTGGTCAATTTGAAAAGAGAGGGAAATCAGGGAAGGTGTTGTTTGATTGCCCCACAAGATGACTTATCCAGGGAAACTGGCCAAGCTCGGTCGGGCAAAATAGCCCGACCCAGACGGAATGGTGAAGGTGTCTTCATGCTGATGCACCGCATCTCTGAGCCATGAAACTGCCACTTCATTCGCTGTTGCTTGGCTCGTTTCAATGACGTCGCCATGGCGCAATCCAGCATTCCATGCTGGGCTGTCCGGCCAGCAGACCTTGACCTCCAAGCGGCCTTCTCTGCCTTTGC
>JAKMCW010000016.1 GCA_022428205.1 Flavobacteriales bacterium
TTGCCATTGAAGTACATCGCGTTGTTTTCTGCATACACTGGGCAGAGCCAAACGTCAGCTTTTTCTGCGAGTTCGTCCCAAACTGGAGCTTCGAAATCGACGCCATCGGGATCCTGCTTGTCGAGCACAAAGACCAGCACGTCGTTGGGCTCAATCGTTCCGCTCAGGTCTACTTTCTGGTTTTCGTCAGAAGCGGTAGCGCCATTGGAGTAACGCTCTAGACGGTAGTCTGACATGTCAATGGCAGCACCAGTCGGGTTGTAGACTTCGATGGCTTTGTTGTTGGACCATCCCTCGATGTACTCAGAGATGAACAATTGGTCGCACTGTGAGAAAACAGCGGAAGAAGAGGCGGCCAGCAGGGCCAAAATGAACAGCTTGCGCATGATGTTGGGCTTAGGTGAATCGCCGCAAAGTTAGACGCGAATCAAAACCCCCGACCATGGGCGCGTACTCATGGCCTCAAAACGACCATAGAAGGGTCTTATTGAGTGGAATCTAGCCAGTCAAGAGCGCTGGCCATGCCGAGGTGGTAGTCCTGGAGCAGGTAGCCTGCATTGACCCGATAACCGTCCGATCTGAGTGGGGTCAGGGGCGCAATTTCAGTCCACTGCGCCCGCCCTTCACCTCCGGATGCAAGGCGGTCCACGATTTTGTTGTAGGCCGTATGACCTTCGTTGTACAGGGCGACGATCGCGGGGTTTTCACGGTACCAATAGGTGGCGAATGTGTCCATCCACCCTTTTTCGATGTGCGCCCCGGAAGGGCGCGTCCGGATGACCAGGATATTGCGGGATCCGCGATCGAGGGCGGCTTGCAGCGGCAGCGCATCGGAAATGCCACCATCAAACATCCAGCGGTCTTCCACTTTGATGCGGCCGCGGGTGACCATGGGCAATGTGGAGGAAGCCCACATGATGCGGAGCCAATTGTCGGCGTTGGGCTCGAGGTAGAGCGGTTTTCCGGTGTCAAAATCGGTGGTCACCATGCGGACTTCCTTGCCGCTTGCCGCAGCAGCTGCTCCTTCGATGTCCAAGGGCCTGTTTCGGCGAACGTGGTCGAAGAGGTGAGCCAAGTTCATCAGCCCTTCTTCCCTAAACGCCGAGGAAAAACGGATGAATTCGCCGTCTTCGACCATGTGACAGGCCACGTCAATGAAGTGTTTGCGCTGACCTGACAGAAACGAGGTCAAGGCCATGGTGCCAGCGGAAACGGCGTAGTAATGCTGGAAACGGTTGTACCCCACCACGGCAAAAGTGTCCAGTACACCTGCGGTAAAGGCACACCTGAGGCTGCCTCCCTCCAGAATCAATGTGTCGAATGTTCGTTTGGACCGCATGTCTTGAGATACGGTGGATACAGCTGAAATGTTGCCTAAAAAGGAGTGATATTGCCGCATGCAACAAAATGCCAGCCTCCTGATTGCCGCAGCTTTCGCCATGATTGGTTTTGTCTTGGGAAGGGTGACGGCCCCCTCCTTCGGGACTGCAGACAGAGAAAGCCGCACCTTCGTTGTGGACATGGCCCAGGGGTTGGAAGGCGGCATGTCAGAAGAGGACGTGCAAGTGATCATTCAGTCCCTGGATGAGTCAGGCATCGGCTCTGATACGGTGTTGGCCATCCCGGGAGGGACCGTGAAGTGGACGCGCAATGGCGATCAGGTCGAGGTGGAAGTGGAGGTGGAGGACAGCACCGCTGCGGTGGAATCATCCGAACGGGCGGTGGTCATCGAAAAGCGTGTTGTGGTCGCAGGTGCGGGGCAGTGATCCTTCCCTGTCAGGTTGTAGGACCATTCTTCCCCCTCATTGAGAATGTGGGAGATTATGGCTCCAACGTCCTTTAAATGAGTGCGCTATTGGCTTGCCAAGTACTCAGAATGGGTCGGTTGCACAGCACGTGCTTTTGTGCGTTTCGGGCCTACGGGTACTTTCGCCGGGTTCGACCCATTTCCTGTTCTTATGAATCAAGTTTTACGCATGAACGTTGACCCTGCTCCGGGGATTGTTGCGCACCATGGCGAGCATGAAGGCCATTGGCAGCGTTTCTCAATGATGGTGGCGCACGACCTTAAAGAACCATTGCTTAATGTGGCGAGTTGTGCTGGGATGTTGGCGACCGACACGACGTTGGCAAGCGAGGAGCGCGCGCAGATGTTGCATGGGCTAAAGCTGTCCGCCGACCGTTTAACTGCCCTCGTAAATGAAATGCTTGAATTCGCCCGCTTGGGTGGCGAGCAGCAGATAGAAAGGGTCGATGTCAATAAGCTGACCGAAGAAATTAAGACTGATTTTCGGTGTTTGCTCCGGCGCACAGGCGCTCAACTGAGCATCGGCGCGATGCCAGTCATGCAAGCGGGTAAGATTGGCTTGCGGGTCATTTTGGGCAACCTGATCGAAAATGCGATCAAGTATGGCCGAGCGGAGGAGGCGGTCAAGGTGTCGCTGAATGCCGAGCGCACTGCTTCTGGATGGCTGTTTTTAGTGACAGACAATGGAATGGGCATCGCCTCGGAAAACAGGTCATCCGTGTTTGATCCTTTCCGTCGATTCACGCTTCAAGGGGAAGGCGTGGGAATGGGCCTGAGCCATGTTGCCCGCGTGGTGCAGGAGCACAAAGGGTGGATTGATTTGGATTCGGAAGTGGGGGTGGGGTCGACGTTTAGCGTTTTTCTTCCTGACCAACAGGAACAACCCTCCTAAAACGGCGAAGAGAGCGCAGGATCCGCAATGATCACGGTGTCGGACAGCGTATGGAGAAAGGCGACCAGGCCTTCACGCTCCAATTCAGACAATTCCAACTGGTAGGGCTCCTGCCCAGGAGGACCGATGCCGTTGTCCGATAGGCGTTCGTCCAAATACGGGTGCTGCACGATGTTGTCGCTGTAGAAGTCCACCACCTCACGAAGCGTGGAGAACCGGCCATCGTGCATGTAAGGGGCAGTCAGGCCAATGTTCCGCAGTGATGCCGTTTTGAACCGGCCATCGTCCGAAGCTGCACCCGTCAGGTCACCTATGCCGCCGTCTCCCGCTGCTGCGTAATCGAGTTCCAGTCCATTGATAAAGGCCTGATTAGAAAAGAAGTTCCTGCTCGTGTGACATTGGTTGCAACGGGTATCTCCACGAAAAAAGACCTCCTTTCCCAGCAGTTCGTCGGCTGTAAAGTCAGCAAAGTCATTGGCCAATCCCGCGTCATAGCGGCTTCGAAACGATCGAATCGACCTGAGAAATTGGACCAGACCTTCTGTGATGCGTTCGAGGTTAACCTCAGGATCTCCGAAGGCCGCCTCAAACAAGGCAGGGTAATAGGGCAGCGACGCCAGCTTATCGGGCAGTGCGGCCAATTCCATGCCCATTTCATCGGGGTGTCCGATGGGTTGTAACACCTGGTTTTCAAGGCCCAATACCCTTAAATCCCAAAACAAGCGGCGTTGATAACGGAAGTTGAACAGGCCCGGAGTGTTCCGGTGCAACGGGGTCGAAGTGATGCCAAGTGATCCAACAGCCGGATCGGCAAAGGCATGCTCCTGCTGGTGGCAACTGCCGCAAGAGACGGTGTTGTCCGCAGACAGTTGCGTGTCGTGAAAGAGTACGCGCCCCAAGGTGGCGCCAGCATCTGTAATGCCCGCCAAGTCTCCAGTTCCACCAAAAAGGGCAAGTCCTGGGTCGTTCTGCCAAGATTCGGGAAAACCTTGTTCCGAATAGGGGTAGGGTGTTTCTGGAAGGGAGGGAAGCCTCACTTCTTCAGGGTCTTCTAGTCCAGGCTGCTGCTCTTTGGAGCAGCCCGTGAACAGGAGTGTGCCCGTCAACGCCAGCACCCAGAACTCAACCTTACGGACCATGCCTCCAAGGTAAACCCGATTTGAATGGCCTGCACATGGTGCCAATGCAGGGGTGATGAGAACAGTATAGAGGGGCGCCGCAAAGCGCAGCGTTCACCGCGTAATTTTGCCGCATGAACCTGCCTTCAAAACTGCAGAGCACCGTTGCCTTTGCATGGATGTTGTGGTGGGGCGCTGCCGTGCCCCTCTCAGCCCAAACGGACATTCCACCTTATGGTCCCGTGTTTTTGCAGGATGAGGTGGCGACCGTGGTCATTACCATGGATCCCGACAGTGCTGAGGCCATGTTGTTTGGTGATGTAGACTATGCTTCGAGCAATTCATTTCCTGCGACCATTGGTTACCAATCTGCTGTGCTCGATACCCTCATCGATACGGTGGCGGTGCGGTTGAGGGGCAACACCTCGTTGACTGCGCCCAAGAAGAGCTTCAAGGTGGATTTGAACGCGTTCATTCCCGGTCAGAAGTTCGCAGACTTGGAAAAGCTCAACCTCAACGCCAATCAGAACGACCCTTCTATCCTCAGGGCCGCATTGAGCTGGCACATCCTCCGTCAGATGGGGCTGACAGGATCTCGCACGAGCATGGTGAAACTCATGCTCAATGACGAATACATGGGGGTATACGTCAACACCGAACACATGGACGAAGAGTTTGTGGAGGAGTACTATGACAAAGACGGAGGGAACTTCTACAAATGCCTGTGGCCGGCTGACCTACAGTACGTGGGCCCTTACCCCGATGAATACAAGTTTGAGGTCAATGGTCGCAGGGCCTATGAGTTGAAGACCAACACCGAGGAAGACGATTACACAGACCTGGCGACATTCATTGATGTCCTCAACAACACGCCGGATGCGGACTTTAAGTGCGCGATCGAGGAGGTGTTCAATGTGGCCGATTTTCTCAAGGTGATGGCCTTGGACGTCATCAGTGGCAATTGGGATGGCTACACGGGAAACAAGAACAACTTCTATCTCTACCACAATCCTCAAACCGGGCTCTTCGATTACATCCCATACGACCTGGACAACACCTGGGGCATCGACTGGGTCAATGGCGATTGGGAGGCTCGCAATCCGTACGATTGGGCGACAGAAAGCCGGCCTTTGTACGACAGGCTCATGGAGGTTCCCGAATACAGAGATTGGTACACCCACTACCTCTCAGAGGTCATGATCGTGCACGCACACCCGGACAGCGTCAGTGCCTTCCTCGATCCGCGCATGGAGATGCTCTCTCCCCATGTGGCCGCAGACACCTACTATCCGTTGAGCTTCGGTTTTGGGTTCGAAGATTTCGAATCCGCCACCAGCGAGGCCGCCGGGGGACATGTGGAGTACGGCATCAACACCTGGTTGATCAACCGCAGTTACGCCCTGTACAACCAGCTCGATGAGACAGGGTCCGTTTTGATTGCCCATGAGCTGGAGGACAATGCGCCAGTATTGGATTCCTTGAGGGTCAGGGCCATCGTGGACGGCGGCGGAGACGATCTGGAAGTGACCTGTTGGGTTGATCCTGGCAATGGACCGCAGCCTTTTGTGATGTACGACGATGGAGAACACGGCGACCGCCAGGCAGGGGACGGCACTTGGGGCATCAAAGTGCCCATCCAATGGAATTGGACCACAGTGGACTATCAAGTTCAGGCGACCAGCAGTGCCGGTTTGGAGCGTTGGTTGCCCTGTGAGCCGGTCACTGCTACAGTGGGCGTCTCTCCTTCGGACTTGGTGGTCAATGAGTTGATGAGTTCCAACGCCAACAACGTGTCGGATGCCTTCGGTGAATTCGACGATTGGGTGGAGCTGTTCAATGCAGGCTCTGCCCCCATTGAGCTGGGCGGAAAGTACCTTACGGACAACCTCAGTGTGCCCAACAAATACGCTTTGCCGGACGGTACACTGGCGCCAGGTGATTGGGCGTTCTACTGGGCGGACAATGATCCTGAACAAGGGCCGTACCACGCGCCGTTCACTTTGTCTTCGACCGGAGATGAGATCGCCTTATTTGAGTGGAATGCCACCGAAGAGGTTTGGGTACTGCTCGACTTCTTTGCCTTTGGCTTGTCTGAGCAAGACGCTTCTTTGGGGCGCTATCCGGACGGTGCCGACTATTGGGTGTGGTTTGCCACGCCTACGGCCAACTCGACCAACAACTATGCGATCATTCTCGATGGCGGCGCAGTGGTCGAGCGCGAGGCCCGCGTCATGGGCCCCAACCCTTCACTGGCTTGTGTGCAGTGGAGTGGAGAGCCTGAATCCGGCGCTCTGTATGACGCCCAAGGGCGATTGCGGCGCAGTTTTGGTCGGTCCAACGGCTTCTGTCGGGACGGGCTCGAATCCGGGGTGTATGTCCTGACCTTGGCAGATGGCAGCCGCTGGCGCTGGGTGCTGGTGGATTGAGTCGCGACTCGCCGTTCTTTGCACCATGGAGGCCAATGCAGGCATTCGGATCAACAAGTACCTCAGCGAGGTAGGATATTGTTCGCGCCGCGCGGCAGACAAGCTCCTCGAACAAGGGAGGATTGCGATCAATGGCCAACTCCCCGAGTTGGGCACCAAGGTCATGCCCGGAGATGTGGTGGAGGTCGATGGTCAGGCCGTCGGGCAGCCCACCAAAGCCGAAGACCATGTCTATATCGTCTATCACAAGCCGGGGGGCATCGTTTGTACGACGGACCAGAAGCGTGAAAAGGACAACATCATCGATGCGATCGGTCATCCGCGTCGGATTTTCCCAGTCGGCCGGCTGGACAAGCCGAGTGAAGGCCTCATTTTCTTGACCTCCGATGGTGACATCGTCAACAAGGTGCTGCGCGCCCGCAACCACCACGAGAAGGAGTATCATGTCACGGTGGACCGCCCCATTCGGGGCACTTTCGTTGCGGACATGTCAGGAGGCGTCCCAATACTCGGTACGGTAACCCGCCGCTGCGAGGTCGAGCAGACAGGTCCGCGCAATTTCCGCATCATTCTGACCCAAGGGTTGAACCGCCAAATCCGGCGCATGTGTGAGCACCTCGGATACAATGTGGTGCGCCTCAAGCGGGTTCGCATCATGCACATGCAACTGGATTTGCCCCGCGGTGAATGGCGAGATTTTACGGCGGCAGAACTCGCCCAGTTGCAGCAACTGGTTTCGGTTTCCGACAAGACGGCGGACGGCCTTCCGTCGGACCAAGCGTGACATGCCCGCATGAAAGCATTCAAAGGACCAGTGGTTGTTGGTGGCGGGGCGGCAGGACTCGCAGCTTGTCTGACCCTCGAAGCAGCTGGGCAGAGGCCCACCTTACTCGAAGCGGCTGACGTGTTGGGTGGAAGGCTCGCGACAGATCGATTGCCTGACGGAACGCCGGTAGACCGTGGTTTTCAGGTCTTGCAATCTGCTTATCCCGAATTGAATCGCTGGGTAGACTTCGATGCCCTCGATTGTATTGCATTTGTCCCGGGCGCTCGGGTCCACCTGAATGGCCGGTGGCACACGTTGGCCGATCCGAGAAGGGCACCCGGACTCCTGTTTGCCACGGTCTTTAGTGGCATTGGTTCTTGGTCAGACAGGATCAAGGTGTTGCGGCTTGTGCACGCTTTGAGGCGCACACGGCCCGACGATATCCAACAAGGGCGCTTCGGTATGGACAGGGCGTCCGCGGCCCTTTGGTCCCAACGCAGTACAGCTGATTTTCTGGAGGCGTGGGGGTTCTCACCGGCCTTCGTTGGAGATTTCTTGGGCCCCTTCTTTGCAGGCATATTCCTAGAAGGAGCGCTAGAAACGCCGGCTGCCCAATTCCAGTACACCTTTAAGATGTTGTCAGAAGGCCCGGTACTCAAGCCGCGACAGGGCATGTCAGCGCTGGTGGCCCACCTGCAGGATCAGTTGAAGCAGACGGACATTCACGTCGGTTGCAGGATCGATGCCGTCAACGGAAAGGCACTGCAGGTCGATGGCACCGAACGGCCATTGAATGACAGTGCTATCGTCACAGTGCCTGGCCTGCACCCTGAGTTTGTCGTTGATCAATGGAATGCCTGTCTCAACGTGGTGTTCCAAACCCATGCCGCTCCGTTCGGGCGTTCTTTGATTGGGTTGCTCCCGGGGGTGCAGAGTGTGACCAACTTTCATTTCATGGCCGACGTGGAAGGCGGGATAGGGGAAAATCGCATCAATGTGACGGCGCTGTATCCAGCGGGTGCAAAAGAAGAGGAGGTTTTGCTGCGCATGAGGAGCGAGTTGGGGGCGGCGGGCATTGATTGCGGCGATGTCGTGTGGCGCGCCCGCATCGATCAAGCCTTACCGCGCTTGAAGAGCGTTGGTCCTGCCGCGATGCCCAACGACATAGAAGGCGTTTACTTCGCTGGTGACGGGGCCTTCGCACCCTCGTTGGATGGCGCACTGCGCGCTGGTCGCTTGGCGGCCGAGGCTTGGTTGAAGGGTCATGCCCACCATTAAAACACAACGCTAATCGTGGAAGAAGAAAGCGACAGGTGGTCTGCTTGGTGGAACGGGGGGCGCCCGGGCGCCTTCACTTTTGATGCCTTCACCGATGCAGTGGACCGATGGACGGCATCAGGTCAGCACAGTGGGTCTACCGTGTCTGAGTCCTTGTCGAAATTCAATGACCTTAACGCTGTTCGCATGCGCCGCGTGACGAAAACCCTGAAATGGCCTGTTGAATTGGCCACCTTCTTGGACGGGGGGCACGTCTCCGGCCAACATTGGGTGTGTATCACCGAGAGTTGGTGTGGCGATGCAGCCCAAACACTTCCTTTTATCGCTGTGATGGCGGAACGGGGTGGAGCATCATTGGATATCGTGTTACGGGACGGAGACAATGGCCTCATTGAGGCGTTTCTTTCGGGAGGTAGCCGGTCCATTCCGAAATGGATCATTGCCGATCAGGTCGGGCGTGTCTTGGGCACTTGGGGCCCGCGCCCCGCGCCGCTTCAGCAAATGGTTCAGGCCAACAAAACCTCGGATCAGCCCCTGACCAAACAGGAATTGGCTGTTCAAATTCAGTTGTGGTATGCCCGTGATCGCGGGCGACACTTCTTTCGTGAGGCTGAGGCCATGTTGCGAAAATCCGCATCGCAGCCCCATTCTTGAAGATTCTTGGTGCTGCAGGCTTCGAGAATTGTTTTGGATGTGACACCTCCATACCTTGCGGCCATAACAAAAAACACATCATGAAAAAGTTGATTTTTCTCGGGGCTTTGGCCCTGGCAGCCTGCCTCGATAGTGCAGCACAGGAGTACAAAGTCGTTACCGTTG
Organism: Flavobacteriales bacterium; assembly: GCA_022428205.1. GTDB lineage: Bacteria > Bacteroidota > Bacteroidia > Flavobacteriales_D > Sanyastnellaceae > UBA8752. The sequence goes on from JAKMCW010000016.1 coordinate 9,107, forward strand.
TTGAGAGCATTGTTCCCGGTGGTGTGGGCCGTTCACGCATCATTGAAACCACCTCTGATGCAGATAGCGAGGCCGCTACGACAGAGCGTGTTGATGGCAAGAAGAGTGGCCAAGGTGATGTGAAGCGTGGAGACTTGAAGGTGGATAACTTCAAAGAGACCAAGCTGGTGAACTTCTTCAGTGCAGCGGGCATCAACTTCCAGAACATTGCTTCCAACGATGCTTTGATCACTGATAAGATCAATAATCTGGTTGCTCAGGGCTGGAGTTTAGAGTTCGTCGTGAGCGGTGTGGAATCTGATGCCGGAAAGCCAGATGGCCAGGGTTTGTACATTACCCGCTTGATTTTCAAGAAATAAAGGTTAGACCAAAAAAGCGCGTAAACACGTTGTCACACACAGGGTGGCGCCATATATTTGCCTCAGCTATCGCTAGCAATGGCGATTGGCAAGTAGATTGTTAGGAAGGAAGGGCGCGAAGGCGCCCTTCTCTTTTTCCGCAGTTTTCTCACGACATTGGCACCATGATGAAGTGCTCACCTTTGTTGCTCCCCCTCGGGCTGGTTGTTTTGTGTTTGACCTCCCCTGGTTGTAAAGACCCGGAGCCCATTACCCGGTGTGTGATTGACCGGGTGGAAGTGTTGTCCATTGACCCTGATTATTTCGATGACACCATCGACGAAGGGGCGCCTGATTTATTTGTAGAGCTCAGAGAGGCGGCCTCCCAAAGCATCATTTTCACATCGGGAACTGCACAAGAGGCCCAGCTTCCTGTGAACTTGGATTTTGTTGCAGTGAACATTGAGGAGGCCGATTTTGAAACGGGCTATGAGTTCACCGTGTTCGACGATGACGTGGCCACCACCCAGGACTTCATTGCATTGGGATTGCCGTTCATGGCGATTGATTTTTTGGCTGCTGAGCGCTCGGAAACGGACATCACAGACGGGTTAACGACCATTCGAGTACACTTGATTTGGTACTGACTCGTTTCGCATGCAGCAGTTGACTATATTTGCCCCCCCAAAACGCAAGCATGGCGAATCATAAATCAGCCCTCAAGCGCATCCGCTCCAACGAGACGAAGCGTCTCAGCAATCGTTATTACCACAAAACGATGCGGAATGCCCTACGTAAGTACCGTGCCACCACGGATGCGAAGGAGCTCGAAGCGCAGTTGCCCAAAGTGGCGTCTATGATTGACCGCTTGGCCAAGAAGAACGTCATCCACAAGAACAAAGCAGGCAACCTCAAAAGTGGGTTGGTCCGTCATTTGGATTCTGTGAAGTCTTGAAGACTTTGGCCGCATGAAGGCCACACGAAATTTTGAGAAGGGAGGCTGGAGCCTCCCTTTTTTTTGTCCAAGAATTGCGGGGTTCCTTGATCCAGCGGTGCCTTGTTGATGCGTCCGCGAGAACGTGCACTGATATCGGGGTTGCCCACTTTGTCGGATGCGGAGTTGGTGGCCATCATGGTGGGCAGCGGCGCACAGGGGGAAGGTGCTTTGGATGTTGCGCGGCGTCTCTTGGATGCAGTTGGGGGGGACCTGCACGCCTTAGGGAGGTGCGATCCCCTCCGGATGAGGTCCATACGTGGAATTGGGGATGCACGGGCTGTGCGCATAGGGGCTGCCATGGAACTTGGTCGGCGCAGAATGGGGCGTGAAGAGCCTGTGCCGCCGCGCATCACCCGCGCCGGCGATATCGTGCGCAGGTTCAGACCAAAACTGCTCGATTTGGATGTTGAGGAATTTTGGGTGTTGGCATTGTCCAGGGCCAATACGCCCATCGCCGATCTATTGGTGTCCCGTGGCGGACAGTCCGGAACGGTCGTTGATCCCAAGGTGGTGTTTCGCAAAGCCCTGTCAGTGCGTGCATCAGCATTGGTGCTTGTGCACAATCATCCTTCGGGAAACCCCAATCCCAGCGCCGCCGATCGCAAATTGACAGACGATTTATTCAAGGCAGGTCAAACGTTGGATTTGCCTGTTCTTGATCACATCATCATTGCTGGCATGGGACATTTTAGCTTTGCGGACCATAGGTTGCTCTGATGTCCAATACACCCTCCCCCAATCGAGACCTCTTGACCGTGGTCGGTGCAAGGCCTCAGTTCATCAAGTCTGCGGCGGTCACCAGGGGTTTAGGAGACGTTGGTCTGACCCAGTGGCTGGTGCACACCGGCCAGCATGCCGACGACGATATGGGGCTGGACTTTCTATCGGAATTGGGTGTTCCACCGCCTGATGCGCGGCTCTTTCCGTCCCACGCAGGGCGCAGCGAGCGCATGGCAGACATGATAGCAGGAGTTGCCGAAGAGATCCAGCGGGTGAAGCCCCGGGCTGTCGTGGTGTACGGGGATACAGACAGCACTCTCGCCGGTGCCCTGGCTGCACACCATGCCGGTGCCTTGTTGGTGCATGTAGAAGCAGGCCTGCGCAGTGGAGACCGCCGCATGCCCGAAGAACACAACCGCATCCTCACCGACCAGCTTGCTGATGTGTTGTGCACCACTGGGCCAAAAGCCTCCGCACAGCTCGTGAAGGAAGGGGTGGAACAACATCGCATCATTGAAGTCGGGGACGTCATGTTGGACCTGGCGCTGGCCGCCAAATCAAGGATGGCACAGGCTTTTCCCGTGGCATGGCCGGAGGGGGATTTGCCGGTGATGGTCGTGACCTTGCACAGGCCCGGCACGGTGGATGATCCGGTTTTGCTTGAAGGGGCCTTAAGTGCCATCGAACGCTGGGCGCAAAAGACAGGAGGGAGTGTATACTTTCCAGTGCACCCCAGAACCAGAAAAGCCATGGAGGCCGCGGGTTTGAAGCTTCCTGTACAGGCGATTGACCCAGGTCCACTGGGCTACTTGGACATGCAGTCCGCCCTCGCCCGGGGCACGGTGGTACTCACTGACTCAGGTGGTGTCCAGAAAGAAGCGTGGTACCAAGGAACGGCAGCGGTCATCTTGAGGAGCACCACAGAATGGAGAGAACTCCTCGAGATCAAAGCTTCAGTCCTGTTTGATCCTGCCCAGCTCGCGGTGAATTCGGCCGCAGCAGATCTGGTGGAGGCGTTGATCGGAAGACCGGCTGTGCCTGCGGTGGATACCTCCGGTTTGTTTGGTGAGGGTCGGGCCGCAGCCACATTGTTGCACGCTTTGGTGGACAGAATTTGAGCCATGAACCGATTCTCCTCACTGCCGTCCATTCTGGTGCACACGCCCACCATGACGCCGCGCGTCAACGCCGCGCTGCAATGGGCGCTCGATGCGGTACTGGGTTTGTCGTGGACGCTCGAGGCTGACCATGAAGCCTTTGTGTCGTCTGCGTTACCCTGGAAGTTTCAGTACGGGGGTACACCCGTGGAGGGGATCCACTACGTGCGCCCCGAGGGGCTGTTGGAATCCACTGATTTGCGGCCTGATCCACCCGATGGAGACGGTGAAGAGAGAGATGTGTTGGCCTTGATTTTTTGGATGGGCAGCCGCATGGAAGAATCGTGCGCAACTGCGTCTAGAGATGCCCATGGCAGGTTTGACCCCACGGGATCCATCCCCATGGAGCGAGGATGGTTGGCCACACCGGTTTGTGAGCACTGGGCTTTTGAGTTGGGGGCGGCCATACTCGGCCCCCTTTGGCCGGAACACGTTGCGCGGCTCAAGGCAGAGTATGCAGTAGAGCCCACATTGGACATTGACAGTGCCTTTGCTTTTCTCGGCAAAGGTTGGTGGCGGACAGGCGGTGCGATGGGCCGTGATTTGCTCCGCGGCCATTGGGTGCACGTCCTTCGGCGGGTCAGGGTGTGTCGGGGTGCGGCGCAAGATCCGTATGACACTTACGCGCAGGTGCAAGCGTGGCACACGGCCCATGGACTGACAGCGAAGTGGTTCTTCTTGCTGGCCCGGTTTGGTGCGCATGACAAAGGCCTCCCGTCCAAGAGCAGTCGGCTGCAGGCGCTGATGCGGGATTTGGAAGAGGGGTGTCCAGGCTCCGTTCAATGGCATCCCGGCTATGCCGCTGCTGCGGATGCGGAAGCGATGGGGGCAGAATTCGAGGCATTCAAAGAGATCATGGACCGGCCGCCGGCTGCATCTCGGCAACATTACTTGCGCATGGTCCCTGGCCAGACACGGCGTCAGTTGATGGCCCTCGGGATCCGAGATGACCACACCGAAGGGCATGCTGCAGTGATTGGATTTCGCGGAGGTTTCAGCCGCTCCCGACCATGGTATGACCTCGAGAAGGAAGCCTTGACTGACCTGGTCTTGCATCCATTTTCGGCGATGGATGCAACCCTGTGTCGTTACATGAAGGTGGGCCCTGATGCTGTGCCCGGCCACATGCAGTCTTTGTCGGATGCGGTCCGGGAAGTTGGAGGAACCCTGCGCCTTCTTTGGCACAACGAGAGCCTCTCCTCAGAGGGGGAGTGGGCAGGGTGGGAGCAGGTATATCCCAACGTTCTGCAAGTCGTGTGCTGATCAGCGCTCTCCTCCGTTCCTTTGCCATCACCATGGAAATCGCGCACCTTTTCGAGGCAGGTGGCTGGATGGTGTTGAGCTTTTTGAAGTTCATCGTCATGCCGTCAACAGCTGTGGCCGCAGGGCTGAGCCCATGGTGGGTGTTCGGGTACTCGGCAGGCGGAGCGACCGTTGGACTCTTGGCCATGCAGCCCGTCGTCCGGAGGTTGTTCGATTGGCGTTCTCGGGTGCGCAGACAAAAAGGCAAGCCGGCCTTCACGGTTGCGCGCCGCCGCCTCGTACGCATCAAGCAGCGTTTCGGGCTGTGGGGCATCGCCTTCATCGGTGGGTTGGTCGGTGTTCCCGTTGGCGCCTTGTTGGCTTTTAAGTACTTTGAACACCGCCGCGAAACCCTGCCAGTCATGATCCTCGCCTACATCGGGTGGAGTGCGGTCCTGACGGCATTGTCTGTCTGGGCGCCTCAATTGTGGAGTGCATAACCATGTCCGAACGCCTTGCCCTTTTCTTCGATCTGGACCGCACCTTGTGGGACTTCGAGCGCAATTCGCTGGAGACCCTGAAGGGCCTCTACGTCGACTGTGGACTGGCACAGCGGGGAAGTGGGGGGTTTGAGGGGTTCAATGCTGTCTATCAGCGGGAGAATGCGCAATGTTGGGAAGACTACCGCACAGGCCGCATGAAGAAGGAAGTCCTCCGTTCGGAGAGGTTCAGGAGGGCCCTCAAGGGATTCGGGATAGAGGATGATGCATTGGCCGAGCAAATGGGGATCCAATACGTCGAGCGGGGCCCCCACCAACGCCATTTGATACCAGGAACCTTGGAGGTCCTCGAGACTTTGCGAAATCGGGGGCACGACATTCACATCTTGACCAATGGTTTCAGCGAGGTACAGCACATCAAAGTAGAAAATACCGGCATCGCTGAGTGGGTGAATCACCTGCTCACCAGCGAAGAGCTCGGTCACCTCAAGCCGGCGCGGGCTTGCTTTGATGCGGCTTTAGAATGGACGGGTGTGGCCGCGGAACAAGCGTGGATGATCGGAGACGACCACGGCGCTGATGTGGTCGGAGCCCATCAGGCCGGTTGGAAGACCGTGTTTTTCAACCCTGAAGGCACACCTGAAGATGGATCTCCCGCGTCCGCAACCGTGAAGGAATTGCGGGAATTGTTGGCGGTATTGCCCTGATGCCTACGCTCAGGTCGGGTTAACTTGCGGCCATGAGTCAGGAAAACCAAGGCAAGAAGCCCAAGTTGAACATTGAATTGCCGGAGGATGTGGCGCCCGGTGTGTACTCCAACCTCGCTGTGGTCACGCACAGCCAAACCGAGTTCATTTTGGACTTCATCCAGGTCATGCCCGGCACGCCCAAAGCCAAGGTGCGCTCCAGGGTGGTCCTCTCACCGCAGCACGCCAAGCGCGTGATGAAGATGTTGGTGGACAACATTGGCAAATTCGAGGGCCAGCACGGCACCATCGAAATGACCAGCCAGCCTGAGCCTTCCTTCCCGGTCAATTTTGGGGGGCCGACCGGCGAGGCCTAAACTTTTCAGTGGTTCCAGTGGCTGCCCTGTGCGGTCACCACTCCGGCAACCCCGCCTGTGAGTTGGGGCGAACCGGCCTTGTACACCGTGTTGGGGGCCTTTGACTTTGACGTTGGCAACGCACCGTTCTCGGGAGAGAACACCGTGAATTCAACAGGTTTCCCTTCCAGCAAACCGAGGTTTTCATCTTCCGCACCGAAGAGGCTCCGAGGGCCACTCACCAGCAAAGCGTGGAGGGCGCTCAGGACGTCTTCCGCACTTGCACCATGGTCTGACAGCGCTCCGAGGAGTGCCGGCCCCACAGCGTGGACCCCGGCGATACCGGGTGCGACCACCAAAAAATCGACGTCGTGTTCTTCTGGGGTTCTCGGGCGGTGGTCGGAAACGACGACATCCAGGCCGCCATTCAGTGCCGCTGTTCGGAGTGCGTCGCGGTCCTCGCGCGTCCGCAGTGGCGGGGAGAGCTTGAGGTCGCTGTTGAACCCATCCATGTCTTCATCTGTCCAGCAGAGGTGGTGCACCGTGGTGCCACACGTGACCTGAAGGCCACGTTCCTTGGCGGACAGTACGGCCTGGAGTCCTGCAGCTGTCGTGATGACCGGAAAGTGAAGCCGGCCGCCTGAATACTGCAGGATATCGAGTTCCCTGCCGATTCGGAGCACCTCAGATTCGCCAGAGGTTCCAGCCAGACCCAGTGCCGTGCTCATGGCCCCTTCGTGCATCACACCATCGGGCTGGAAGTGGGGGTCTTGGGCTGCGGAGAAAACTGGAAGGCCTGAGGGCTGGTGGTATTCCAGGGCACGGCGCAACAATTCGGGCCGTTCGATCGGCCCATCGTCGGAGAAGGCACGAACACCTGCATCCTTCAGTGCAAATCCCTCGGACAATTGTTGACCTTTCGCTCCCACGCTGAGCGCGGCAACAGGGATGATGCCGCACACTGCATCTGCTGTGCGGTGCAACAGGGCGAGCACTTCCGAAGGTTGATCCCGACAAGGCGTTGTCGAGGCCACCGGTGCGACCCGAGTAAAGCCGCCTTGTGCGGCGGCCGCAAGTCCCCGCTCCAGTCCCTCAGCCCGCTCAGTGCCGGGGTCGCGGAAGTCCACTTGCCCATCCCACCAGCCAGCGCTGATCCAATGCCCCTCGAGGTTTACATCGCTCCCCACCGCGACATCCCCTGAAGCAGGTTGAATCGCAACAACGCGCCCATCTTCGACGGTAACATCCACGGCCTTGCCGTGCAGGGGGTGTCCCGGTTGCAAGAGTTGGGGGGCGCAGTATCGGATCATGGCAGCGTCAAAATGGGCAGTGGAACGGCTTATGATGTGGCAGATTCGTGGGTGGAGCGCAGGGCAGATTTGCGCTTCAACAGTGACATCTCGATCAACAAAAACATCAAGGAGAGGGCGATCAGACTCAGCCACAGGGGTTGGCCCGCCTCCAATTCTTCGACTTCTTCCACCACATCTTCTACGTCAGAAGACAGGACGTCACTGCGTTTCCATCCTTCCGTCAGCAGTGCCTGTTTGAGGTCGGTGGCATCCCACACCTCGAGGTCGCTTTCGGAGCGAGAAGGATTAATGCCCAATGCCATGACGACCTGCGCACTGTCCACACCACTGCTGGTTGGGGTGATGGTCTCGAGGAAATAGGTGCCAGGCGTCGCTTCGCGGAGCGGGAGATATACCTCGACACCCCCCGGGACAGGACCTGCTTCCAGCATGGTGCGCGTGCCGGCGTCACCGGAGGTAGGCCTGAGCGCCAACCGCGCGCCAGTAGCGCCTTCGAGGCCCTGTAGCAAGACCGCTACTTCTTCTCCTGAGGTGAACTGCTGAAGGCCCGTCGCCCGACTCGTTTCGGCCATCCGCAGTGTCATGGGCACCAGCAGGGCGTGTTGGGACAGGTTGGACCAAGCCGCATCAAGCGGAGCCGCGCAAAAGTGGTAACGCCCCAATCCGCTGAGCCCTGTGGTGAGGAAGGGGCGGCCATCGGCAAATGACAGCAAATCGCGCTCCAGCGAGCCATTCCGGGAGCGGGTGTGCCAGCCCTTCACAGTGGGCAGGTCCACACGACGCGGATCCCGGGCGAAGACCCCTTCGAAAAGCGGGTGGGTGTGGTGAAGCGTGCCCAGGCGCACGGGCGTCTCCGATTCTACCCAGTCGGCCACCGGTTGCCCCCCCAGTCCAAGGAGCAATTCATTCCAACCCTCCCCAAGGGGGCTGGCGGGGGGCAGCATCAACAAGCTCTTGCCTGCTTCTACATTGCGAAGCAAGGCACCCACCAGGCCGTTTGAAGGGTCGCGCACGCCCTGCAAGACAATGAGGTCGGCAGACTCCAGCGTGCCATAGTCCAAGGCGGCAGCGTCCATGGACTGCACTTCGTGAAGCGCAGCATCTCCAAAGAGACGCCCAAGGGCCACTTGTTCAGCGGGTGTAGAAGCCCTGCCTTGAACCAGGGTGACTTGTACGTTTTCGGCGACGCTGTATCCGATGTGCAACGCGTCGTCAAAAGTCACAGGAGCGTCAGTGGTCGAGACGACCGCATGAACGGGGCCGCTGGTTTCATGCCGGAAGCGCAGGACGGTGTCGGTCGGCAGGCCCGGTACGATGCGGTATGAGCCGATGGCGGCTTTACGGCCGTTGATGTTGACGCTGAGTGGCAGGGCGTCCACAGGCCGCGTAGCGTCGTGGGTGATGCGCACGTGCAAGACTTCGCTTCGGCCCACCAGCCGCATGGGGGTGTCAAACCATGCGGAGTCAACACGGATGTTGACCTGCGGTTGTGCTTGCTGCGAGATAAAGCGGACCACCATGGAGGAATCCACCATGCCCGATGTTTCTCCCGTTAGCGCGTGGCTCGAGGCTTGCAGGTCCGTGAAAAGGTAGGCATGCCGCTGATCGGCTTCTGCACTGCTTAGGAATTCCTGTTGGTGCAACAACACATCTCGAATGCCCGGTGCGGCATGTCCTGGTTGCAGTGAAGCAATCCGCTCCAAGGCTTCTTCCTTGGTCAGCCAACGCCGATCACTCGCCTCGAATGTCGAAGACACCACGTGGAATCGGTCGGTCACCGCATGGGATTCCACCAAGGCCAAAGCACCGCTCTTTGCAGCCTCCAGCATGGGACCATTGCGGCCCTCCAGCTCCATGGAGGGGCTCGTGTCGAGATACAGGGACACGAGTTTTTGACCGCCTTGGTTCTCGTCGCCTTCGGCGGGCCAGAAGGGCTCGGCAAAGGCAAGAATGATCGCCGACATCGCCGCCAGCCGCATCAAGAGGATGAGCCAGTTGCGGATCCGATTGCGCGACCTGGACTCCATGCGCAATTCCTTCAAAAAGGCCGTTTGCGAAAACGCCACCTTGCGGTGCCTGCGGAAACTGAACAGGTGCACCAACACCGGTATGGTCAGCGCCAAAAGCGCCCAAAGGACCTCGGGATGGACAAACTGCATCTGTATGCGAATTTAGTGCCCAACCGTGCCCGAATCTTCTTCTTCCCCAGCCCGTCGCCAACGTCGCCCCGAAAACAAGCGAAGAAGGCCTTCTCCCCGCCGCTTGGAGGAATGGAAATCCCTGCTCGACGAGGCGGCTGATCGGTACGAGCGGCCCGACTTTTTGGATGCAGACCCCTTGGGTGTTCCCCACCGGTTCAGTGCACCTGCGGATGTGGCCATCGCGGGCTTCTTTGCTGCGACCCTGGCTTGGGGCAACCGCAAGAGCATCCTGCGGTCTTGCGATGATTTGCTGGACAGGATGGACGGCGCGCCTGCTGATTTTGTGCGGGGTGCGACCGCGCGGGAGCTCTCTGTTCTCGATGGGTTTGTGCACCGCACCTTTCAAGGGGAAGACGCCAAGCGGTTTGTGCGCTGTCTGCAATCCCTGGAGCGCGATGGGGGATTGGAAGGTGCATTTCAAGCGGCGTTCAACGCGGCACGGGCCGCTGACAACACGTCTGATGTGGCAGATTTGGGTGCGACACTGCACCTTTTCAAACAGCGGTTCTTCCAGTATGAACCCGCCGACCGTACGGTGAAACACGTTGCGGACCCGGCAAAAGGGAGTGCCGCCAAACGGCTGTGCATGTACCTGCGCTGGATGGTGCGCTCTTCTCACCGCGGGGTGGACTTCGGTTTATGGTCGGGCATTCCACCAGCGGCGCTGCGTCTACCACTCGATGTCCACACAGCGGGAGTGTCCCGCGCATTGGGATTGCTCCAACGCAAGGCCAACGACTGGCGTGCGGTGGAAGAAGTGACCCACGCCCTGCGGTGGATGGATCCTGAAGACCCGGTACGCTACGATTTTGCCCTGTTTGGGATGGGCGTCAACGGCGCATTAAACCCATGATCAAGGGGTCTCCCAGCCCGCGGTGAGGGCCTGCCAAGCCTCTCGGTCTGTGCCGAAAGTAAAGGTCTCAGGGTTGAGTTCCCCCGCCTTTTCCCAGCGGAAGGACTGGACGGAGTCACCCTCAAAATCAAAGGGCTCAGTGGCCATTCGAAAAGCTGGTGGACCCTGCAGGTTGGCGAGGTAATAGTAGCACAAGACCTGCTCTTGGGGTTTCCATTGGGAGCGCACGCACCCGCCGGTCGCATGCACGAGGGGCCCCAGTGCTATGGACTGTCCCAATTCTTCTTGGGCCTCCCTGAGTGCACAGTCCCTCGGGCCTTCGCCAAATTCAAGCCCACCGCCAGGCCATTTTGTACAACGCCGCCCGCCAATCCACTCGTCGCTGATCAGTACCCGGTCTTCCGGTGATATGGCTGTGGAGCCCCCTTGCCCCTCTACCAAAAAGAAGTAAACCCGGACATTGAAGCGGAGCATGGGGGTGTCCTTTATGCTTGGACGGTTGGCCCTCAGCATTTCGCGCTTGCCGGGCGGGCCAGGTAGTCGTTCCACCACAAAGCCAGCGGACTCCATGGCCCGGCGCACGGCACCTTTGGCGCAATACGTCACCAGCATCCCCCCGTCATTCAACAAGGCGTGGGCTTCCCTGAACCGCGCTTCAGTCCACAGTTCAGGTTGGCTGTCCGGTGCAAAAGCATCGAAAAAGATGAGGTCAAATGTGCAGGGGCTGTTTCCAACGAATTCCTGCCAGTTCTGCTTGAGTCGGGTAAACGCAGCTTCGTCGGCCCAAGGCACCGTATGGCGCTCAGCGCCTTCTCGGGCATGAATGGCAGCGGATTCAGCGGCATCCACACCGGCGTCACCAGCGGGATTAATCTGGTCGAGGGTGCTGTGCGGTATGGGAAAGGGCTCCAGGGCGCAGTACTCAAGTTTGGGCCGCCGACCGAGCGGGGTCATTCTCCAATGGCGCAACGTGAGCAGGGCATTCAGGCCGGTGCCCAATCCCAATTCAAGGATGCGCAGGGTATCAGTGGCGGGCGCACTGTTGAGCCTGTGCAGGAAACCGGCGCCTATGAAAACATGGAGCGATTCCGTGCGCGCCCCGTGGCGGCTGTGGTAAGCCTGTCCAAAACGGGCAGATTCTAGCGTCATGGAGCCATCCGATGTTTCCGCAGGAGCAAGTGCACCATCATCGGGACTTTGAGGGACTGCATGCGTGCCATCAGACATGGCTCGAAGTTAGCCTTTTGGTGATGTTCGATTCATGTAATTGGCCTGAGCCGTGTGGTAATTTTGGGCATGCGATTGAGTCCAATACTGGCCTGTAGCTTCTCAGCATTGCTTCTGTTGGGCTGCGGTACCTCAAATGATGTAGAGACAGCTCCAAAGAATCAGGAAATGAAAAACCCGGATGTCTGGGCGCCGTTGAAGCGCTACATCGGTGAGCGGAAATCGGAGTTTGACGCCATCCCGCAGGACCGTAAAACCGAGCTCGATGCGCTGGCAGAATTTGTGAAGACAGCCAAGGATACGGGGGTGGCGAGGCTCAATTTCATCTGCACCCATAACAGCAGAAGAAGCCACTTTGGGCAAGTGTGGGCGCAAGTGGCGGCCCATCATTTTGGAGGGGACACCCACGTAGAGACCTTCAGCGGTGGCACAGAATCCACCGCTTTCAATGAGCGGTCGGTCGCTGCGATGCGCAGGGCAGGTTTGGATGTCCATCCAGTGTCCTTCAGCGAAAACCCCAAGTATGCCGTTCGCTATGCTGATGACCGGGATCCCATGGTCTGCTTTTCCAAGAAGTACAGTGACGACAGTACCAATCCTACGTCCGGGTTTGCGGCCATCATGACGTGCGATGAGGCCGACAAAGGCTGCCCTGTCGTTTTTGGGGCTGCAGTCCGGTTTTCGACGCCATACGTCGATCCGAAGGTCAGCGACGGCACCCCCGCAGAAATGGAAACCTATGACGAGCGCTGCGCCCAAATTGCGCGCGAGATGTTGTACATGATGTCCCAAGCAGGGGTGTGACCGCCTGGTTCAGCTGACCTGTCCGATCCGGTGCGACACGCAGTCGTCGATGCGCTGGTACAATTGAGGGGGGGTGAAAGTGCGCCACCCCATTTCTTGCAGTTCTCCGCCCATCACAAAATATTGGTCGAGATCTGCCGCTGCGAGTTCTTCGGTGACGTGCTCGCGAAAATTGAGCAGCGCAATCCACCCATCGACCTCCGTCACTTCATCGAACCATTCTTCGTAGTAGCAGTCGTCGCTCGCATGAAAATTGAGGATGTTCTCACCGATGAGAATGAAGCGTTCGATGCCCTCATGTTGCAAGGTCTCGATCACATTGCGCTTGAGGTTCATCACATCATTGAAAAGGGTGTCGTTCCATTCGCCGATGAACTCGATGATGGTGAACCGCTCCTCGTAATCGGTGAAGAGGATTTTGGCAAAGAGGGTGGAGCTCCCAATGTTGTCCCATTGGGGGTGGATGAAATGGTTGTAGATCCGCTCCGTGAAATGCGTCTCGCTGTATTGGCGATCGTAAAAGGGCGATCGCTCGTCTTCGCTCGCAACGTAAAAGTTGCGCCAGTTGTAGAAGGGCTCGATGTCGTGCATAACCTGCGTTAACCGCGGGCGGCAAAGGTATCGATCGCTTTGCGCACTGAGCCCGCGTCGGTCAGCAGTTGCCGGGCCCGGTCCATGGGCACGCCGAGTGCCTCGGCCACCATGCGTGTGCCGCGTTCGACCAGCTTGGCATTGGCCAACTGCATGTCGACCATTCGGTTGCCTTGCACATGGCCCGCCCTGATCATGATGCCCGTGGAGAGTTGATTGAGGATCAGTTTCTGCGCGGTACCCGCCTTGAGCCGGGTGCTGCCCGTGACAAACTCCGGGCCGGTGTCGGCCACCAGGCTGTGCGCAGCAGCGGCGGCGACGGGGCCATGGGCATTGGAGGTGATGGCCACCGTCAACATGCCTTGCGCACGCGCCCAGTTCAGGGCGCCAACCACATAAGGGGTGCGTCCGCTGGCGGCAATGCCCACCACCACGTCATCGCCTTGGGCGCCATGGGATTGAAGGTCCTGAATTCCACCTTCTTCGTCATCTTCTGCGCCTTCAACCGCTTGTCGGATGGCCCCGTCCCCGCCTGCGATGATGCCGATAAACCTCCCGTGGACACCAAATGTGGGCGGGATTTCACTGGCATCGAGGATGCCAAGCCGGCCACTGGTTCCGGCACCGAGGTAGAAGACACGCCCTCCTTGCGCCACCCGCGATGAAGCCGCGGCGATGACCTTCCCGATGTCGGGCCCGATGTCCGCCACCGCTTCGGCAGCTTCTCGATCACAAGCGGACATAGCGGCCGAAATCTCCTCGGGTGACATGTCTTCAAGGCGGTCCCATCGGCCGGGCAGCTCGGTTGGGGAAAGGGCATCCTTCATGGGGGGAAATTCGGCAAGCGCACCCGAATTCACGCAATTTCATGGCGCGGGGTGTCGTCTTCTGGACCAAACCTGCGGTTTCCCCACAGCAATCCTGCCTGAAGTAGCAGCAGAGACAGGGCCAGCAAGGCGGCCAATACCTCGTGTGCCACTGCGCTCCATGCCTCCATGCCAAATGACAACCGCAGGATGATGGTGGCCACGACAAAGCCCGAATTGCGCAAGATCAAGCCGTATTCGGAGAGGTAGCGCAACGAGGTGACCAGCAAGATCACATCGACGAATACCAGCACGGTAAAGAAATCTTTATAGAACACGGCATTGGGGTCCATGGGGACGGCGACAGCACCGCTCGCGTGGGCAATCATGTCCTTGGCCCAATGGCCAAAGCTCCAAATGGCTATGCCCGCCAGGGCCAAGCCGAGCAGGGCGGCCAAGTGGCGCTTAAAACGGATAAAGCGCGCGAGCTCCTGCTCTTCCAGGCGCGCTTTTCGGCGGGGCAGTATGCGGTAAAAGGCCACCAGCGAGCCCCCGAGTAGCACTGCCCCTACAATGTGCGGGAAGAAGGGGTCTTCCCACGGCCAAAGGGCTTGTTGCGCTCCGGCCTCTTGCAACACCGAGAGGTCCCGAAAGACCGAGCGGATCTCAATCAAGGAAACAATTTCGAGCTGCTTGCCCATAGAGCGGGCGAAAGAAGATGGGAGGTGGTAGACGAGCAAGTATACTTCCGCCACCAAAATGGCAGAGAACGGCGTGTACAACACGTGCAGTGGGTGACCGAACAGGGATTCGGGCATAGGAAACGGAAGCCAGCCGGCCTCATGCACGAAATACAGGAGCAAGTGCAGGAGAAAGAGGCCCAGGGCCAATTGCACCAGCGCGAGCTCAACCGCCTTCTTGGTGGAAGGGCTGAGGATGAGGTCCGCGGTGCGGTCCAATGTGCGGGAGAGGGTGTTCACTGTGCATCCGCAGAGCCACACCATATGTTCCAGGCAGCTTCTGCTTGATGTTCCAACATGGAAAGCCCTCCCAATGTTTTGGCCCCCAGTGACAAAGCCTGTTTGAGCAGGCGTGTTTCCAAGGGGTTGTACACCAAGTCGACCACGAGGTGGTCAGGACCAATGCCGTTCAGGGCCTGGCCAAGTGGGGGCAATTCACCGACATTGGGGTGCATGCCGACTGGCGTGCAGTTGACGATGAGGGGAGTTTGGCGAACCCCTTCTGCACTGACCTCTCGGTAGGAGACGGTGTCGGCGTCTTTGGGGTTTCGGCTCACCCGGTTGACGGTCAATCCAATGTTGCGCAAAACATAGCAGACGGCTGCCGCCGAGCCGCCTGTACCCAGCACAAGGGCGCGGTGGTGATGGCCTTCCAAAAAGGGCGCTATGGACCTGCTGAATCCCAGGGCATCGGTATTGTGTCCGATGCGGCCTTCAGCAGTAAATGCGATGGTATTGACGGCCCCGATGGCTTCTGCCTCTGGTGAGAGGCCGTCGAGCATGGGGACAATGGACTGTTTGTAGGGCACGGTGACGTTCATGCCCGACCAATCTTCTGCTTTCCAGAGGGCGAGCACTTCTTTGACCTCCGCGAGGTCATGGAGCGAATACCGACACTGGTCGATGCCCTCGCGTGCCCATTTTTCCTCGAAATAACGCTGGGACCAACTGTGGCCCACAGGATGTCCGATCAGTCCAAAACGTCGGGTGACATCAGCCATGCTGATGTTCGGCATTGCGGTCGCTGCGCTGGGCCAGGGCGCCGAGTCCGGTGACCATGATGGCCCCCATCACCATGCATGCAATGGCCAATCCCACTTCAGGCGTGGGGTGCAAAGCGGGTGAGATGTTGACTTGCAGGTACTCCACACGTCCATCGGAGTGGACAAAAAGGGCTTCTACATTTTCCTTCCAAGGCCAAAGTTTGCGCAAGGACCCAATAAGAAAGCCACTTAGGAGGGCCATGGCGGTTTCGCGGTGTCGGCGAAACACCCAGCCTAACCCCTTACTGAAGCCGAGCAGCCCAGCGAGGGCGCCGCTTGCAAAGGCCACAATCCGCACGAGGTCAAAGGACTTCAGTGCGCCGATGACCGCAGCGTATGCACCGAGAATGACGAGGATGAAGGATCCGCTGATCCCCGGCAATATCATGGCGCAGATGGCCACGGCCCCTGCAGCAAACAAAAAAGCGGGGTGATTGCCTTGCATGAGGGGCGGCAGTCCCGTCAGCCACCAAGCCACGGAGGCGCCCAGGACCAAAGCCCCCAGGACGGGCGCCTTGAAGGCGCCGCGTGGAATATCGCGCAACATGAAAGGGACGCTGGCAGCAACAAGCCCGAAAAAGAAAGACCACAAGCGCACCGGGTGGTGAAGCAGCAGGTGGTGCAGTGCCCCTGCCAGGAGCACAACAGAAAGTCCGATGCCCATCACGAGGGCCAAGAGGAATCCCAGGTTATACCGTTTCCATGCAGTGACGGGTCCCTCGCGAAACAGACAGGTCAAAGTGCCCATCCCCAGTCCTCCCAGGGTGTCGAGCAATTCTTCGTAGATCCCAGCAATGAAGGCGACAGTGCCACCACTCACGCCAGGTACAAGGTCGGCGGCACCCATGGCCATGCCGCGCAGTCCAAGGGTGAACCACGCTTTGGTGGTGCGTCTTCGGGCCGTCATCAAGCCACAGAAACGGTGGCGTCTACTTCAGCAGCCCAAGCGGTGGCCCCTCCCTTGAGGTTGTAGAGGTTCTCCATGCCGAACTTGTCCTCCAGCGCGGTCAATACCGCTGCGGAACGCCCGCCAGAACGGCATTGCAACACCACAGGGATGTCCCTGCTCAAGTCGCCCTGCCTTTCGATGATGGTGCCCATGGGGATGTGCACACCGCCAAGATTGCCTGCTTCGTACTCGTAATCTTCACGGATGTCAATGAGCTGGTGGGGCTTGTCTTCTTGCCTCCACTGGTTCAGCTCAATCACGCTGATTTCCTTCATGCTTCGGTCTCCTGCTGTACGTCCTGCTTCAGCTCATCGGGGAGGAAGTGGAAAAACGTATCTCCACGCAGTCCTACCCGCAAGCATTCGAGGGGGATGATGTCCGCGGGGCCAATGTTGCCGAGGTTGACATTGGCGCCGAACTGTTTGATGAACCAAACTTGCTGGCCCTTCTTCGGTGCCTCCCACAGAATGTCTTCGAGGTCCACTTTGGACAAAATCTTGCGAATCAATTGCGTGTGGGCAGAACCATTGGGGCGGTAGATGCCCACGGTGCCGCTTTCGCGCGCCTCGGCAATCACCTTGAAGGAGCCCGCATCGAGTTCGTTGCGCATCATCTTGATCCACTTGGCCGGTGAAATGAGGATGCCCTCTTCCTTGGATCCAACCTCCGAGAGGACCTTAAAGTCCTTGGAAAGACGGGTGATCAGCTCGCACTTGTGGTCGTGATCGATCACCATGGATCCGTCACTGATCTCGAGACAGCCAATGCCGGCCTTGTCGATGAACTTCAAATAGTCATCCAGGCAGTTTCGCACGAGGAAGGCTTCAAACAAGGTGCCACCGCAGTAGACATCCATGCCCGCATCGCGGTACAGTTTGACCTTTTCGGCGAGGTTGGGCGCAAACATGCTCGTGCCAAAGCCGAGCTTCAAGAAGTCAATCTTATCCGCCGCAACTGTGATGAGGTCTTCTGCTTCTCGCAGACTCAGACCCTTGTCCATGACCATGGTCAAACCATGCTGCCGAGGCCTGGTGGTGCGCTCGGGCATGTGGGGGAGGGGGAAGTTCATTTGTTTTTCGGGGCGTTCAAGACACGCAAGCTGAATTCTGCATCCTGTTCAATTCCGGGGAAGATTCCGGCCAATGTGGTGCAAAGGTCGGGTGTATGTTCCAATGCATCATCAAGCAGACGGTATGCATGTTTGGTATTTCCCAAGGAGTACACACTCAGGAATCTCCTGCATATGACCAAGGGGTCCCCAGTGGACCTCGGAGGGATGGCGTCCAGCATCGCAATGGCTTCCTCGTGACGGTCATCCTGTTGCAGGTTTTCGGCCGCTTCGAGGAATACTTCAAGGTTGTCCGGTTCGAGGCGAAGGGCATTGCCGTAAATCAACCCCGCCTCATCGAACATGCCGATTTTTTTGAGGATGCCGCCCAACAAAATGTGGTACTCCACATTTTCGGGTTCGATGGCCATCGCTTTTTCGAAATGCTTGAGGCTGGCGGTCCAGTCCTTGCGCATTTCGGATACCACACCGAGCCCAACATGGGCATCGGCAAACTCAGCGTCGAGCTCGATGGCGCAGTAGTAGTACTCCTCGGCTTCTGACAGTGCGCCCAACCGCTCTTTGCACTCGCCCATCATCGTGTAGATGTTGGCCTGAGGAGCATCCATAAGCATGGCTTCACGGTAGCACTCTAGTGCTTGACCGTAATCTTCCATCATGGTCAGCGCAGACGCCTTCTGCAGCAGGGCAGGGCTGAAATTTTCGTCGATGACGAGGGCGTACTCGTAGGCCTCAATGGACTGGGAGAACTTACCCGTGCGCTGGAAAACGTTGCCGAGGTTGTACCAGCCCGGACAGCTGTACGGGTGGCGGTCCACAAATTCTTTAAAGGCGCCGACGGCGGCTTCATTTCGTCCCATGGATTCGAAACAAAAACCCAGCTCGTGGAGGGCGGTTTCGTTCTTGGGGTTTTCAAGCAAAGCCTCCTTCAAGACCTCTACCGCGTGTTCCCAATTGCCGATGTTCTCGTACTCTAAAGCAATGTCGATGTAGAGATCGCTGCGGTAAGCAACGTCACCCAGATCGAGGGCTTGTCGGTAGTGATGGATGGCCTCTTGGTGCTTCGAGATCTGGCTGTACAGCGTGGCCAGTGTCAAGTGGATTTCGTCATTGGTCGGCTCGAAGGCCAACAAATTCCGCAACCGAGGGATGGCGTGTTTGAGGTTGCCAGATCCCGCCATGAGCTGGGCTTCTCTCAGTTGCAGCGAGAGGCTCTCAGGATAGAGGCCATTGGCGTACTTGAGGACATGCTGCGCTTTTCTGTGCCGGCCTTGTTGCAGGTAATGCTCGATCAGCGCTTCGAGCTCCATGAGGTCGAAAAAATCGGTTGTATCCGAAGAGAGCATCGCTTCGTAACGCGCTGCGATGCCTGCCAGTTCCCTGGCGTCTTGATCGTTCAGTTCTTCGTCGTGCATCAATCTCCCCTAAAACTAGGCTCCCTTCTCGGCCAAGGCCTCACTTTGGAATCAGGTGTTTTGAACATCTGACAGCGATTCCTTTCACCGAGTGGCCAAAGATGTGGATTGGAACCCTTGAATCCTTCGGAATCGCTGGATATTTCGTAATCGTTGGCGATGCCCTGATTTACCTTTGCCGCATGACTTTTATCCGCAGCATTTCAGGATTTCGGGGGACCATTGGGGGCGCAGAGCAGGACAATCTGACCCCTCCGGACATCGTGCGCGCCACGCAAGGCTACGGAAGTTGGATTTTGGATGGCCTACAAAAGGACCGCGCCACTGTCGTGGTAGGCCGGGATGCACGGCCTTCAGGAGACATGGTGCAACGACTGGTCACCGGCACTTTGATGGGGATGGGCATCGATGTCATCGACCTCGGATTGTCTACAACACCTACAGTGGAAATGGCGGTGATCGGTGAAGGCGCGGATGGGGGCATTATCCTCACCGCATCGCACAATCCCGTGCAATGGAACGCCCTCAAATTGCTCGACGCCCAAGGTGCTTTCATCTCGGCGGCAGCAGGGGCTGAAGTGATCCGTCGTTCGGAACAGGCCCACGAGTTTGCTCCTGTGGATGCGCTGGGCAACATCTCCGAGCACGACGGCTGGATTGACGCCCACATTCAGGCGATTCTGGACCTTGATTTGGTGGACCGTGCGGCAATCGCTGGCGCCGGGTTCAAGGTGGCCGTTGACGCGGTCAACAGCACGGGGGGTATCGCCTTGCCCAAATTGTTGCGCGCCTTGGGTGTCGAGGAGGTGATCGAATTGTACTGCGAGCCGCACGGCCGGTTTCCCCACAATCCCGAACCCCGCCCTGAGCACTTGACGGCATTGTCTGGAGCGGTGGTGGAACACGGATGCCATGTGGGCATCACCGTGGACCCTGATGTGGACCGTCTGGCCTTTGTGTGTGAGGACGGCAGCATGTTTGGAGAGGAGTATACCCTCGTGGCTGTAGCGGACTACGTTCTGACCCATACACCGGGAGCGGTGGTGAGCAATTTGAGTTCCACCCGTGCTTTGCGCGATGTGGCCAATGGCCATGGGCAGTTGTACACCGCCAGCGCAGTAGGTGAAGTCAATGTGGTCAACGCGATGCGGGACACCGACGCCATCATCGGAGGAGAAGGCAACGGAGGGGTCATCTATCCCACGTTGCATGCGGGCAGGGACGCCTTGGTCGGCATCGCCCTGTTTCTCTCTCACCTCGCTCATCGGGGCGGCAGCGTTTCCGAAATGAAGGCGGGGTACCCGAGCTATGAAATGGTCAAGGCCAAAATTGACCTCAATCCCGCCTGGGATGTGGACCGATTGCTGTCGGATTTTGCCCAAGAAGTCGCAGCGCTCTCACCTTCTACCATCGATGGCGTCAAGCTCGACCTGCCAGAAGGTTGGGTGCATTTGCGCAAATCCAACACCGAGCCCATCGTCAGGGTGTACGCTGAGGCTGCCACTCCCGAGGCGGCCATGGGATTGGTGGAGACCTATCGCGCAAAGCTGTTGACTTGCGCCTAATGTGCGAGCGATGGCCATGGACTGACCATCTGCACTTAATTTGCCTACTGAACCTCCCATCAAGTTCCACGCAATGAACGTGTACCTCGATAATGCCGCCACTACACCCATGTTGCCCGAGGTGGTGGACGCCATGCTTCCTTACATGAGGGAGCATTTTGGCAATCCCTCTTCCTCGCACCAATTCGGTCGGCGCACCAAGACGGCCATAGAGCAGGCCCGGCGAAACATAGCCGGTTACCTCAATGTCGAGCCGCGCACCATTTGCTTCACAAGCGGGGGCACTGAGGCCGACAACATGGCCTTGCACGCGGGTGTGGAGCAGCTGGGATGTCAGCGCATCTTGACATGCGCGACCGAGCACAGTGCAGTCCTCAAGACGGCGCAGCACTTGGGGCAGCGAGAGGGTGTTAGCTGTGGGTTGCTGAAATTGGACGGAGCGGGAAGGGTCGATGTATCCGATTTGTCCAATCGGCTTTCAGATGGCATCCCCACCTTGGTGTCGGTGATGCATGGCAACAACGAAGTGGGCATCCTGCAAGATCTGAATGCCATTGGCCAATGCTGCCGAGATCACGGTGCCCTCTTTCATACCGATACCGTGCAGACCATGGGCCATTATCGGTTCGATCTTGCGGAGCTTCCCATCGACTTTGCAGCCTGCAGTGCCCACAAATTGCACGGCCCGAAAGGGGCGGGATTCCTCTATGTGAGGGACGGTTTGCGCATCGGGGCCCACATCATGGGTGGGAGCCAAGAACGGGCCATGCGCGGCGGAACTGAGAACCTGATTGGCATCATGGGCCTTTCCAAGGCTTTGGAGCTGGCCATGTCCCACATGGACACCCATGCAGCGCACATACAGGGCTTGAAGAGCGACATGGTTGAGGGGTTGAAAGAAGCTGTGCCTGGGGTGCGTTTCAATGCAGGCTCCGACCGTGAAGACAGCTTGTATACCGTACTCAGTGTCAACTTTCCGGAACACCCCAAGAACGGCATGATGTTGTTTCTGCTCGACCTCGATGGTGTGGCCTGTTCGGGCGGCAGCGCGTGCTCCAGTGGCAGCACGCAACCTTCCCATGTACTGTCTGCTTTGGGCTTACACGAGGAAGGCCGCACATCCATCCGGTTTTCCTTCAGCCGCCTGACGACCTCCAAATGTGTGCAGCATGCACTCAAGGCGGTAGAGCGAATCCGCGCTGCGGCCGTACTCGTCTGACATCCCAAAAGTGCTCACTGCCCCATCAGGATGTCCATCTCATTGGGGATGACCTTGGTGGTGGCCAGAGAGACGCAGCCCAGTGGTGTGTATGCGCTGTTTGGCCGTTCTGATGCAATGTGCACGATGAGGTCATTGTTGGCCTCCACCTCTACGGGGAGCCGCATCGCACTGCCGCTGAGGACGCCCGAAGCGAGCTGATCGCCTCCGACATTGACCACGCTGTAGTGCACCTCCCCAAGGTCAGTGTGTGTGCTGATGATCAGGTCGACTTCTCCGGTGGATTCGACTTCCAAGACGGCAGCAGCTGTTTCGCCGCGGCCGAGCATACCGGCCGTGATTTGATCGATGTCCAGGTTGGCATCGACCGCGCTGATTACGGTTTTCTTGGAGAATTTCCGGCACTGGGCAGTGGCGTCCATTGAAGCGGTGAGGACGGTGGCGATCAGGACCAGGGAGGCGGTGTAAATATTCATAGCAAGGGGGTTAAAGGGTTGATTGATAGGTCAAACATCCCCCCATTTTCCAGCCCACATTATGATGCGGGTTGGCCCTTGCCATGACTTTTGTCAGTCGACCGCTAGCCGGATCCTGCGTCCGCTGGAGCCCAGCAAAATGGACAGTCCTTGAGGGGGGCTGATCAAGGTCCGCTGTCCAGTAGACATGCCTTGCTCAATGGTCTTTCCGTCCACGCCATACAGGGTCCAGGTCTCTCCGTGTTGGAGTCCTTGGATCTCGGTTCCCTCCGGACTGGACCGCCAGGTCAACGGCTGATTCGACCTGGCCTCCACACTGAAGGGGGTGCACAATGCCGCCTGATCATTGATCCACAATGTGCCGCCGAGAATGGCCAGCAATGCACAGCCGCCATGGTCCAGTGGGCCGCCATCAATGGTGGCCACACTTTGCGCGCCATTGGTATTCATCCAGGACTCTGCCACCAAAGCGTTCTCGTAAAAGACTTGCTCGTCCTGCGTGCAGTAGTACATCTGGATGGGGGACTCGGGCACCCATTGGTACAGGTCGTTATCCTGAGCGGCGAGGAAGAAGGGGTGGTCCTCCGCCATCAGGCCTTCAAGGGCGCCGGGCTGCACAATGCTGGCCGTGGGGCCTTCGAGATAGGCATTGATCATTTCGCCGCTGGTGTCTCCGTCAAACATGGCGGGCAGTCCACTGGCAAAAGGCTCCTGAAAAATCTCGGAGAGCTCCACAAAGATGTCGCCATAGGTCTGCTGCCAGGAAAGCAAGATGTACGCCAGGTAGGCGGGATTGGAATATTGCTCTGCTGCCATGCCCACCGGCAATTGGGTGCCCGACATGTCGTAAGGCCCACTCATGGGCGCTGCAGCGGCCAAGGGGAACCCGGCGTCTGAGTCTTCTTGCATCCGCTTGGCCATGGCCATGGAGGCGTGCCCGCCTTGGGAGTAGCCGCTGACGAAGTGCTGGCCATTGAGCCCCACACCCAATTCGTCCTGCAGCGCGACCAACGCCGCCAGCATGGCGAGGCCCGATTCGGCTTCGGACGCTGCGTGGCAATAAGGGTGGAGCACGTCGTCGCTCGATCCCAGCCCGAGGTAGTCGGGCATGAGGCAGACCGCTCCGGCAGTCGCCATGATGAAGCCGAGCTGGCCTTCGAACCCGTTGTACGATGGCGCATCGATCCGGCGGAAGATGGTGCCGTGCATATAGGTGTGGGTCGGCATCGCACACGCGATCGCTTCGCCCGCATCGTCCACCGGCACGAACAGGGCGCCGCTCACTTCAAAGGGCTCGCCGAGGTAGTCCATCGTGTACGTCACGCGGTATTTCGCGACCCCGAAGTCGAGGGGGATGACGCCGTCCGGCAGGCTGAGAGCATTGGCGAGGCCTGCGATCTGCCCTGCGGAACGGGTCTCGAGCAGGTCTGCCGTCTGGGCGTGGGGGGTGACGAGGATGGAAAAGCAAGCCATCAAGCCCGCAAAGCAGTGCATGGTTCTCATGCGTGCAAAGTAGGGTGAACCATGTCAGCCCTTCGGTGGGAAGTACACGAGGGCGCTGAGCCGGTCGGGGTCGAGGACCTCGTTGGCCACTTCCAGCACGTCGTCGGCGGTCACCGCCTCGATGGCGTGGAACGCCTCCTCCAGTGGCCGCACCCGGGCGTACAGCATGATGCTCTTGCCCATGGTCGACATCCAGCCCGCCCCGCTGTCCGCACCCAGCCCAATCTGGCCGATGAGCTGTTGCTTGGCCTGCTTCAGGGTCACCACACCGAGTCGCTTCTCTCGGGCGTCGCGGAGCTCCTTCATCACCAACCGCTCGGCGCGGGCAAACGTCTTGATGTCGGTGCCGAAGTACACGGTAAACTCGCCGGTATCAGCGTAGGGGAAGTAGCTGCTTTCGATGTTGTAGCAGATGCCGAAACGCTCCCGGATGTTGAGCGCGAGCCGGGCGTTCATCCCGGGCCCGCCGAGGTGGTTGGACAGCAGCATCAGCGCCGTCCGCTTCGGGTCGCCCATCCCGTATCCAGGCGCCCCAATCACGGCATGTACCTGGTGGACGGCGTGGTCACCTTCAATTCTCACGGGCTTGTATCCGGTGGGCACGGACCGCTCGGCCTGTGAGGCCGGCGTCTGCCGTGCTGACAGGTGCTTCTCCGTCAGCTGCTTGACCTTCTTGGCGGGCATGGGACCCACCGAGCTGAAGACCAACCGGTCATTGCGGTATTGGCGATCGATGAACCGCAGGATGTCGTTGCGCTTGAACCCGCTCACCGATTTCTCATCCCCGAGGATGTTGCGACCCAGGGCATGGTCCGGATAGAGCATGGCCTGGAATTCGTCGAAAATGGCATCGCCAGGGTTGTCCCGCCAGGCGTGAATCTCGTCGATGATCACGTCGCGCTCTTTGGCAATCTCCCGCTCAGGAAAGGTCGAATTGAAGGCGATGTCGGCGATCAACTCCACCGACCGCTCCAGATGCTCCGACAGGAAAGACGCCGTAATCCACGTCTCCTCCTTGGAGGTATAGGCATTGAGCTCGGCTCCGACGCTGTCGAGCCTGTTGAGGATGTGGAAGGTGCGTCGCTTCGCCGTGCCCTTGAAGAGCGAGTGCTCGATGAAGTGGGCCAGTCCATTTTCACCCTTGAGCTCATCACGTGACCCCGCCTCAATCAACAGGCCGCAATGCCCGACGTTGCGCCCGTCTTCGAGGTGCACGCAACGCAAGCCGTTGGGCAGCGTCCAGGTGTGGAAGGTCGACGGATCGGGCGACATGGCCCGCGAAGGTACGCCCGTCCGTGGCCCGCAGAACATCGGCCTTTCGCGTGTGCGCGCTTGCTGACGCCATTGAAGGCGCCTAAGATGTCGGTGATGGAGGGGGCATGCTGGCTATTCCTACCTCCGGGCCAAATCCATCCAAAAAGAAAGGGGGCCGAAGCCCCCTTTCCATTGAATGCTGCTTTGGATTACTCGTCGCAGAAGAGACTGAAGCTACCGAGCAACAAGAGCAGGTCTTGCGTGGCGGTCTGTCCATCGCCGTCGATGTCGGTTGGGCAAGGGTTCACTTCGGCAAAAATGCAGGACCCGTCATCGGCTGTCGCCTGATCATTGTAATTCTCCGCGTCTGCGTAGGTGCATCCCGGTATCGCCGGCGCGATGGCCGCACCTTCGCTGATGCACAGGTTGTCCAGCCAAAGTTCCTGGCCGCCAATGGAGAGCTTGTCCACGTCGCCGATCAGGGTGATGGTGCCTTCAAAGGCATACCCCACATTGGCTCCCGTGACCTGCACCTGCACGCCGCCGATGATGGCTCCATTGAAGACCATCAGTCCGCCGTAGCCATTCGGGCTGGTGGCGGGTGCGGCCCCATTGATCCACAGGTTCTCGAACCCGCCTTCATCGCGGAATTCGATGCAGACCGTGTCGGTCACATCCACGATAGATTGGATGTCGAATTGGGCGGTGAGGTTGTTGGTCCACAGTGACATACCGGTGCCCCAGCCGCCATAGTGGGCGTCGACCGCCATGTAGTTGTAGTACGTCGAACCAAAGTCGTGGAGCGGTTCGAGGTAGATGGGCACACCGTCGCTTGTGGTCGCCTGCGTGCCCGGCGCCACGCTGATGGTGGCCCCTTCTGCGAGGTCGCCATAGCGGTCTCCAACCGTCAGCAGGTCAAACCCGGTAAACACGTCGCATGTGGCCGTGCATCCGCCCGTATTGGGCGTCTGGATGACCGTGCCGTCGTGCTTCACACAGATGTGGTCCACGAAGAACTGTTGTCCGCCGATTTCGAGCTTCTGCACGTTTCCGGTCAGCACCACCGTGCCGGTTTGATAGCCAGGGAAGGCCGCGGTGGTGACCGACATGGTCACGCCTGGAGCCACGGCCGCCGGCATGGTTTCCAGCTCGCCGGTGAGCAGGGCGTGTCCATTGACCTGAAGGTTCTCGATGCCGGCTCCGTCAAAGAAGACAAAGCTGACCTCGTTGACATTCGGGAAGGCCGACATGTCATACACGGCCAAGATGTTGCCGGTGGTCAACACCTGTCCGGACCCGACTGTGGGAAGGGCAGAGGAGATGGATGCTGAGCCATAGGTTGTTCCGAAACCGTCAAAGAACATCTCAAACCCGAGTTGGATGTTGTCTTCTAAGGCGATGTAAGCGCCCGGTGTGCTCGGGGGAAGCGGGCCCGACGCCATGAGGTCATGGGTGAAGACGGCATCGCACGTGGTATCCACAGAGGCGGAAGGGGGGACGATCACAATACCGGGAACGGTGAAGTCCATAGAGATGATGCCAGGCGTTACTGTTCCGGGGGTCAAGCTCAGCAGGTTTAGGCCGTTCAAACTCAGCTGCAGTCCGGAATTGTCATACGCTCCGAAACAGTCCACGTCCCAGTTGAACGTGTAGCTTCCAGGCGCGAGCGAAACGATGCCACTGTTGGATGTGGGGGCTCCTCCCGTCGCACCACTTCCCTCCATGGCGCCGCTCGCGACGACGTTGCCCTGCAGGTCGGTGATGGTCCATGTGCCGGAGCCGTCTCCGTATCCATCGTAGTAGTCAATCACGAGGTCTTCCACCGTCGCACCGGCATCGAACGGCTGCAGCGTGGCGTCGGTCAGCAGGTTGGTGCCCACAAAGGTGAACGGCGTCCACTCACTCATGGGGAATTCGTCCTCCCCGCCATCGTTTGGCGTCCATTCGCCCATGGGATACTCCTCCTCTTCCTGCGCATAGAGCGCCGCGGTGTTGAAGACCTCAAGGGTGACCTCGGTCAGGTAGTTGTAGTGGTCTGGACAGACCTGACCTGTCTCCGTGATCGGAATGGAGGTGTTGCCATTCAGCAGGAAGGCGGCGGCGCCGAGCACACCATTGTCGTAGTAGTTGCCCGCGGGGATGTCCTGCAGGATGTCGCAGTCGTCCGCCGAGGTCGGCGTGGTCGTCAGAACGTCGTCTCCCCCTGGACTGGCACTGCCGAGAAGGGAGTTCGTGAAATCCCACGTGTTGTACCCGATGCCCGGGAGGGTCGGGTCGATGGCGATGAGGTCGTTGAAGTCGATGTCCAGTCCATCGGGATCGATGGGCGAGCTCGGCGTGTACATGTCACCGGGCATAAACATGTCGCCCGGGATGTAGGCGGACACCAGCTGTACCTCGGGTTGGGCGCCGATCATGATGGCGTTGGGGCCTGCCGCAAGCGCGGCGGCTTGCCAGTACAAGGGGCCGCTGGTATCCGGCGGGCAAGCCACGACCGCATGGGTCAATTCAGCGTCCAGCACGTATCCGCAATCGCTGGCCTGGTAGCTGCCCAGCGCATTGCCGAGGCTTTGATAGGCCGCTTGGTCCGCGAAGTCCTCTCCTTCCAGGAAGGCCGAAATGAAGGCCACGGCATCGTTGCCTCCAGGGAACGGGGTGTTGAAGGCCATGATCTGCGTGCGCGATGTGACGGAACCGGGCAAAACGCCGGCCTCGATGGAGCACGTGGACGCATTGAAGTGAAGGTCGGGAAGCAGTGCTTCTGCGAGTTCGAAGGGAATCGTCTCGAGGGTGAGGCACGTTTCGCTGTCGCAGACTTCGTAGCAAGGGTCGCCACCCGCCGCCAGTTCGCCCTCTTCATAGATCTTCAAGCAGGCTTTCTTGAAGAAGGTGAAGCCCGAGAAGCACTTGATGACCGACATTGGCATGTCCAGGTTGATGGGCATGGTCGTGCCGTCACTGAAGCACAGTTCCGCATCGTATTCGGCCTCGCTGAGATCGAACAAGGCCATGTCGAAGGTGATGGCCGCGCGTGTACCCGTCAAACCGCCCCAGCAGCCCTCACCACAGTAGAGCCACATGTCCATGCCGATGTCCCCCACGTCACACGGGGGCGGTCCGCATTCTTCCACAGTGACCGTGATATCGGCATTGCCAATGGTAAGGGGGTCCCAGACGCAGTATGTCTCTAATGTGACCGAATAGGTTCCCGGGCCTGCATAGGAGTGGATGGGAGGATGGTTGAGGTTGGTGCCTGTCAAGGGGGCCGATCCATCACCGAAGTCCCAGGTGTAATGGACGTTGGCTGGGGGGGTGGTCCCGTTGAGTGCTTCAAAGTCTACATCCAAGCAATTGATGGTGGAGCTTATATAGTTGGGCAACGAACAGAAGGGTGTACTCAGTTGACCGCAATTCAGCGTGTCCAATGCAATGGATGCGATGTCCAGTGACTCTTCCAACAGCGACAAGGATGTGGAAACCGGGATGGGGATGTCAAATTCGGGTATGCTCTCGGGATTGATGACCTCTGTGATGGTCACCGCCTCACATGGGCCGAAAGTGCCGCTGTAGTTGGTGGGAATGATGTCGAGGTCGAATCGAATGGGGGATAATGTGCGTTCGCGGTATCCTGTGAGCAGCAGGTCAATGTTGGCGTCATTGCCCGCCTCCAAGGTGAACATCTCTGGGTGGTAGACGAAAGGCTGCCAGCGGTCTTGCGGAAAGGGGGCGTAGGCCCAGTTGTTCACGGTTTCGCCGGCCGCTTTAGATGGAATACGGAAAGCAATGAGGTCATCAAACGTCATGCCTTGGTCCTGCAGGGAGCCCCCGAGGCGGAACGGGATATTGCCGAGTTGTGCGGTACCAGCGGCGTCCGTCCACGGGTGCTCATGGAGGTAGCCTCCGAGTATGAAGTTTTGTCCATCTGTGGCCTCCAGATCGAAGGCCTTGATGATTTCCAGTTGGCTGTCCGGCAGGGTGACGTCGACGGAGAAACTGGTCTGTGTCAATCCTGAATTCGGGTCTAGGGTGGAGAGCGACAACCGCTGATTCTTCAGGTGGTTCAGGGCCAGAATCAAAGGTTGGCCGGGGATGGCAAGGATGTCGGCGGCTACAACACCGTCGTCTTGTCCCGTCCCAACAGCTTCCCAATAGCTTTTGCCCCAATCGTAGTTGCCGTTGTACTTAATCCTGGCCACCAAGGCGCCCTGCTCATTTTGTCCATTCACATCGAATTGGTTGGTCGATCCAATGACCAACATGCCTGTGCCATCGTTGACCACTTTGCCCAGGAAGTCGTAGTCTGAGCCGCCGTCGTTGGAGTCGAAGTCGAGCGCTCCCAGCAGGCTAAACCCTGACGGTCCGATCAAAGACCGCAAGTACACACCCTTGTGCGCTCCTGCAGTAGACGTGACATCCCCTGTCCACCCCACACACGCGACGTGCATCTGATTTTCGTACATGTAGAAGTCCAGCCCCAACAAGCGCGAATCGAGCGGGATTTGGGGGTTGGCGTTGTTGACCACGTAGTAGTCAATCAGGGCTCCGGTGCCTGCGTCCAACATCATCATGATGCCGCGGTCACTGAAGGTTCCCGAGGTGGACAGTCGGATGTGGCCCACTGCTGCGATGGTTTGGCCACTGGTGCCCGGCAAGACTTTCATGTCTGAAATTCTGAGCAGGTAGCCGGCGAGGTATTTTTTTTCCCAAAGGAGGGTGCCATCCTCCTTTTGACGGATGATGATGGAGCTGCCTTGTGGGGTATTGGTTGTGGCCCCTGAAGACCCCAATCCCAAATCGTAGTGTGACACGGCTGCGATGATGCGCTCAGTGCCCCAATTGGCATCTACAAGAATGTGACTGTGGTCGATGTGCTCGGGATGGTGGTAGGCCCATTCTTGCTGGGTCAGACCAGAAAAAACAAGTCCACAAAAGAGAAGTGTTGACGCAACCTGCTTGAAAATCAAAGACATGAGTAGTGCGAATTTGGATTTCATCAAGTACGACTCAGATCCGTGTAAACCCAAATTGGCTCGTCGGAATGCGGAATATTGGAGATTCATGGCAGAAGAATTCGATTGAACTGGAGCAGAATTGCTCAAAATCAAGATGTAAGAATCCTCTGTCAGGAATAATGAGCCATGTCATCATTCTTCCTGATAGCCATCAATTTGACTCCTAGAGAAGGACCGTGAGGAGCAGGCAGACAGCCAAGCCAACAGCCAGGAATCGCACCGTGTAGGGCAAGATGTCTTTGGCAGCCAAACCAGTGATGCCCAACAGGGGCAACGCCCAGAATGGCTGCAACATGTTGGTGAGCTCGTCGCCGTATGCCATGGCCAAAATGGTCCGGTCCAAGGGGACGCCCAAGTCCAGGGCAGCCCTGATCAGTAAAGGTCCTTGAACAGCCCATTGACCGCCGCCACTGGGGACAAAAACATTGACAATACCGGCTGAGAGGACCGTCCACAGCTCAAAGGTCTCAGGAGTAGCAAGGCGGACCATGGCCATGGAGAGGGCCTCCACAAGCCCGGTTCCCGACATGATGCCCATGATACCAAAGTAGAGCGGGAACTGAATGAGGATGCCCGCTGTAC